>JBHEMR010000180.1:0-5678 GCA_046262495.1 Pseudonocardiaceae bacterium | reverse complement strand
TTCGGTTCCAGCGGGAGATGCGCCAGTAGCTTGGTGGTGCGCTGCACGCCACAGACCAGCACGCCGGTGGCCATCGGGTCCAGGGTGCCGGCGTGCCCGATCCGGCGGGTCCCCAGCAACCGGCGCAGCCGAGCGACGACGTCATGCGACGTCATCCCGGGCGGCTTGTCCACCACCACCAGGCCGCCGGGCGCCAACGCGGAAGTCATGACACCACCGGCGCTAGCCGCGTCGTCACTCACCTGCTGTATCGAACAACGGCAGCAACCCGGCCGCCTTGCTAGGTACCAGCCACAGGGTCATGGCGCCATCGCTGGCCAGTGGCCGGCTCGACCACGCATAGCTGTCGGCCTGCCCAGCCGCGGTCACCCAGCTCTTGCGGGCATCGAGCGCGACGGTGTCGCCGTCACCGGCTTTGGCGGTGCCTATCGGCGCCCAGAAATGGCTGCGGGAGCCGACCTCGGAGAACGCCAAGCTGCTCAGATGATCGCCACGGGCGATCAGGCGACGGACATCTTGCGGGCCGTGGGCTTCGATGACGGCTGACAGCACCGACTCGTAACCCGTTGCGGTCATCGGAAATTCTGGAGCGATACCCATGACTGTCTCCCACGTTTCGAGGCGGCGGCGGTTTTGGCGACAGGGACGGTTGGGCTTCCGCGCGGGCGGTTGACCTTAGCGAAGGTCAGCGGCGCGACGTCGCTGGTGCGGTGTTCACAAGTCAGGCCACGGGCGCGCGATGCAGGGCGCGGCGCAGCGCGTCCAGCACGTCCTCGGCGCTGCCATCGGCCGCGAAACCAGCCGCGAGGCGGTGACCGCCACCGCCGAACTCGGTCGCGGCGGCGGAGACATCGAGGCGCTGCTTAGCGCGCAGCGACACCACCCACCGGTCCGGACCGGCTTCCTTGACCACCGCGGCGACCTCGGCCTCCGCAGTGGTCCGCACGAGATCAACCACCGCTTCGACCTCCTCGCGGCGTAGGCCCGCTGTGTCGACCAACCGCACCGTGGTGTGCACCAGTCCCAGGCCCTGGGCCGATGCGGGCTCGAATCGGGCACGACCGAGAACCGCTCCCAGCATGGCCAACCAGCCGAAGGGATGGGTATCCAACAGTTCCCGGGTGGTGACGTTGGGATCAACGCCTGCGGCCAGCAGCCGGGCAGCGATCGCGTGAGTGCCAGGATCGGCGCGGCGAAAGCAGCTGGTGTCGGTGACCAGACCAGCGTAGAGGCAACGCGCGATCGGCTCGTCCAGCCGTAGCTCAAGCTCGTCTAGCAGCTCGAGCACGAGCACCGCGGTAGCCTCCGCGCCGGCATCCACCAAATGGTGCGTTCCGAACCCACCGTTGGTGGCGTGGTGGTCGATCACGAGCACGGCGCCAGCGGTGTCTACCCGGTCGGCGAGGCAGCCCAGCCGGCCGCGGCTCGCTGTGTCGAGGGCGACCAGCAGTTCCGGCCGCGCCGGTACCTCGTCTGGTGACACGATCAGATCCGCGACGTCGAGCGCCCGCAGCGATTGAGGGGTCTGTCCTGGCTCACCGAAAGTTACCCGCACCGTGGCGCCGCGCTGGCGAAGTGCCATGCCCAGAGCCAGCGCGCTACCCAGTGCGTCGGCGTCGGGTTGCACGTGGGCAACCAAGGTGACGTCTCTGGCACGGCCGACGAGCTCCGCAGCGGCTGCTAGTTCCAGATCCCACCGGTCCCGGTCGCGGCGGCGGTCAGTCATCGTCTGCGGCGATGTGCCGGGGTGGGCGGTACGGGTCGGGCTCACCGGCGGGCGACGCGTCCGCGGCAATGCTGGCGACCTTTGCATCGGCATCGCGCGCCTGCGCCAGCAATTCGTCAATCCGGCGCACCCCATCTGGGATGTCGTCGCAGCGGAAGGTCAGGGTAGGGGTGAACCGGACGCCGGTTTCACGTCCGACAAGGGAACGCAAGACTCCGGTCGCACTCGCCAGTGCGGCGGCTGCTCCAGCGGTATCCGGTGGCGTATCGACGGTTTCGCCGAGCACCGTGTAGTAGACCGTCGCGTCCCGAAGATCTCCGGTGACCTTCGCATCAGTGATCGTCACCATCGTCAACCGCGGATCTTTGACCTCGTGTTCCAGGCCGGACGCGACGATCTTGGCGATCCGTTTGGCGAGCCGGCGAGCCCGTGGGGGGTCGGCCATCGCAGCGTTGTCCTCTCACGCTAGTCATCATCTGGACCCAGTATCCGGTGCCGGGCCGACAGCAGCTCCAGCTCGGGCCGTCCGGCCACCAAGCGTTCGCATGCGTCGAGCACCTCACGCACGTGGCCGGCGTCGGCAGCAACGGCGGCCACCCCGATCAAAGATCGCCGGTGCAGCTCCATCTGCCCGGCCTCGGCCACCGCGACTTCGAAGCGTCGCCGGAGCTCCGCGATCACCGGCCGCACCAGCGAGCGCTTCTGCTTCAGGGAGTGAACGTCGCCGAACAACACGTCCAACTCCACAGCGCCGACGTACACCGCTCACCACCGGTTGGTAGCTGGTGAAGACCACCGCGCCCAGGGCTGGTGGTCCTTGCAGATCACCGTTTCTGGGGTTGGCGGTCCTTGAAGGGCCACCAACCCCAGAAACGATCAGGCGCGGGGCTTCTCCCGCATCTCGTAGGTCTCGATCTCATCGCCGACCCGGAGGTCATGGAAGGACGAGAGCGTGATGCCACACTCGAAACCCTCCCGGACCGAGGATGCGTCATCCTTGAACCGGCGCAGCGACGACACCGTGAAGTCCTCGCGCACCACCACGTTGTCCCGAAGCAGCCGGGCCTTGGCGTTGCGCTTGATCTCCCCTGAGGTGACCATGCACCCGGCGATGGTGCCGACCCGGGAGGACCGGAAGACCTCGCGGACCTCGGCACGGCCCAGCGCCACCTCCTCGTACTCTGGCTTGAGCATGCCCTTCAGTGCCTGCTCGATCTCATCGATCGCTTGGTAGATCACCGAGTAATAGCGAATCTCCACACCCTCGCGGTTGGCCAGTGCGGTGGCCTTACCGTCAGCGCGGACGTTGAACCCCAGCACAATGGTGTTGTCCGCGATGGCGAGGTTGATGTCGCCCTCGGTGATGCCACCGACCCCACGGTGGATGACCCGCAGCTCCACCTCGTCGCCGACATCGATCTTCATCAGGGTGTCCTCCAGCGCCTCGACGGTGCCGGAGTTGTCGCCTTTGAGGATCAGGTTGAGCTGACTGGTCTCCTTGAGCGCCTGGTCCAGATCCTCCAAGCTGACCCGACGGCGCCGGGAGGCGAGGTCCGCGTTGCGCTCCCGGGTGCGCCGGCGGTCGGCGATCTGCCGGGCGATGCGGTCCTCCTCAACGACGAGGAAGTTGTCACCTGCACCCGGCACCGACGTAAACCCGTGGACCTGCACCGGTCGCGAGGGCAGCGCCTCGATCACGTCATCGCCGTGTTCATCGACCATCCTGCGGACCCGGCCGTAGGCGTCACCAGCGACCACCGAGTCACCGACCCGGAGCGTGCCCCGCTGCACCAGCACGGTCGCCACCGGACCACGGCCGCGGTCCAGATGCGCTTCGATCGCCACCCCTTGGGCTTCCATGTCGGGGTTGGCGCGCAGATCCAGCGAGGCATCCGCGGTAAGCAGGATCGCTTCGAGCAGCGAGTCGATGTTGGTGCCCAGCTTGGCGGAGACATCGACAAACATGGTGTCACCGCCGTACTCCTCCGGCACCAGCCCGTATTCGGTGAGCTGACCACGGATCCGGGTCGGGTCCGAGTTCTCCTTGTCGATCTTGTTCACCGCCACCACGACCGGTACACCAGCCGCCTTGGCGTGGTTGATCGCCTCCACCGTCTGAGGCATGACTCCGTCATCGGCGGCCACGACGAGCACCGCGATGTCGGTCGAGCGCGCACCACGGGCCCGCATAGCAGTGAATGCCTCATGGCCCGGGGTGTCGATGAAGGTGATCAGTCGCTCCACCCCCTCCAGCTCGGTGGCGACCTGGTAGGCGCCGATGTGCTGGGTGATGCCACCGGCCTCGCCGCCCATCACGTTGGCCTGGCGGATGGTGTCGAGTAGACGGGTCTTGCCGTGGTCGACGTGACCCATCACGGTGACCACCGGAGGCCGGAACGCAAGATCGTCCTCGTCACCGGAATCCTCACCGTAGGACAGATCAAAGGACTCCAGCAGCTCCCGATCCTCGTCCTCGGGGCTGACGACCTGGATCTTGTAGTTCATCTCCTGGCCCAGCAGCTCGAGCACGTCGTCGGAAACGGACTGGGTTGCCGTCACCATCTCGCCCAGGTGGAACAACGCCTGCACCAACGCAGCCGGATTGGCGTCGATCTTCTCGGCGAAGTCAGTGAGCGAGGAACCCCGACGCAGCCGGATGACCTCGCCGCCACCGCGCGGCAGCCGGACACCGCCGACCGACGGCGCCTGCATGTTGTCGAACTCCTGGCGCTTCTGCCGCTTGGACTTGCGGCCCTTGCGCGCGGGGCCACCGGGCCGGCCGAAGGCACCGGCCGCGCCGCCGCGGCCGCGGGCACCGCCTCCCGGACGGGCTGGTCCACCGCGGAAACCACCGCCAGCGGGAGCGCCGCCACCAGCCGGACCGCCGGGAGCACCACCACCGCCGCCACCACCACGGAAACCACCGCCGCCACCACCACCACGGGCACCGGGTCCACCACGGGCACCGCCGCCAGGCCCGCCAGGGCCGCCGCGCGCGCCTTCACCGGCACCGGGGCGCCCCGGACGGCTCGGCCCTGTTCCCGGACTGGGCGGCCGGGGCGGCATCATGCCGGGATTCGGTCGCGGCCCGCCGCTGCCGGGTGGGCCGCTGCGACTGGAGGCCGGGCGGTTACCCCCGCCTGGGCGGGGAGGCATGCTGCTGGGCCCAGCTGGACTCGCGGGTGGTGCAGGTCTCTGCCCCGACGAACGCGGCGGCGGCGCGGAACTGCCGACGCCGAAGGGATTGTTGCCTACTCGCGGGGACCGCGGACCGGGCTTCGGCAACCGCGGGCGAGAGGCTGCTGGATCATCGGGCCGTACACCCGGCCGCTGATCGGCAGCCGGCCGTTGGGGGGCCTGTTGATGTTCCACTGCCGGGCGCAAGGGTGCCGCCGGGCGGTTGGGCGCGGCCGGGGGCTCATCGACGGCCGGGTGCTGAGCACTTATCCGGTGCTCCACTGGGGTCGCACGCTGGGGGGGCGCTGGCGGAGATGCCCCCGGAAACATCCCTGGTGACACTCGGGGAACCCCCGGAGAGGACGTGTCAGGCGCGGATTCCGGTCGACGGGCGGCCACCGGCGCAGGACCGGGCTTGGCAGCGATTCCACCCACTGTGGGGGAGATCGCACCAGAGGGACCGCGGCCGCTGGTCGATGCGCCGTTGGCGTGGGACTGCTTGCCCACATCTGAGGGAAACGAGTCGCGAAGCTTGCGAGCGACCGGTGCCTCCACCGTTGAGGAGGCGGACTTCACATACTCGCCAAGATCGGCGAGTTTCTTGAGAACGTCTTTGCTGGTGACACCGAGCTCTTTCGCGAGCTCGTGCACGCGGGCCTTACCTGCCACTGCTCTCCTTACTGATGGAGCCGGCGGCAACCCCGCTCGACCCCGTTACTAGTACATGTTCATCGCTGTCAGTGCTTCACGACTGCGGGTACATTTCGGAATCGAC
>JBHEMR010000179.1:0-23781 GCA_046262495.1 Pseudonocardiaceae bacterium | reverse complement strand
GCGCGAGCGAGAGGACGATGTCATGGTGGGACGAGGACGGTCGCACGGGATGCGCCCAGATGGTCGCGGGCATGGTCGTGGTGGTTGGCAGCAGGCTGACCTGCCACCGGCAGACGACGCTAAGGCGTGGTTCGCGGGACGGTTGCCGGATGGCTGGTTCACCGGCGAAGTCGAGGTCAGCGTGGACCGGGAGGAGATCATCGTTGTGGGGAAGCTGCCCGCGCTGGGCGACGAGTTCACCGACGACGCCGAGCGCGCGGCAGCCGAAGCTGGCCGGATCAGCCGGTTCCGGGAGGGCTCCCGCGACGAGCGGATCGAGATCGCCCGGCAGGCCGAGCACCGCTACGGGCGCAAGGTGGCCTGGGGTGCCCGGTTGGGCGGCACCGAGGAGATGTTCACCACGCTGTCGGTGCCGGTGATGACCCGGCTGCGGCAACCCGAGCGCCTGGTTCTCGACACCCTGGTTGACGCGGGGGTGGCGCGGTCCCGGTCGGAGGCGCTGGCCTGGGCGGTGCGGCTGGTCGGCGAGCACGCCCAGCAGTGGCTCGGTGAGCTTAAGCAGGCGATGGCCACCGTAGATGACCTGCGAGCCCGCGGGCCCGAACTCTAGGTGCTGGCCACGGGTAGGTGAGATCCTCGCCATGGTGGCCGGACGGATGGGGCAGCATGGTCGGTGGGTAGCCCGACGGCAGTGAGGACGCGATGAGCCAGCAGCAGTGGACGGCGGTCGACGACTACATCACCAGCGCGCTCCTGGAACCCGACGAGGCGTTGGACGCCGCGCTCGCGTCCAGTGCGGCGGCGGGATTGCCAGCCATCGCCGTTTCACCCCCGCAGGGCAAGCTGCTCAACCTGCTCGCCAGGATGATGAACGCGCGCAGAATCCTCGAGTTCGGCACGCTCGGCGGATACAGCACGATTTGGCTAGCCAGGGCGCTGCCACCGGCCGGCCGGCTGATCACCTTGGAGTCCGTGCGAAAGCACGCCGAGGTGGCGTGCGCCAACATTGCCAGGGCTGGCCTCGCTGACCTGGTGGACGTGCGGGTCGGCGAAGCGCTGGACACGGTGCCGCGGCTGGCCGAGGACATCGGGGGAGAGTTGTTCGATCTAGTGTTTATCGACGCGGACAAGCCGCACAACGCTGACTATTTCGCCTGGTCGGTCCACCTCACCCGACCAGGTGGTGTGATTATCGTTGACAATGTGGTGCGGAGTGGCAATGTGCTCGACGCGGACACCGCAGACCCCAATGTGAGGGGTGTGCGACGGCTCAACGAGGTGATGGCCGCGGACCCTTCGGTGAGTGCGACGACGATCCAGACAGTAGGCGCCAAGGGTTACGACGGATTCGCCATCGCGGTCCTCGAGGAGTCGGCGGGGCCGCGGACCGGCGGACTCGGCCCAGACACTGCCTGATTGGCTAGGCTGGGGTCGCTGCACGGGTTGGTGAGGAGGTGCGTGCGGATGTTCAACATCGGCTGGGGCGAGCTCCTGATCCTCATCGTCGCCGGGTTGTTGATTCTGGGACCGGAACGTCTGCCGTCAGCGGCGGCCTGGCTCGGCCGCACTGTGCGCCAAGTCCGGGAGTACGTCAACGGGGCCCGCGAGCAGCTGCGCTCCGAGCTGGGGCCGGAATTCGACGAACTCCGGGCTCCTCTGGAAGATCTGCGCGGACTGCGTAGCTTCAACCCGCGTAGCGCGATCAGCCGCCACCTGTTCAACGATCGCGGCGACGATCCGTTCGGCGGGGTGCCCGAATCTCTGAAAAGCAACGGGCCCAAACCGAACGGTTACGCTGCACCCACGGGTAGAGGCGCCCCGGTTCCCCGGCCGCTACAGCCAGGCGAGCGCGCACCGTTCGACCCCGACGCAACCTGACTGTCTCCTACCGAGAGCTGGGGCTCACCGAGAGCAGCCGTCCGGCCAGTCCGCGCGAGCGCGTCGCGAGCCGATCGGCTATCCGGCGTAGCACTACCGAGGCGGGCGAGGTGGGATCGGCCAGCACCAGCGGAGTCCCGGCGTCGCCGGTCTCGCGCAGCCGTGGGTCCAGCGGAATCTGGCCTAGCAGCGGAACCTCACTGCCCAGCGAGCGGGTTAGCGAGTCTGCGACCACCTGGCCACCGCCGGAACCGAACAGGTAGCTGCGCGAGCCGTCCGGCATCTCCAGCCAGGACATGTTCTCCACCACTCCGATCAGCCGCTGGCGGGTCTGCAAAGCAATTGCCCCGGCCCGCTGTGCCACCTCTGCGGCAGCCCGCTGTGGAGTGGTGACCACGAGAATCTCCGCGTTGGGTATCAACTGCGCTACCGAGATGGCGATGTCGCCGGTGCCCGGGGGTAGGTCCAACAGCAGCACATCGAGGTCGCCCCAGAACACGTCGGCGAGGAACTGCTGTAGCGCGCGGTGCAGCATCGGTCCCCGCCACACCACAGGAGTGTTGTCCTTGGTGAACATGGCGATCGAGATCACCTTCACCCCGTGGGCCGCCGGCGGCATGATCATTTTTTCTACCTGGGTGGGGCGGGCGGTGGTGCCGAGCATGCCCGGCACCGAGTGGCCATAGATGTCGGCGTCGACCACCCCGACTGACAGACCGCGACCGGCCATCGCGACCGCCAGATTCACCGTCACCGAGGACTTGCCGACCCCACCCTTACCGGAGGCGATGCAGTACACCCGGGTCAACGATCCTGGCTCGGCGAACGGGATGCGGGGCTCTTCGGCGGTACCGCGCAGCTGCTGGCGCAACGCCGTGCGCTGGGTGTCGCTCATCACGTCGAGCTCCACTCGGACGGCCCGGATGCCCGGCACGGCGGACACCGCTGTGGTGACCCTGGAGGTGATGGTGTCGCGCATGGGGCAGCCGGCGATGGTAAGCCACACCGCCACCTTCGCCGTTCCGTCGGCGGCGACGGTGACGTCCTTGACCATGCCCAGCTCGGTGATCGGCCGGTTGATCTCCGGGTCGTGCACCCCATCCAGCGCGGCTTTGACCGCGTCGACCGATGGGACGCTCTGAGTGGAGGCCACGGCTGGCACCGACCTTCCGGTTGGGAGTGGGTCTGCCTCCCATGCTAGGCGTTATCCCACTAGCCGCTCACCGGTCCGCTCGTCTACCGCGTCGATAGGCACCAGGGCGATCCGGGCTGACTCGATCAGAGGCTGCTGAATCCGGCGGCTCAGGTTCTCTGAGCTCGATGAGCCGACCGAGTTCAGATCGGAGGAAATCTCGGGTGACCACTTCACCGACTGCGATGCGCAGCGCCGCGATCTCGCGGGCCAGGTACTCGGTGTCGGCCTTGGTGCGCTCGGCGCGGGCCCGGTCCTCATCGAGCGACACCCGATCGCGGTCGTCCTGCCGGTTCTGCGCCAACAGGATCAGTGGCGCGGCGTAGGCCGCCTGGGTGGAAAACGCCAGATTGAGCAGGATGAACGGGTAAGGGTCCCAGTGCTGGGTCAGCGCCGTCAGGTTGAGAGTGATCCACACCAGTACGAGCACCGTCTGGGCTGCGAGGAATCGGCCGGTGCCCAGAAAGCGCGCGATCCGCTCGGAGAAGCGGGCGAAGGCGTCCGGGTCCATCCTCGGACCGAGTCGGCGTGGTCCGCGCGGTAAATCTAACCGGCTTGCAGAATACTGCCAACGTGAGTCAGCCACGGCTCACCTCGCCGGGCCAGTCGGAAGTGAGCCAGGCCTCCTGCTGCCGCCAGTCGTCGGGCAGCGCAGCATCCAGCAGATCGTCGACGCTCACCGCCCCGAGTAGGTGGTCCTCGGGATCTACCACCGGTGCACACACGAGGTCATAGGCAGCGAAATAGCGGGTGACCTCCGCTAGCGTCGCCTCAGGCCCAAGCCGAGCCAGCTCCGCATCCAATACACCGGCCACCAGATTCGACGGGGGCTCCCGCAGCAGCCGCTGCAGGTGGGCACAGCCCAGATAGCGCCCGGTCGGGGTGGCCGTAGGGGGGCGGCAGACGAACACCATGCTGGCCAGTGCGGGGGTCAGCTCGGGGTTACGGGCCCGGGCGAGCGCTTCGGCGACAGTGGCATCCGGAGTCAGCACCACCGGCTCCGGGGTCATCAGGCCACCGGCGGTGTCCGAGGAGTAGGTCAGCAGCCGGCGCACCGGTGCAGATTCCTCCGGCGCCATCAGCCGGAGCAACCGCTCCCGATCGGGCTGCGGGAGCTCGCCGAGCAGGTCCGCGGCGTCGTCGGGGTTCATCGCCTCCAGCACGTCGGCGCCGCGCTCGTCGCCCAGCCGGGAGAGAACCTGGGCCTGCTCGTCCTCGGACAGCTCTTGAAGCACGTCCGCGAGCCGCTCGTCGTCCAGCGCGTCGACCACCTCATATCGGCGCTTGGCGGGAAGCTCGCGCAGCGTGTTGGCGACCTCCACCGCGCGCATCCCCTCAAAGAGGGACAGCAGCTGTTCGGCACCTTGCCCGCGGGAGGACACCTCGGCCAGCGTCAATCCCTCGATCTCGTCCCAGCCGAATACCTCAACCGGGCCCCGCCGGCTGAGCCGACCGGTGCGTTCCCGCACGGCTAGCTTCGTGATCAGCCAGTCCCGAGTGCGAGTCGGCTCGATCCCGGCGTCCACCACCACCGCGACCGCTCCGGTGGCGGCCACGTGCACCCGGGTATCCAGAATCTCACCGATCACCAGCGTCTCGTTGGGGCGCAGGGTGAACTTGCGCAGGCTGACCGTGCCGGTGGCCAGCACCACCGCACCGGGTTCGATGGAGGTGACCCGCAGCATCGGGACGAAGATCCGTTGCCGGATCGCGAGCTCGATAACCAAACCCAGCACGCGCGGTGGCCGCGACCCGATGCGCAACGCGGTAACCAGATCGCGGACCTTGCCAATCTGCTCGCCGTCGGGGCCGAACACCGGCAGCCCGGCAACTCGAGCAGCATAAACCCGGTTCGACGTAGCCACCACAAGAGGCTAACGTTCGCTCGTTTCCCGGGAACCGGCGCCATTCGGAGCCGAATCGCGGTTCGGAGTTGTCACCGGAGCGCCATTCGGAACCGATATCGCGCGCCAGTTCGATTTAGCGATAGCAGTAGGAGTCTGAGGAGGCGTCACCGCCTTGTAGGCGGACCTGGTGTACTCGTAGGCCCCGGAAGTCCTCGCCGTGCAAGAAGAAACCCTTGTCGACGGCCAACCCTCCACCGGCGGCTGCATCGATCTTGGTCAGCCACGCGCCGACGCCGTCGGGGTAGAACTGGTCGTCCCACGCACCGTAGAGCGAATTGGTGAGATACACCCGTCGACCGTCCCGGCTGACCTCGACCATCTGCGGGCCGCCTGCCAGCGGCAGGTCGGGTGCGGCCGGGTGGGCCGTCCGGCTGACGATGCCACCCAACCGCACCGAGCCGGTCTCGCGCGGGTTCGCGGGGTCGGACACGTCGTACTGCTTGAGCTCACCGGTGCCGAAGCACGAGACGTAGAGCTGCTGGTCGTCCACCGACAGGTTGATATCGGTGATCAAAGGCGGGACCGCACCGAAGGGCTTCAAGGCCGGCGGCAACAAAGCGGGGTCGGCGGGCTCGGCGGCAATGGTGATCACCTTATCCGCGGCCCACGTTGCCCCATCACGGTGCCAGCGCCATACCGAGGCGGACAGGTCCTGGGTGGACACGACGACACCGACGAAGCCCCAGCTGGCCTCGGGATCGTGCGCCGGGCGCAGCTCGAGCACCATCTGGTGGTGCGCGCCCAGGTCGACCCGCTGCAGGTGCTTGCCGGCGGCCAGGTCCCAGAAGTGCAGGGCGTGGCCGTACTTGTTGCCCAGTAGCAGCTCCGGGTTGACGCCGTCCTCGATCATCGACGGGGTGCCCCACTCGCTGGTGATCAGCGTGTTCTGCTTCAGGTGCCACCAGGCGTCATAGGCCAGATGCTGCGGGCCGCGGTCGTTTTCCCAGGCGCCCAGCACGTCGAAAGTGGCGTGGTCGAGCAGCGCGATCCCACCCGGCCCGTCGGCGCCGTCGGCCCCACCCAGGCAGGAAAGGAAAATCCCTTCGGGCCCGCAGTGCAATGTATGCGGCCGGGAGTAACCGGCTTTGTCAGCCAGCTCCTTGGCGTCGATCGTCTTGACCAGCGTGGGATTGGTGGGATCGGGCGCAGTGTCATAAACGTGCACGTTCGAGCTGCGCAGGCCGGGTAGCAGCAGGTAACGGCGTTGTAGACCGTTCATGTCGTGGCCGTCATGGGCCAGCGCGCTGCTGCAGGCATTCCAACCGAAGTGATGCAGCTCATCGCCCAGAGTGGGGAGGTCCGCCCAACCCACCAGCTGTCCGTACCGTGCTGAGCCGGGGTCAACGTCGACCACGGTCAGCGCGTCGGGGCGCTGCGCGGTGCGATCGAACGCCACGACGTAGGCAAGCTTTTCAGCCGGTGCGGCGACGGCCTCGGCGGGGCTGCGGTAGAAGGTCGGGTCTGACGATGTGTGCACTGGTGCGCCCATGGTAGTTCTCCTTGAATCAGGTCAGATGGCCGTACGAGGGAATGGAGGCGGCAGTAGCTCATCGAGCGCGACACAACGCGCTGGCTAGCCGGAGGAGATCGACGTGCAGGCGCACGGTCAGCCAGGCGGTGGGCAACACCGGACCGGCGAGTCGACGGCGGCACGCAGCGGATCGGCCGGACGTGATGGTGGTCATCGGGGCAGGGCTCCCTATGAAGTCACCAGAGACATTACTGTTTTCAGCAGACCTCTGCGATCCCTACGAGGCTTCACTGCGAGGCCACCGGCGCGCGACGAAAGGAGCCTCATGGCACGGCTCGCTCAGACCGCCGGTCTCACCGAGATTCAACGAGAGATCCTGACCACGGTCAAGACGTTCGTGGACAAGGAGATCATCCCGGTCGCCCAGGAGCTGGAGCACACCGACACCTACCCGCAGGAAATCGTCGACGGGATGAAGGAGATGGGTCTGTTCGGGCTCACCATCCCCGAGGAGTACGGCGGCCTGGGGGAGTCGCTGTTGACCTACGCACTGGTCGTCGAGCAGATCGCCCGGGGTTGGATGAGTGTCTCCGGGGTGATCAATACCCACTTCATCGTGGCCCACATGATCAGCCACCACGGCACCGACGAGCAGAAGCAGCACTACCTGCCGGGGATGGCCGAGGGCCGCATCCGCGGTGCCTTCTCCATGTCGGAACCAGAGCTGGGCTCCGACGTCGCGGCGATCAAGACGAGAG
Organism: Pseudonocardiaceae bacterium; assembly: GCA_046262495.1. Lineage (GTDB taxonomy): Bacteria > Actinomycetota > Actinomycetes > Mycobacteriales > Pseudonocardiaceae. The sequence continues at coordinate 16,575 of JBHEMR010000179.1, read as the reverse complement.
CCCGACGCGATGGTGAGCACTACGTCGTCGACGGCGCGAAGATGTGGCTGACCAATGGCGCCAGCTCCACACTGGTGGCGACGCTGGTAAAGACCGAGGAGGGTGCGGCGAAGGCGCACCACAACCTCACCACGCTGCTGGTGGACAAGCCCACTGGCTACGGTGAGGTCAGTGCCGGACTCAGCGTACCCGGCAAGATCGACAAAATGGGCTACAAGGGTGTCGAAACCACCGAGCTCGTCTTCGACGGCTACCGCATCGGAGCGGATAAGGTGCTGGGTGCCGCTCCTGGCAAGGGTTTCGCTCAGATGATGGACGGCGTTGAAGTGGGTCGGGTCAACGTCGCCGCCCGGGCCTGTGGCATCGCCATCCGAGCCTTTGAGCTCGCCGTCGACTACGCCCAGCAGCGCAAGACCTTCGGCAAGCCGATCGCGCAGCACCAGGCGATCGCGTTCAAGCTGGCTGAGATGGCCACCAAGGTCGAAGCCGCGCACCTGATGATGATCAACGCTGCCCGTCTGAAGGACTCCGGCGAGCGCAACGACGTCCAGACCGGGATGGCGAAGCTGCTGGCCAGCGAATACTGCAAGGAGGTCACCGAGGATGCCTTTCGTATCCACGGTGGATACGGTTACTCCAAGGAGTACGAGGTGGAGCGGCTGATGCGCGAAGCGCCGTTCCTGCTCATCGGCGAAGGCACCAGCGAGATCCAGAAGACGATCATCAGTAAAGGCTTGCTGCGGGAGTACGCTGCCCGAGGTTGAAGCAGACACCGGGTGGGGCTGTGACACCGTGTTGCATGACACCGTTGAGTGAAATCCGGGCGTTTCCCGCCACGATCGGGTACCTCGGAGGGGAGGTGATGCGTGATGACCAGTCCGTTCAACGGCTACGGCCAGATGCCTGGCCTGCCTACCCCTCCCACCGGCTGGCCGATCGGCTCCTACGCTACTTACGCCGAGGCGCAGCGTGCGGTGGATCATCTCGCCGATAACCAGTTTCCGGTCGCCGAGGTCACCATCGTCGGAGTGGACCTGATGCTGGTGGAGCGGGTGCTGCGGCGGTTGACCTGGGGTCGGGTGATCGGGCAGGGGGCGGCGTCGGGCGCCTGGTTCGGCCTGTTCGTGGGGGTGCTGCTGAGCCTGTTCGCGACTCAGGCCGGGACCGGAGTTATTCCGATCTTGGTAGGAGTGGCCACCGGCGCGGTGTTTGGGACGGTGTTTGCCGCCGCCGGGTATGCGGCGACCCGCGGCCGCCGGGACTTCGCGTCGGCCAGCCAATTGGTAGCCGGACGTTACGATGTGCTGTGCCAACCGCGGCATGCCGAACAGGCCCGCGACATGTTGGCGAAACTGGCCATGGGGCCAGGCGCCGCGACTGCCTGACCCTCAGCGGGGAAGGCAGTGCCAGCCGGCGAGGGCTTCGATGAGGCCGGTGACGACGGGCAGAGTCGCCAGGGTCTCCGCATCGCACCAGCGGACGCCATCAGCGTCATCGCCTGCGCGTAGTGCACCTCCCGTCATCCGGCAGCTGTAGTCGTGGATGTCAAACACTGCCCCATCCGGTCCGCCGCGTTGGACATTTCCCAGCCAACGCGTGACCTCAACTGCCAGCCCGGTCTCCTCGGCCACCTCGCGGATCACCGCATGCTGATCGGCCTCGCCGTCCTCAACCCGGCCCCCAGGCACTGACCAGCGGCCACGTCCCGGCTCGTGCGCCCTTCGGATAAGCAGTAGCCTGCCGGCGTCATCGATCAGTACCGCCCCAACACACCGGATGCGCTGTGCTGCCAAGCCTGTCATCCGCCGGGATGGTAGTACTCTTGAGAGTGTCGGGACGCACAGTCGACTCAGCTGCGGTACAACACTCACGGATCGTGGACGGAACAGTCCGGCTACGACTGCGTTGCGCTGCCCGCAGCGGCGAGACAGGTGGGTCAGGGTGAATGCGAGAAGGTTCTGGCGGCGCTGAGATGCTCGGTCGACATTCCAACGTCCTGCTCGATCCCACGATGGAGCGGCGGGTAATCCGGGTGCGGCGGCACTGGGCATACCTTCTTAAGGACCTGCTGATCACCTTCGGAATCGTGCTCGGCGCCTACTTACTGTCGCGGCTGGTCAGTGGTGTCACGGACGGCCTGTGGCTGGTGCTGTCGTTGCTCTGGTACGTGGCGGTCGGGGCATTGCTGCGCTTCGCCTGGAAGGTGCTGGAGTGGTGGATCGAGGTCATCATCGTCACCGACAAACGATTCATGGTCACCAGCGGCATCATCGAGACGAAGAACTCCATGATGCCGATCACGAAGGTGACCGATATGAGCTTCATGAGGCCGTTTTTCGGACAGATACTCGGTTACGGCACGCTCCGGATAGAGTCGGCCGGGCAGAAGCAGGACCTGGAAAAGATCAAGTTTCTGCCGAAGCCGGAGGAAGTCTTCGTGGCGATCTCCGAGTTGATCTTCGGAGACAAGAAGCAGGCCCGTTCACATATGCTGGAGCCACCGCGAAGCTCCCGTCGCAGGCGCTGGGCGCGTCCTGGATGGCCAGGTTCCGACAGCCGGTAGGGATAGCCGGCGAAGACTGCGGTCATGCGTGTTGACCTGCATACCCACTCCACCGCGTCCGATGGAACGGACACCCCCGCGGGGCTCGTCGCGGCCGCTGCGACGGCTGGTATCGACGTTCTGGCCCTGACCGACCACGACACCACCGCGGGATGGGACGACGCTGTCGGTGCGCTGCCGGTAGGCCTTCGGCTGATCAGGGGAGCGGAGTTCTCCTGCATCGCGCCGGACGGTAGGGGCGGTCACGTCTCGGTGCACTTGCTCGGTTACCTGTTTGACCCCACCTCGGCGGCAATCATCGCCGAGCAGGGGCGGCTGCGCGACGAGCGACGCGTGCGGTTGCGCGTCATGGCACAGCAGATGGCCGCCGACGGGTTCCCGGTGGATCCTGACGAGTTCCTCGCCAGCCTGCCGCCGGAAGCTCCAGCCGGGCGGCCGCACCTCGCCCGGGCACTGGTGTCGGCGGGCGTCGTGGGTAGCGTCGACGAGGCCTTCCACCGATTTCTCAATGCCCGCGGCCCGTACTACACCGGTCGGGCCGATACCGACGTCCACACCGCGATCCGGATGGTTCGCGCCGCAGGCGGGGTGCCGGTCCTAGCGCACGCCGCGGCTCGCCGTCGAGGGCCGGTCATTGACCTCTCAGTGATCGCTGAACTTTCCGCTGAGGGGCTCGCCGGGGTAGAAGTCGACCATCCTGACCACACCGACGGCGATCGCGCTGCGCTGCGCGATCTCGCGGCCGAGCTGGGCCTGCTGGTCACCGGCAGCAGCGACTACCACGGTACGAACAAGACGGTGTCGCTAGGTCAAGAGACGACTGACCCAACGGCGCTGGAGCGAATCGAGGAGCTGGCGGCCAGCAGCCGCATCGCCGCGGTGACCGGCTGACCGCCGACGAGTACGGTAGGCGCGATGGCACCGCGAGCGCAGGAAGAGCTGCAACTCGGCGGTCTGCCCCGCCCGCTGGTACGGCTGACTCCCGCCAAGCTCACCACCTGGACCAGCTGCCGCCGGCGCTACCGGATGGCCTACCTGGATCGCCCCGCGCCCGCGCGGGGCGGGGCCTGGGCGCACAACACGCTGGGTGCGGTGGTGCACACCGCGTTGCGGGCGTTGTTCGATCTGGCGCCCGCCCGGAGGCAGCCGCATGCTGCGGCGGCCCTGGTCGCGACGCATTGGTCTGGCGAGGGTTTCGCCGACAACGCGCAGGCCGGCGACTATCGAAGCCGCGCGCAGGACTGGGTGGCCCGATACGTCGATGAGCTGGATCCCGACCTCGAACCGGTGGGTGTCGAGCGTTGGGTGTCCGCGCCGACCCAACGGATTGTTGCGGAGGGACGCGTGGATCGCATTGACGAGCGCAATGGCGAACTAGTCGTGGTGGACTACAAGACCGGTCGCCACGAGCTCACCGTCGATGATGCTCGCGGTTCGCAGGCGTTGGCGCTCTACGCCTTCGCGGCCCGCCGCACGCTACGTCGGGAGTGCCGCCGGGTGGAGCTGCACCACCTGCCCACCGACACCGTTGCTGGCTGGGAGCACACCGAGCAGTCGTTGAGCAGGCACCTACGGCGTGCTGAGGAGGCGGCCGACGAGATAGCGCTGGCCGCCGACACTCTGGCGACCGGAGGCGATCCGGAAATGCTGTACCCACCCACCCCCGGCCGGGCTTGCTCCTGGTGCGACTTCCGGCGGCACTGCCCCGAGGGCCGGGCCAGCGCACCAGAGCTCCGGCCATGGGCCCTGCTTGCACCGTGACCGCGCCACGCCTCGGTGAGCGGATCCCGCGCGGGCTGTCCGGTGTGCTGGCGGGGGGCCTGGTTGTACTTGCGCTCGCGGTCTGCGTGGCGCAGTGGCTGGCGGGTACGTCAGGCCGGCCCGGACCAGGGGTCGCACCGGTTGCTGGACATGTGATCGCGGCTGCGGCCGCGGTTGCGTTGCAGCTGGCCGCCGACCGCTGTCGAGGCCGCAGCGCGGCGCTGGCCTCTTACTCCATCGTCGCGCTCACGGCCTGTGTGCTCTGGTTCGGCTGGTGGGCCTGAGCCGCCTAACTAGGCGGTCCATGGGACGAGTAACCCAATGCGCCGGTCACTCAGGGCGGCAACGTAGTAGCTAGCCAGGCCATCCAGGTCGGTAACAGCACATCGAGCAGCCCCTGTGGATTCTCGATGGCCGGTGAGTGGGCGGCATCGTGGATCATCGCAACCTCGGCGCCCAGCCGCGCCGCCATATCGCGCTGGACCGGCACCGGCCACGCGTCATCTGCTTCGCCGAAGGCGACCAAACACGGGATCGCGCGGGTGCGCAGGGCGGTGGCCAGCTCGGTGACCCGGTCGGGTTCAGTGCGTAGGCCGGTCGCCATCCCGAGCAGGCCAACGCTGGACGAGGCTAGGAAGCGGGCTCGCAGCAGCGCAGCGAGTTCGGGTGGCTCGGCGGTTCCATTCCGAGCTTCGAGCAGCCTCAGGACGGTCTCGCTGCCTTGGGCACGCATCACCGGCTCGGTGGCGTCGAGCAACTCCCGGCGCTGTCCTGAGGGCAATCCGCCTGGACCCGAGTCGAGTAACACCAACCCGGTCACCGGGGCGCCGGCGAGCACCGCCGCTCGAGCCACCAACCCCCCGTAGGAGTGCCCCAGCAGCAGTACCTCGCCGCCGCCGGCGGCCAGCTCAGCCACCAGCGCCGCGATGGTCCGACCCAGCGGGTCGGGGTAATAGTCCTGCTCGCAGCCCGGGCCGGGAGTCTCGTACTGCCCGGGCAGGTCCAGCGCCAGCACAGACAGACCTGCATTGCACAGGGGGTCCAACAGGGCCGAGAAGTCCTCTTTGGACCCGGTGTATCCCGGTATCAGCACGGCCACTGCACCGACGGGCTCAGCGGGTTGGGCGCGCAGCGCCGCTAGTTTGGCACCCGGCACCGTCACCTGCACTCGGCTGGCGCCGTGCGGGGTGATCTGTGATGCCGTCACCGGGTGGAGCTTACGAGTCCGAAGCTCAGTGCAGCGCGACCAGGGTGTCGCCGCGTTGCTCCAGCACCACACCTCCAGAGCTGGCGGTACCTACTGGGCCGCGGTAGCCGCTGCGATCCACCGGCAGCGCGCCGAGCTGCTGACCGGTGGTGGTGTCCAGCACGGCGAGCGCTCCCGGTACCGGTAGCAGCAGCCGCCCGGCGACCTCCGACCCGGTGCCCAGGGATCCCGCCCGGGTCCACCGTGGCCGTAGGTCACCGATGTCCAATGCGACAGTGGCCGAGCCGGTGAACCAGTAAATCTCAGTGGGTGTCTCGGTGACGTCGGCCAGCCCGCCGGGCGGATTACCGCGAAGATCGGCGTCCGGGACCGCCAGCGGGTATTCTGCTACCTCCTTGCCCAGGCCGTCGAGCACGGCCAACCGGACCGGGTCAGGCAACGCCACCGCGACCCGCTCCCCGCTCATCGCGATGACCAGAGCCTGCTGACCCGAAAGCAGGGTGCTGAAAGTCACCTCGGGGTGGTCGGGTTCCTTGGGATCGGACCGTTGCACGGTGAGCCGCACCCGCTCTCCGGGACACTGCTCCACCACGGCCAGCTTGCCACCGCCTAGTTTCGTAGCACTGAGCGCTATCGAGTCGTGTACGCAGTCCGGCCGCGGTTGGGTCGCAGGCTGCACTGGGGTGGGCAGTCGCCCATAGGCCAGCGTCCGCACCAAATCCGAGCGCCATACCTCCAGGTAGCGGCGACCAGTGGCGGCAATCTGGTTGCCGGCGGCGATCAGCCGGGTCGGCGCCTCCACCGGACCGGTGCGTTGCGGTCCACGCCGACCGTTGACCCAACCCAGGGTGGTCACCTCGCTGCAGGTCTCGCTGCGCTGGTAAACCGCCACTACCTGATGGAATGCGGCGGCCACGGTACACAGCGGTCGGTCGCGCCGGTAGCTCCAGCGCACCGCGCCGGTGTGCAGGTCGCGCCCGGCGACCACGCCAGCGGCACCGGTGACCGTCGCGCCGTCCGCCGCTAGCGGGACCGGGGTCGCCGGACTTGGCGCTCGCCACGCCTCTGTCAGCGCCGTTGGCAACGACCCAGACCCGGCGGCTGTACCCGGTGCCGGGCTGGCGGCGGTGGTCAGCGTGGTGCGGCGCGCGTCACTGGTCCACCATAGTGCGGCGGCCACGGCGAGCACAGCCACAGCCACCACCGCGGCTGCGGTGAGGTCCCATCGGGTGCGGCGTTCAGGCGCGAGCATCCGACCGCTGGTTTAGCCTGCCGCGCGGGGCTGGCTGCCGTGTTCCCCGGTGTCAGCGCCCCGGCCCCGGCTGCGCCGACGCCGGCGGCGCGGGCCGGCGTCACCATGGTCGCAGGGGTGCTCCGCGGGAGGTGCGGTCTCGGCGCTGATGCCGGCGGTCTCTCCGTTACGGGTGCGCCGCCGCCGGCGGCGAACCGGCGGGAGCGCACCGTCGGTGGCCCCACTGCGCACGCCACGCGGGACGCCAGTGGTACGCCTGGACTGGCCGCCTTCGTCGCTGGGCTCGGCTTCCAGACCGGCCCGGGTGCGCCGGGCCAGTGGCAGCCGCCCGGTGGAGTCGGTGGGGATGCCGAGGTCGCTGAACAGGTGCTCCGAGGTGGAGTAGGTCTCCGCCGGCTCTGGCATGCCAAGACCCAGCGCGTCACTGATCATCTTCCAGCGCGCTTCCTCGTCCCAGTCGACGAGAGTGATCGCGACACCGGCCCGCCCGGCCCGCCCGGTGCGCCCGATTCGATGCACGTAGGGCTTTTCATCTTCGGGACACTGGTAGTTGATGACGTGGGTGACCTCCGGGACGTCGATGCCGCGAGCGGCGACATCGGTGGCCACCAGCACGTCCACCTTTTCCGAGCGGAACGCTCGAAGTGCCTGCTCGCGAGCGCCTTGGCCGAGGTCACCGTGCACCGCCGCGACCGCAAAACCGCGCTCGGTGAGTTCGTCGGCCACCTTCTGCGCGGTGCGTTTGGTTCTTGTGAAGATCATCGTTAAGCCTCGATCGCGGGCCTGCAGCATCCGGGACAGCAGTTCCACCTTGTCCATCGCATGCGCCCGGTAGACGAACTGCCGGGTCAGCTCGTGGATGGCGGTGGCGTCGGGTTCTTCAGCGCGGATATGCGTTGGCTGGGTCAGGAAGGTTCGGGCCAGCGTGATGATCGGACCCGGCATGGTGGCCGAGAACAGCATGGTCTGGCGCTGCTCCGGCACCATCCGCAGGATTCGCTCGATGTCGGGCAGGAAGCCCAAGTCCAGCATCTCATCGGCCTCGTCGAGTACCAGCACGCGTACCTTGCCCAACACCAGATGGCGCTGTTCGGCAAGGTCCAGTAGCCGGCCCGGAGTACCGACCACCAGGTCCACCCCCCTGGCCAGGGCCTTGACCTGGGGTTCGTAAGGTCGGCCGCCGTAGATGGAAAGGACCCGGACGCCGAGATCCCGACCCGCGGCGGTGAGGTCGGCGCTGACTTGCAGGCACAGCTCTCTGGTGGGAACGACGACCAGGGCGCGCGGGGTGCCATCAAGAACGATGTCTCCGGTGGTGATCCGCTGGAGCAGCGGAACACCGAAGCCGAGCGTCTTGCCAGTGCCGGTGCGGGCCTGGCCGATGAGGTCGTCGCCGGCCAGCGCCAGCGGCAGGGTGAGTTCCTGTATGGCGAAGGTGCGCTCGATGCCCACCGACCGCAGGGTCCGGACAATCTCGTCGCGGACACCAAGCTCGGCGAAAGTGGGGGAATCATCGCGCACCGGTGCGCCAGCCTGCAGCGGCGCAAGCTCTGCGGTTTCGTCGATATCACTCTCTGCGCTGGCTTGGACGTCGGGGTCCGGACGCTCCGGGGGATAGGTCTCAGGCAATGTGGTCTCGCTGACGGTCAGTGTGATCGCCTCTCTCGTACCGGCGCGTCCACCGCCGCCTCGCTCAACCAGCTCCGCGCCGCCAGATGGCCAGCAAAACTGGGAACGAAGACATCAGGTCCACGCTCAATTTCATCCGCCCTGCGGCATCTGCCGCAGAACCGGACGTGTGACCACGGGATCTTGTCACCGGGTCGGGTCACGCCCTGTGCACACATCTTACCCTGCACCACGTCGACTGTGCGCGTGACACCACACACTCCAACAATGCGGCACTACGCTCGCGCCGTGGATGTGGCACGTGCAGGCATCGTCGACCTGTTGGGAATCCTCGCCTACGGAGAGCTGTCAGCCTTCGATCGGCTCGCTGACGACGCCCGCAAGGCCCCCACACTGAGCGGCAGGGTGGCGATGGCCACCATGGCGGCTGCTGAGATCGGGCACTTCCGGCAGCTCGAAAGCCATTTACGCGGTTTGAGTGTCTCGGTGGACGAGGCGATGCGCCCCTTTGTGGCGCGTATCGACGCCTTCCATGCGTCAACGGCGCCGCGATCCTGGCTGGAGTCGCTGGTGAAGGTTTACGTTGGGGACGGGCTGGCGGCGGATTTCTACGGTGAGGTGGGTGGCTGGCTAGACGACGCCACCGCTTCACTGGTCAAAGAGGTCCTGGCTGACACCGGCCATTCGGCGTTCGCCGAGCGTGAGGTACGCAGCGCCTGCGAGCACAGCCGAACTACCCGCGATCGGTTGGCGCTGTGGGGTCGGCGGTTGCTCGGCGAGGCGGTGACCAATGCCCAGCACGTCGTGGCAGAACGCGAGGCACTGGCTGATCTGATCGTCTGCGGCTCCGGAGACCTGGCTGGCCTGGCCACGCTGGTCCGTCGGGTGGAGATCCTGCACGGCCGTCGGATGGCTGCCCTCGGGCTGGGGTGAGCGGCTGCGCAGCGCTCCACTAACCTGGAGTGTCACAGGTCGATCACACCGTGGAGGTTCTGGCGTGGAGGTCAAGATTGGCGTCGCGGACAGTCCTCGCGAGCTGACGGTGTCTACAGCGGACTCGCCGGATGAGGTGGAGGCGCTGATCGTCGAGGCGATGCGGAACACGCAGGGAATGCTGACCCTGGTCGACGATAAGGGTAGGCGGTACATGGTGCCGACCTCGAGGGTCGCCTACATCGAGATCGGACCCGGGGACAGCCGCCGAGTTGGCTTCTCAGTCGGTGGCTGATGCCGCCGTGAGTGGCAACAGTGTTATGCACCCATGCCGCTCATGAGCTGTCCAGCATTCGGGCCGGTGACCCACCTGCTCGCAGGATGGCGTCCAGTGCGCCCCAGGCCATCATCAGCAGGTAGTCCCGCAGCTGCTCCCGGGACAACGTGCGTTCCTGTAGCCACCAGTCACCCGCTGCTTGCACCATGCCCACGCCGGCGTAGGCCCAAGTTCGAGCACCTCCTGGATCCAGGCCCAGGCTGCGTAGCTGATCGGCGAAGATCGTGGCCAGCGCCCCGGCGATGAGTGCCGCATTGGTCGTGACCGGATCCCGTGGCAATGGCCGGTCGGTAAACGAGCGGCGCACTACAAAGCGGTAGAGCTCCGGTTCGCACTCGATGAACGTCAAGTAGGCCTCGATCACCGCCCGGAGCAGCGTCCGCGGGTCAACCTCGGAGTTCAGGCCGGGCAGCAGGACGGCCCGCAACTGCTCGGTGGCAGCCTCACTGACCGCCATGTAGAGATCGCCCTTGTCGAGAAAATACCGGTAGAGGATCGGTTTGCTGACGCCCGCCTCGGCGGCGATGTCGTCCATCGCGACATCGGGGCCATGCTGGCGGATTGCCCGCATCGCGGCCTGCACCAGCGCCGCGCGGCGCTGCTCCCGATGTCCCGAGCGGTTACTCGACGACCGGCGCACTGGCTTGACAGAAGCGGGGTCATCCGTCATGTTACTTATGGTAACGGTTACCTCCGGTAATACTTGAGTGGAGCAGGCGATGTCCACGACGGACGAGAGGTTCTTCACCACCCCGGACGACATGGTGCCGCACAGCCTCGGCCTGCGACCCGGGTTGGCCCGGATGGTGGCGCGCGGGGAGACCGCACTGAGGCGTTGGGCATTGGCGTCCCCGTGGTGGTTGCGCCGGGAGCCGATCATCAGACGGACCGCGTTGATCCGACCGGGGGTGCGCTGGCTGCTATTCGGTGCCCATCCGCGACCTGCCGATGTCGCTCTCTGCGCGACATGTTTGGCCCAGGGTCAGGCAGCGAACCTGGTGACCTTCCGGTCGACCCTTGACGAGCACGACCAAGTCGCGGCCGAACGGATCGAAGAGTTGGTCTCCTTGGTGAAGTCCGACCAGCGGTTGTCCGCGGAATGATCTATTAGGCTCGTGGGATGTCCCGGCTGCTGGTAGTAGAGGACGACGAGACCATCGGCAGCGTGCTCGAGTCCAGCCTGCGCGCTCACGGGCACCAGGTCGGTTGGCAACGCACCGGTCGCGACGCGCTGCGTGCGGCCGCCGGGACGGACTTCGACCTGGTGCTGCTGGACCTCGGGTTGCCCGACCTGGACGGCGTCGAGGTGTGCCGGCAGTTACGGGCCAGTAATCCGACGGCGGTGCTGGTGATTCTCACCGCACGGACCGACGAGATGGATGTCGTGGTCGGTCTCGAGGCCGGCGCAGACGACTATCTGACCAAGCCGGTGCGGCTGGCTGAGCTGCTGGCCCGCGTCCGAGCCCATCTTCGAAGGGTGGCGCCGGCGACATCGGAAACCCAACCGATGCTGGTGGTAGGTGACCTGCTGGTGGACACGGGTAGCCGGCGAGCGAGCGTCGCGGGAATCGAGATGCCGCTGCGGGCCAAGGAGTTCGATTTGCTCGCCCGCCTCGCGGCAGCGCCGGAAGTGGCGATCAGCCGGGAGACCCTGATGGCACAGGTGTGGGACGAGAACTGGTTCGGTCCTACCAAGACCCTCGACGTGCATGTCGCCGCGCTGCGCCGCAAGCTGGCGGGGATGGCCCAAATGGGTTCGGTGCCCCGGATCACCACCCTGAGAGGACACGGCTACCGGCTGGAAGCCCCGAAGGGGTCGTGAGCAGCGAACAGTGTTGTGGCGCCGAAGCCCACTCACGAGCCCCGCGGCCTCGCGACTGTATATCCGCTGTGTCACCATTGTCACGACCTTGCCTCGGTGGGTAGAGGGGACTCGTGCGTACCCGGATCGTCGGCCTCGCAGTGCTCGCCGCCGTACTGGCCATCGCCCTGTTCGGGGTGCCCTTGGCCGGTGGGGTATTGAAGTATGCGAAGTCCAACGAACGAACAAAGCTTCTGCTCGGAGCCGATGCAGCTGCGGCCGCCGTGTCAGCAGATGTGCTCCGCGGCAAGATGCCGACCGATCTTCGCGACCCGAACGACGGGACGCACCTCGCGGTCTATGTGGACCGCGGCCTTCGCATCCTGGGTACCGGACCCGAGGGCGGCGACCAGGCGGTGTACGCCGCTCTGCACGGGGATATCAGCAACAAGGATCTCAATGGTGAGCTGGTCGTGGCCGTGCCAGTGACCCATGACACCGATGTGATTGGCGCGGTGCGCGCCGCCAGCCCCGTCAGGGACGTCTACCGGCAGGTTGCGCTGGTGTGGTCGGTCATGCTCGGCTTGGGCGGATTGGCCATCGGCATGGTCTGGTTAGTCGCCCGGCGCCAGGCCCGGCGGTTGGCTCGCCCGCTCGAAGAGCTCTCGGAAGCGGCGCGCCGTCTCGGTCAAGGCGACTTCAGTGTCCGGACCACACCAGCAGCCATTCCTGAGATCGACTCGGTCGGCTCGGCATTGAACAGTACCGCCGGACGCCTGGACGACATGCTCGCCCGCGAACGATCATTCTCCGCTGATGCGTCTCACCAGCTCCGCACTCCGCTGACCGGATTGCGGCTTCGGCTCGAAGCGGCGCTGACGCATCCAGATCAAGATCTCCGGCACGCCATCACCGAGGGAATTGCTGCCGCGGACCGGCTGGAGCAGACCATCGAGGAGCTGCTTGCGTTGGCGCGGGACACCCGCAGCTCCAACGCCACGCCACTGGATCTGCCGGTGCTGCTCGATGAGATCGAAGCGGGCTGGCATGACCGGCTGGCCGCCCAAGACCGTGTGCTGCACGTAGCGGTGGACCCGCTGGCCCCGGTGTCACTGGCGTCGACCGCGGCCGTGCGACAGGTGCTCACGGTGCTGTTGGACAACGCTGCCACCCATGGCTCGGGCACGGTGTCGGTGGCGGTGCGCAATGCCGCCGACGCGCTGGCCATCGACGTGTCCGACGAGGGGACCGGCATCACGGCTCCCGAACCGGAACTGTTCACCCGGCGATCGCGCTTGGCCGATGGGCACGGCATCGGCCTGGCACTCGCCCGCAGCCTGGCCGAAGCCGAAGGTGGCAGGCTTCGGCTGACCCGGCCCGCTCCGCCCACGTTTACCCTCCTGGTGCCCGCCCAGGCGTAGCGGCCAGGATTGGTCACGGACCTTTCAGGAGGCTGCGATGATCGCGGTTCGTCGGCTCAACCACGCGGTGCTGTTCGTCAGCGACTTGGATCGCGCAGTGGACTTCTACTGCACTGTGCTGGGGATGAAGGTGATCGCCCGGGAGCCTCGCGCCAACGCCGCGTTCCTCCGCGCCAGCGGCTCGGAGAATCACCACGACCTCGGATTGTTCGGGCTCGGTTCGGAAGCATTCCGTCCGCCGCGCGGGCATATCGGGCTCTACCACCTCGCCTGGCAGGTCGACACTATCGACGAGTTGGCCGCGGCCCGCGAGGTGCCCCTCGGTGCGGGAGCGTTCGGTGGCGAATCCAGTCACGGCGCCACGAAGAGCCTTTACGGTGCCGATCCGGACGGCAACGAATTCGAGATCATGTGGTTGCTGCCGCGCGAGGATTGGGGAGACTACGAGTCGGCCGCTCCGGTCGACCGGCTAGATCTGCCGGCCGAGCTGTCCCGGTGGAGCGGCGTAAGCACGGCGTGACCGGGCTCGGCGATCCAGCGATCATCTGGTGGGGTTAGAGGACCGACGTCCCCGCTGATACCGCATTCAGTGCTCAATGCGCGGGGGTCTGGAGGGGGAAGCCGGCGAGGCCTTTCCAGGCCAGGGAGGCGGTGAGGACTACCGCCTCCTCCTTGGGCACCTCATGTTGGCGGGTGAGCCAGTAGCGGGCGCTGTGCTCGCTGATCCCGACGACGCCGACCGCCACCAGCCAAGCGCGGTCGGCGTCCAGCCCGGCATCGGCTGCCACAGCTTGCGCGATGGTCTGCACGCAGGCGGTGTACGTCCGCTCCACCACGGCCTGCACCGGCGGCTGGTTACGCAGGTCGGACTCGAAGACCAGTCGGAAGGCCTGATCGTCGCCGTCGACGAAGTCGAAGTAGGCCTCGACCGCGTTGCGCACTCGCTGCCGATTGTCGGGGGTCTCCTCGATGGCGCCCTGGACCCGGCGGACGAGTTCGTCGGTGTGGCGCTCCAACAGCGCCAGGTACAGCTCAAGTTTGCCCGGGAAGTGCTGATACAGCACGGGCTTGCTGACGCCGGCACGCTCAGCGATGTCATCCATGACGGTGGCGTGGTAGCCGTTGTTGACAAAGACGTCGGTTGCTGCGGCGAGCAGTTGAGCGCGTCGCTCGTCCCGGGACATCCGCACGCCTCGGGGCGCTGCATCCGCCCGGCTCGATGCCGTCTCGGTCATCGGCCTCCGTCACCTCCTGGCTGATCTGGTAAACCCTACTCGCCGGTATCGCAGCGCCAGGGCAGGAGCGGGTAAGTGGCTCGTCAAACTCATGTTGACACCATGCTCACCCGGATTCCGTACCCCGGGCCGATACCGCAGCTGCATCCCGTCCACCCATCCTGGCGGGGCGAAACCCATCACAGCGTCGGCGTGGCGCTGAATGTTCGCCACACGCCCGGTCCAGCGCGAGCTGAGCTCGCCGTCTTAATACCCCCCGGACTCTCACCTTGCTCGCGGTCGCTTGGGCGATGCTCGGCATGATCGATGCGGTGGACCGGGCGGTGTGGTGATGTGCGTAGTACTGCGCGTGGCTGTGCCATCCTTGCGCGGTGATCCGCCCGACGCGAACCGAGGCTGAGTGGGTTTCGGCTCGACGCTCCGAGCGGTATGTGGACTTCAGGATCGCCGATGAACAGCCGCTGGCCGCGTCCTGGGATCCAGAGCCCCAGCTGGTGTCACGCCACGGTGGTACCGGATCCCGGGGTTCCAGGCGGCTGGCTCGGGCGGTCGCCACCTACGGCTGGCGGGTCTATGCGCTGCCGGTCTTGGTGGTTCTCACCGTGTTGGCGGTGCTTGACGCGGCCAGATCGCCACTGCTGTCGTCGTCGGACCAAACCGGTATGGCTGGCTCGGTGGGTAACCCGCTGATCCCCAACCCGGTAATTAGTCCCGGTTTCGAGGCGGTCAAGGCATCCGCCGAACTGCCCGGTGGCGGCCCCTTCGCCGTGCAAGGTGCCGGCGCCTGGCGGGTGATTCCCGGCGCCGGTGCGCCCTTCGGGGCGGGCCAGCTGTTCACCTATACCGTCGAAATCGAAGACGGGGTCGATCTCGAGGGCGGTCCAGCGGGCTTCGCTACCACCGTGGACAGCACGCTGCAGAATCCCAAGAGCTGGATCGGCAGCGGGCGCTACCGCTTCCAGCGGATCGATGACAGCCGGGCGGCGATCCTGCGGATCAGCCTCACCTCGCAACAGACCACCCGGCGGCTCTGCGGCTTTCAGATTCCCTTTGACGCGTCCTGCTGGCGGCCAGGGGATCACCGGGTAGTGATCAACACTGCCCGCTGGGCTCGGGGAGCGGTGGCCTTTCAAGGCAACGTAGTGCAGTACCAGCAGTACGCGGTCAACCACGAAGTCGGGCACGGGTTGGGTTTCGCGCATGTCGCCTGTGAGACAAACGGGCGGCTGGCGCCGGTGATGATGCAGCAGACCTGGGGAGTGACCGACGATTACCTAGCAGTTCTAGGCACCGACCATGTCACCGCGGACGGCCTGACCTGCCAACCCAACGCCTGGCCGTTCCCGACTGTCAACTAACCCCAAAGCAGAGGTGGGAAGAGTGGGGGGAGCGGGGACGTTGACCTGCAAACAGACAGCACGACACTGTGAGGAGTGCGCTGATGAGCCTGCCACCGTTGGTGGAGCCCGCCGCGGAGCTGACCAAGGAAGAGGTGGTCCGCTACAGCCGCCATTTGATTATTCCGGAAGTCGGCATGGTCGGTCAGAAGCGGCTGAAGAACGCGAAGGTGCTGGTGATCGGCGCTGGTGGGCTGGGTAGCCCAGCCCTGCTGTACCTGGCCGCTGCTGGTGTGGGCACGCTGGGCATCGTCGAGTTCGATGAGGTCGATGAATCCAACCTGCAACGTCAGGTGATCCACGGCCAGTCCGACATCGGCCGGCCTAAGGGCGAGTCCGCCCGGGATTCCATCCGCGAGATCAACCCGCTGGTCCTGGTTAACCTGTACCAGCTGCGGTTGGACTCGTCCAACGCGCTGGATATCTTCCGCGACTACGACCTCATCCTGGACGGCACCGACAACTTTGCGACCCGCTACCTGGTCAACGATGCGGCGGTGTTGCTCGGCAAGCCATATGTATGGGGCTCGATATTCCGCTTCGAGGGCCAGGCGTCGGTGTTCTGGGCCGACGCCCCCGGCGGGCAAGGGTTGCAGTATCGGGACCTGTACCCGGAACCGCCGCCTCCCGGGATGGTGCCGTCCTGCGCCGAAGGCGGCGTATTGGGTGTGCTCTGCGCGTCGATCGGTTCAATCATGGTGACCGAAGCGATCAAGCTGATCACTGGGATCGGCGAGCCACTGCTGGGCCGGTTGATGGTGTACGACGCGCTGGAGATGAGCTACCGCACCATCAAGATCCGTAGGGATCCGGCTGGCGACCCGATCACAGAGCTGATCGACTACGCGGAGTTCTGTGGCGCGGTCAGCGAGTCCGCCGCCACCGCGGCGGCGGACTCGACGATCACCGCCCGGGAACTGAAGGAAATGATCGACTCAGGCAAGGACTTCGCTTTGATCGACGTCCGGGAGCCGAACGAATATGAGATCGTCAGGATTCCGGGTTCCATACTGATTCCCAAGGACCGGATCCTGTCCGG
>JBHEMR010000178.1:0-11160 GCA_046262495.1 Pseudonocardiaceae bacterium | reverse complement strand
TGGCACGTTGGCAGTCCTGCCGATCCGCGAACCGCCGAAGCACTGCGCCGGGCTGGATTCCGCTGTGAGCATGTCGCCGCGCAGGTCGGCGCACAGCACCTGTCCGCCGACCTGCTGGTCGCGCTGGACGCCGGGCATCTTGCGGCGCTGCGTCAGCTGGTTTCCGAACCGCAGCGAGTGGTGTTGTTGCGATCGTTCGACCGGGCCGCTGGCCAGGCCCTCGACGTACCCGACCCGTATTACGGTGGCAAATACGGCTTCGACGACGTGCTAAGGATGGTGCGCGCTGCGGTGCCCGGGTTGCTGGCGTGGGTTCGCGAGCGGTCCTGACGCCGACATGATCACTCCTGCCGCGTCCGTCGCCGCGATCACCGGTCAGCCCGTGCGGACCGCAACGCCCCATGGCGTCATCTGGCGCCTAAAGTTGGGCGATGGGCGCACCGTGGTGGCCAAGCGGGCAGAACCGGGGCAGGCGATGGCTGAGGCAGCGGGACTGCGCTGGCTGCGGGTACCCGACGGGCCGCCGATACCGCAGGTACACGGATATGACGAACAATGGCTGGTCACCGAATACATCCTGGCCGGCCAAACGGACGGCGCCGCCGCCGAGCTGCTCGGGCGTCAGCTCGCCACACTGCACGCCGCAGGCGCTGCGGCCTTCGGCGCCACACCCCCTGGAGGGTCCCAGCAGGCGTGGATCGGTGCCGCGCCGATGGCCAACGTCACCGGGCCGCACTGGCCGCAGTGGTACGTCGAGCAACGCGTGTTGCCCTATCTGCGCAGCGCGGTAGACCGCGGCGCGGTGGATGCCGCCGGGGCCCGTGTGGTGCACCGCGCGTGCGAGCAGATCGAGGATCTGGCCGGACCGACTGAGCCGCCGGCGAGGCTGCATGGCGACCTGTGGGCTGGAAATGTCCATGCCGGCTCCGACGGACGGTTGTGGCTACTCGACCCGGCCGCGCACGGCGGGCACCGCGAAACGGACCTGGCGATGCTCGCGCTGTTCGGCTACCCGCAGCTGGAGCGGTTGTTCGCCGGTTACACCGACGTCGCACCGCTGGCGTCCGGGTGGCAACAGCGTGTCCCGCTGCATCAGTTGTTCCCGTTGCTGGTGCACGCGGTGCTGTTCGACGGTGGCTACGGCAACGGCGCGGTAGCGGCTGCGCGGGCGGCGTTGGGATGAGTACCCGCTACCGTGGTGATATGCGGTGGCGGTTCCTGCTGCGCCCTGGTTGGTTGGCGCTGACGGCGATGGTGATCTGCTTCTCTGTGGCGGCATTCACCTTACTCGCGCCATGGCAGTTCCGTCGCGCAGCGCAGCGCGCGGATACCAACACCGCCATCGAACGCTCCTTCAGCATCCCGCCACGGCCATTGCGCAGCGTTCTGACGGCCCACGCCGCGCCGACTCAGAACACCGAGTGGCACCAAGTTGAGGCCACCGGTTACTACCTGCCAGAGGCTGAGATGGTGGTCCGGTTGCGCACCGTCCAAGGTGAGCCGGCCTACGAGGTACTGGTTCCGCTTCGGCTGGCCGACGGATCAAACATCCTGATCGACCGCGGCTATCTACGCCCGGCAGAGGGCGTGCGGATACCTGACTACCCGGCGGCGCCGGGTAGCGAGGTGACCGTGACCGGCCGATTACGAGCCGACGAGCTGGACCCGCAGAACGGCGAAGTCGTGTACCAAGACGGGCATCGGCAGGTGTACGCGGCGAGTAGCCGCACGGTGAGTGCCGCCACCGGAGTGCGACTGGAACCGGGTTACCTTCAGCTGGTCGACGGTGCCCCCGGAGTGCTGTCCGCGCTGCCACTGCCGCAGTTGGACCCGGGCCCCTCTTTCCCCTATGCGCTGGAGTGGCTCGCTTTCGGCACGATGGCCCCGCTGGGGCTGGCCTACTTCACTTGGCGGGAGGCGACCGAAGCGCGCCGTGACGACAAGTGGTCACCGGATGAGGACGATCCACACGATCCACCGATGGCCAAGCTTGCCGACCGGTACGGCCGCTGAGTCACCGCAGCCAGCATCGCGCACAGTGCCGCGGCCACGAGCCCGATAACTCGAGACAGCTCAACCCCCCGGGTGAGGTCACCAGCATCCGGGGTGCGGCCGTGGCCCAGTATCGGACGCTGCTCAGCGCCATGCGGGTAGACCGTGCGTCCCCCCAACCGTATCTCCAGCGCGCCCGCAAATGCCGCCTCGATCTGCCCGGCGTTGGGGCTGGGATGCGCCGCCGCGTCGCGTCGCCAGGCTCGCCACGCCCCGCTGGCCGATCCGCCGACCAACGGCGCGCATAGGGTGGTCAGCGCGGCGGCGACTCGTGAGGGCAGGAGATTGGCCAGGTCATCCAGCCGTGCCGCGGCCCACCCGAAGCGGCGGTAGCGCGGCGAGCGGTACCCGACCATCGCATCCAAGGTGTTGACCGCGCGGTATGCCAGGAGCCCGGGCACCCCAGCTACCGCGCCCCAGACCAGCGGGGCGACGACGGCGTCTGAGGTGTTCTCGGCGACCGACTCCACGCTGGCCCGGGCCAGCGCGGCCAGGTCGAGACTGGCCGGGTCGCGACCGCACAGGTGCGGTAGCCGGATCCGAGCGGCGTCGAGGTCCCCGGCGTCCAACGCCCGAGCCATCGCCGCGCCTTCCTCAGCCAGCGAGGTGCCACCCAGCACTATCCAGGTCGCCAGCGCGGTACCCGCCGCCTGCATAGGGCCTCTCCCGCGCCCGGCCCGTTCCACGAGGCCACCGACCGCTGACACAGCACCGACGAGGGCTGCGGTATAGACCAGCCCAGCCAGCCGATGTTCGGCGTAGCAGGCACGTTCGGCGGTCACGGCGAGTCGCCCGAAAGCAGCTACCGGGTGGCGGCGACGCGGATCACCGAAGGCCCCGTCGGCTGCGACCCCGAGCAGCAATCCGACCGCCCGTGCTGCGCCCACTGATCGACCCCCAGATGTCCGGACCGAAGCGGACACCCTACTGAAGCCGGCTAACGGGATAGTCGGAGCTCGGCCTTACGAACTTTGCCCATGTCATTGCGGGGTAGTGCAGGCAGAAAGTGAACCACCCGCGGTCGCTTGTGTGGCGCGAGCAGCCCGGCGACGTGCTCCGCGAGATCCTTCGCGGTCGGCGGCGAATCGCCGGCCGCGACCACCCAGGCCACGACGCGCTCACCAAGGTCGGGATCCGGCTCACCAGTTACCGCTGCGTCGGCGACTCCGGGGTGTTCCAGCAGGGCGCTTTCGATCTCCCCCGCACCGATCTTGTATCCGCCGCTGGAGATCAGATCCGTGGCGCGGCGTCCGACTAGCCGGAGGTGACCGTCCGCGCTGCGGGTAGCGACGTCGCCGGTGCGAAACCAGCCGTCGTGCATCACCACGGCGGTGGCGTCAGGGCGGTTGAGGTAGCCTAGGAACAGGGTCGGGCCGGCGACTTCTATCTCACCGATGGTGTCGTCGTCGGACACCTCAAGAATCTCGCCCTGATCGTCCACCAGGCGAAGCCTGACTCCGTCCAATGGCGGCCCGACAGTGCCTGGCCTGCGTGGTCCTTCGACGCGGACTGCGCAAGTGATCAGCGACTCGGTCATCCCGTACCGCTGCGCCACCTGCTGGCCGGTGGCGGTCGCGATCCGCTGGTGGTCGGAGACGGACAGCGCAGCGGAGCCCGAGACGAGCAGCCGGGCCCGGCTCAGCGCCGCGGCAACCTCGGGATCGCATTCAGCGGCTGCGGCCAACCGGTGGTACATCGTCGGCACGCCGAACAGCATCGTCGCAGAACCACCCAGCTCCCGGACTACCCCATCGATCGAAAAGGAGCCCAAATGGTGCAGTGCGCCCCCCAGCCGCAGCGGCCCGATCACACCGAGCACCAGACCGTGCACGTGGGACAGCGGCAGCGCGTGGACCAGGACGTCCCGGGCGGTCCATGCCCAGGCTGCGGCCAGCACGTCGATGTCCGCGGCGAGCGCGCGGCGCGGAAGCACTACGCCCTTGGGCGGACCAGTGGTGCCTGAGGTGTAGACGATCAGCGCCGGCGATTCGGGATCCGGCTCGGGCGGCGGTATCGCCGCGCCCTCTGCCTGCAGGTCGACGCTGATCCGCGGTATTGCGCGCAGCGCCTCGGGCAGCAGGACATGCGGGGCGGCCAGGACGAGATCAGGGATCGCGTCGGAGATGACGTGCTGCAGCTCCCGGGTACCGAGCTTGGGGTTGACGGGTACCGCAGGCACTCCGGCCGCGAGCGCTGCGACGATCGCGACACACGTCTCAAGCTCCGATTGCGCCCAGATCGCGACCCGTCGGGCATCCGACAGCTGACTCGCAAGTGCCGCCGTCACAACACCCAGCTCCCAATAGGTCACTGAACGCTGTCCGAATCGGACGGCCTCGGCATCGGTGGGCTGATGTAATGTTGGCAACAATGCCAAGTTGCCCACTTGCAGTCCTTTCGAGGTCCTCTTGAGGTAATGTCCGGTGCTATGCTCGAGCAGGCTAGCACCGTCGATGGTGATGCCCAGCCGTTCGAATGGTGGATGACCTCCAACCTCGCCCTCGGGGTGGCTTTCAACTGCTTTCTTCCAGTGCTGCTGCCTTCTTACGTGCTCGCGGCAGGGGGAACAAACACCGACGTGTGGGTAGCGATGTCGATGGCTGGCCTGTTCGCGCTGCTGGGCCCGTCGATCGGGCGCGTCGCGGCGCGGCGGCGCGCGCACCGATTGGTGCAGGTGTTAGGCATGTTCGGGATGGCGATGGGGCTGATGACGCTGGCGCTGTCCCACGGCGGCTCATGGTCGATTGTGCTCGCCATCGCCGTGATGGGCGTCGGCGCGGCGGCGGTGGCTGTCGCAGCTCCCATGTTCATCCTGGCCAGCGAACTACCCGCGGACATTCAGACCCGACAGCTCACTTGGCTGCAACTCAATCTGGACTTGGGCAAAATTGTGGGGGGGACACTACTCGCGGTGATGGCAACAGAAAAGCTGTCATTCGATTCCCAGTTTCGAGTCGGCAGCCTGGTCCTCGGCTTGCTCGGTACGCTGGTGTGGTCGACCAGTCGATGCGCCGCCAGCCGAATCCGGCAATGTGACCAAAACGAAATGAACCCGATAGCTGCAAGCGGGCCATCGCGCACCACAGTGCCGTGGAGAACACTGCTGCTGTCGCTTTTCGTCGTTCCGGTCGTCGCTCAGCTGCTCGGCAGTATGACCATGATGGAGACGCAGACCTCGTCGATGCTCACAGCGTCTGGGCTGGTCGGCATCGGCTTGTACTTCCTCGCTGGCCGCTGGATGACCCGGTCCGACCCCGGCGTGGTGTGGGCGACCGGCCACGTCCTGCGCGGAGCGGGAGGCGTCGTCATCGGCGCGCTGGGTCTCGCACGCGGAATGCCCCAGCTCGTCGTGTTGGCCGCGTTCCTGGTGCTCGAGTCGGCGCCGGCCGTCGCGTGGATGGTTCAGACTCGGGCGGCAGCGCAGCCGGTGGTCCCGCCGACCTCAGGGGTAATCGGAGCGGTCCACGCGTCTCGACGAAGCGTGCCAGCCGGACGGCTCGATCAGCGAGTAAGCCACCACTCCGAGTGCATCGGCGTCTTGGTCTCCGCGTCACCGAACCCAGTGCTGCCGCAGCCGACTTAGTCTTGCCGACGACATTGACGGTATGCAGACGGGCTGACGGCGAGCGGGTCGCGAACCTGCTTGGCTGAGAACGGCCTACCACTGGTACGCCGGGTCGCCGCTGCGAATGCTGCTACAGCATCCGAGAGGGCAGATCGAACAACCGGTCCTTGGACCGGACGTTGCGGCGGGGCAAGGCCGCAGATCATCGTGCCCGCCGCAGTGTGGTCCGGCTGCAGGCGCTGCCACGTCCGGCGCGCCGAGACACCCTCGTCCACTGCGAGAACCTGCGGCACGGCCACGGTACCGCTCAATCGGCCCAGCGATGCTGGTACTTCTGATCAGCAGCAGCAAGACGTAGGATTCCGCTTCCGACCCGCCTCCAACGACCGCGGCTGGCTACATCTGACTCAAATGAAGGTGATATGACAGACGTCTTGTTCGTCCGCAACGACGGGCTATTCGCTGTTGCCCACATCGACAGCGCAGGCGAACTCGTCGAAACCCACGTGGGCGACGACGCCACCATCGACTGGAGCCACGTCGTCGCCGTCGGCAAAGACATCCTGTTCGTCCGCAACGACGGACTGTTCGCTGTTGCCCACATCGACAGCGCAGGTGAACTCGTCGAAACCCAGGTAGGCGATGACGCCACCATCGACTGGAGCCACGTCGTCGCCGTCGGGTGATGTGGGCCTTGAACTCGGGCGCCCGGGCAGCAAACCCTTCAGCCCCTATCCCACGTAACTGGCACTTCGTCAGGCATAGAGATTGAACCTGGTTGCCACTGGAGATCGCTATATGGCTTTGCCAAACGTAGGCCCGGCAGAGTTGCAAAAAGCCGTTCAAGGCCAACCTGCAGCCACTGGCGCGATAAGGCTGCACCCGGGCAGAAATGCGGGCCTGCACCAAAGACTATGTTACATCGAGCCCGATTTCTATCTATATGAAATACATTCGGACATGCGAACGAATTCGGATCGGTCGCTGCTGCATGCAATGACGGCAGCACCACTTGACCCGCACAAATGTTTACCTCTCCCAGCGTGATATCTTCGGTTGCAACTCGTGGTAAAAAGAAATTGAAATGAGCTTTGTAACGCATAAGCTCTTCCACGGTCAGTTGCCATAATGTAGGCTCGTTCTGGCAAACCTTCACAACGTCAGGATGCCGGAAAAGTTCCACTGCGCATACACTCAAAATCCCGAATGGAGTATAAAATCCAGCAAGTATAGTACCGGATGTTGCTACTATCTCATCATGACTGAGACAAGTTTTCTTAAGCTCAGCGAAGATTCTAGAAAGTAGTCTGTCATCAGGGTCGCTAAGTTTTTTGTCAATCAGTTCGCCGCTGTACTCGTATAACTCACTCCACGCTGCACAAATCCTAGCTCGATCCTCAAAATTTTCTACACGAACTAAAACTCTGTTAGAAAAACCATACAATTTATCACTTTCGTCTTCAGTAATACCTGCAGACAGCGCGACCGCTCGAACGACAAACGGCTCAAAATATCTTCTATTCAGGTCGGGCGCTGGGTGTCCATCTAGCAGCTTGCTTATTAAATCATCCGCAATTTTCTCAACATCCTGCCGCCATGGCGCAATATTTTGTTCCGAGAAAAGTGATATCATTCCGTGACGAATACGTCTGATATCTGGAACGTCGAGTCGTAGCATGCCACTGGGTGATTGATATCCCGTACCAGTAACTGTGTCCTCCCTTGAATTCAGTCTGGCTAAGCTAAATCTCGAGTCCGTCATTATGAGACGCACTAATTTTGCATCTCTCGCCACAAAAACTTTTTTACCTGAAGCGGGCAATGTCACTGGGTACAAATCTCCTGGGTTGAAAACAAAATAATGTTGCGGCTGCCCACCCATTCGGGATTGGAATGATAATTTTTCCAGTATCGACGAGCTTCCCATATCGGGTGGCCACGGCGCGGACTGCTGTGAGTTTGTTGATGGCGCGATCGGCGGCGTTGCACTGCTGATGGCGCTCGACGTGGAATCGTGGTGGTCGTTCGCCCATACTTCGCCGGCAGTGGTGGCTATTTTGTTGGCCGACGGCCTCAGGGATCGTAGCGTTGGCCCGGCGTCGACGCAGGACGCCACCACCTCGTCCATGGGTTTACCAGCCGACAAGAGTCACCAGTCGCGAGAACCACTTGGTGGGGTCGGTTTGGCTTCGCGGTAGACGGTGACTGTTGACGTCCATTCGAAACCAGCTCCCTTCGATGGTCGCGGATGGCCGGTTCGTGTGACTAAGAGGTGACACGAGACCTGGCGTCGCGGTTGGCTGAGGCGAGGTGGTCATGTCCTTCCAATCACAACCCGGCGATCCGTAGACGGCCTTGTAGATGCTCCTAATCACACGAGCTACGTGTATTGCGATTCGGTGAACATCTAAACCAACAGCAATCGCCCCTTCATCGACGCCGCAGCCGAAACAACAGAAGTAGTTTGAAGCTCTTGGCGCGCCAATGCTGCATCTGCCCTCGGCGTCGCCCCGCTGCTCACCCCAGCGACCGAACCTCGATCTTCCCGTCGCTGACCCGCGTTTGGTAGGCAGGTTGAGGTATCGAGGCTGGGCCGCGCACAATGCTGCCGTTGGTGAGCCGGAAGGTGCTGGCGTGCCACGGACAGACAACGCAGCCGTCCACGAGCTCGCCTTCGTCGAGTGGACCGCCAGCGTGGCTGCACGTGTTGGCCAACGCGTATAGCTGACCCTTGTCGCGAACCAGCAGCACCGCGGCCCCATCGGCGGAGACCCTGCGATGTTCGCCCTCGGCGAGCTCCGCGTCGGCGAGCACCGGGGTCCACTCCGGCGGGCGATGCTCAAAGATGGCGTGGTTGACGTTGACCGCCTTGGCGTACGACAGGTGACCGCCAAGATATCCACCGGCCATGAGCACCCCGAGTCCGACAAATCCCAGTAACTTGCCGCGGCCGCGACGACCACCGCGACGGGCAATTAGTGATGCCACGTAGAGCCCCAGCGCGGCCACGTTCGCCCCGGCGTGCACCGTTCCGATGCGTCTTTCCCCATCGATGGTGTCTGACCAGTCATTGAGGCCGGTCATGGCGGTGGGGATCGCGCTGAGGATGCCGGCACCGACGAGCAGGTCCGCCGCACGTTCGGAGCTGATTCCACCGACGGTGTCCAACAACGTAGACATGCTCCAAGCGCCGATTGGCAGATCGGTCAGCATGGGATGCGCTGGATGGCCCAGCTTCGTCCCGCTTAACAGGTTACGTACCCGGCGAGGCCCCACGACCTTGCCGACCACGGCGGCCAGCGGGCTGGCGACCTTATCCAGGGGGGTGAAGCGTTCAATGCGGCGCACCAGCTCGTGTGGAAAGTCCATGACCGAAAATCCTTTCATCGCAGGTCAACGGGCGCTAAGTGGCTGGACAGGTCGCACGGTGATCGGCACGCCCCGAACAGCTTCTCACCAGGGGTACCCAATCCACGCCGGTGCGGCCTTTCCGTGCGTTCTCCACGTCTGGCCGTGTTGGATGGTGACAGCGCGGGGTCTGCGCTGACCACCGCGGCTGGGGTCGGCGACCCGGCCGCCAGGGTCGCCCACCGCATGATGGTCGGCGGTGCGGCAAAACCCTGCCGCGCCCCCTGACGGTTCAGTGGCGCGACTAGGAGTTGCCGCTTACGCAGTTGCAGCTTGACGCCCGCTCACGCTCTGACCACGCCACTACCAAAATTAGTGGCGCCAGAGCGCTCGCCACGTGCAACCATTCGACCCGCCTGAGGTGGAAGCTGCCGGCGATATCGAAAAGCTCTGTCCGAGTGTCCTGATTGCCCTGCTGTGGACCCTGATTCCTGATTGTCTTCCTACTAGCAAACGCCATGTTCATCCCCTCTCGCTCGACACTGCGGTATCCGCCCCCGGCGCTGGATCAACCGGCATCGGTTCGCCGATGACCGCCGCTTCCCCAGCCTTCGCAATTACCGGCATCAGCAGCGGATGGCGGACCTCGGCGTCGGTGCACCTGAGGTACTCAGGCTCACCGCCGTGCGGTGTAGCTGGACGGGGAACCGTCGACCTCCGTCACGACCTGCTCGTCACCGCAGTCTCCCTCGCCGCCGGACTTCCTTGTATCGCCATAGTCGGCTAATGTTAGAACGCCGATGGACGTCCGTCAACGGGAGTTGTTTCTAGAAGCAGTCGGAAGGACTCGACAGCGGTCAGCAGTGTGGGTCTGTGTAGTCCCGCCTGATGCTCATCGGGCCTGATCGGCTTTCCCTCGCTGTCCGTGTGGACGGTGGTGGGGAGGCCGGGATGGCTCTGGTGCAGATGTCTGTTGTCGAGCAGCGCTATCGCGCGGTGCTGGCGGTCGGGCGTGGTGAGCCCAAGATCGTGGTGGCGGCCCAGTGCGGGGTGTCGCGCCAAACGTTGCATACCTGGTTGACCCAGTATGCCCGAGACGGTCTAGCCGGGTCGATCGACCGCACCCACCGGCCGCCGTCTTGTGCCCACCAAGCTCCCCGCCGAGGTGGAGGCCCGGGTGTGCGAGCTCCGTCGCGAGCACCGTCGGTGGGGACCTCGGCGGATCGTCTACGAGCTGGCCCGCAGCGCCCCGAAGGGCAGCGCGCTGGTGTCGAAGTCGACGGTGTATCGCATTTGGTCCGGCACGGGCTGATCGAGCCCCGGTCGCGACGCCGCAGACGCCGTGACTACATCCGCTGGGAACGCGCGGCGTCGATGCAGTTGTGGCAACTCGACATCGTCGGTGGGGTGTTCCTTCCTGATGGGACCAGTGCAAGGTCGTCACCGATGTCGATGATCTTTGCCGGTTTTGTGTGATGGCCGCGGTGCTGGTGCGGGCCACGGTGACCGCAGTGCCCGGTGTGATCGTCGCTGTCGGATCCCTGTTGGTGAATGTCGGTACGGCATTCCCCGAGGCGTCGACTTGTGCGGCAGGACTAACCGGCGGCGCGACGCTCTGCGGGGCGGCGGCGTGTGGGGGCACGCCGTAATCGTCGTCGCCTCGACGCGGCGTGTGCGAATGCGGCGGCCGTGCTGGACCTCACGCCGTTTGCCCTGACAGCAGGAGCCGCCCAGCTGAAGGTATCGCTACGGAAGGGCAGCAGAATGCCAACCCAATCGAGTTGACCTTCGTCACCGTCAGGTTGCGGACCAAGGTCGCCAAGGGCCCCGGTAGCCGAGCCGCCGACTGCCGATGGCCTTCAAGCTGCTCAAGGTCGCCTAGGACCGCTGGCGCGCGGTCAATGGTCCACATCTCTCGTCGCGGCCGTTTGTGACGATTCCTCGCCCGGAGGCAATAAATCACGTGACGTGCTAGTCGTTGCTGCGGGCCTCGGGATCGCAAGTGTTCGTATCGGAGTCGGACATCAGCCCGTTTGGACACTTGCGGACGTGTCCCGACGACTCCGCCAGCCTGCTCGCCGCCGCAGGAGTGGCCGCGCTATTTCGTCCAACCCCGGCCGTGGCGCTGAAACCGGTCAAGTCCAGGGCCAGGCACGTCCCCGCTAGTGTGATCGAGCCACGTCGAATGCTTTCCC
>JBHEMR010000177.1:0-23594 GCA_046262495.1 Pseudonocardiaceae bacterium | reverse complement strand
CGCCCAGCCAAGGCCCGCCAACGCTGGTGTAGGCCAGCGAGAAGGCGGCGCTCAGCAGGGACGATCGCGACGCGGTAGCTGCGCAACGTCCTGTCTAAAGGCCGGCGAGGACGTGATCGTCTAAGCTTGATCATCATTGTGCGCTGGGCGAGTCGATGGTCTCGATCGGAATTGGCGCGTCGACACGCAGGTGCTCCTCTGCCGGCACTGCTGGCTGTCGTGCTCGGCGCCGAGATGCGAGACACTCATCGACGCGCGGACGGCCATCTTACCCAGCATTCGCAGGCAGAAATGCTGGAGGAGACACTCACAGATCGCGTGACACCATCTCATACAGTCCACCGACGTCGACGGCACAAAGCGCGTCACCGAGCGCAGGCAGGCCAAGCGCTTAAAAACGCGCGCGATCTGGCTCCGGTATTTGTATTTTGAATATCAGATTCGATCGCATCGACATCACTCGAGACGCACTCCACGACTGCTCATGCGATCGACTCAGCCACCTCGCCGGGCGGCTTATTCTGACTGATTCCGCGCAACTACGTGTGGTTCGATGCGAGGCAGCCGACTGCCCGACCGACGAAGGCTATCGCGGGGATTTCGGCAACCCCTAATGGGCCGCCCACTGCCCCCGTTCTGAGAAAGCCCTCCTCCTGCAGACGCCTCCGGATCCGGGACTGGTGATTCCGCAGACTCGAACCCGCTTCGGCGAGCGGACCGGGTCAGCGGTCAACCACCGCCACCGGCTGCCGCGGTGGCTGTGTCGAACCGCTTGCTAGCCGCGTCGAGGTCGGCCAGCGCCTTGCCCTGAGCATTGAAGT
Organism: Pseudonocardiaceae bacterium; assembly: GCA_046262495.1. Classification (GTDB taxonomy): domain Bacteria; phylum Actinomycetota; class Actinomycetes; order Mycobacteriales; family Pseudonocardiaceae. The sequence goes on along the minus strand of JBHEMR010000177.1, from coordinate 22,773 downwards.
CGCCCGCACCCTGGGCTGCCCGCAGGCGCTTGAGCGCATCGGCGATATCAGCAACGGCTTGACGCATGCTCTGACTGGCCGCTCCGACGCCGGTCGACACCGGGAGCTGCGGCGCGCTCTGGTTCGGCGCTGGGGACAGCTGGCCCGGCAAGGCGGTGGCATCCCCGGCGCCGGCACCGAAAACCTGGTTTAGCGCGTCACGCAGGGTCGGGGCGTAGCCAATCCGGTCGCCATAGGCCACCAGTACCCGATTCAGTTGCGGGAACGCCGCTTGCTGGTTCGCTCGCTCAATATAGACCGGTTCCACGTACAGCAGCCCGCCGCCGACTGGGAGAGTGAGCAAGTTCCCATAACGCACATCGGTCTCAGACTGACGCAACAGGTTCAGCTCCGCGCTCACTTGAGCGGAGGACACGAATCTGTTTTGGACTTGCTCTGGGCCCAGCGTCTGAGAGTCACCGGGCAGCTCGAGCACCCGGATCTTTCCATAATCTTGCGGGTCGGACCCTACCGAAATGTAGGCTGCCAAGAACGGCCGGCGCAGACTGACCAGCGCGCTGGTCAGCTGAAACTCCGCTGACCCTCGTCCGATCGGCGGACCGGCCAGCACGTAATACGGTGGCTGGTCCACTCCCTGCTGATTTTGCGTCGGATCGGTGGGAACATTCCAGAAGTCGTCATTGGTGAAGAACACCGACGGATTGTTTACATGATAACGCGCGAGCATCTCCCGCTGCACCTTAAACAAGTCCTCCGGATAGCGGAAGTGCTGCCGCAACTCGTTGCTGATCGCACTAGCTGGCTGCACGGTACCAGGGAAGGCGTTCATCCAGGTCCGCAGTACTGGATCACTTTCATCCATCGCGTACAGCGTCACGGTGCCGTCATAGGCGTCGACCGTGGCCTTCACCGAGTTGCGAATATAGCTGATCTCGTCATCCGGCAGACGGACCACCCCGGTCAGCGAGTCGGTGGTCGCCTTGCCCAACACGGTCCGCTGCGCGTACGGGTAGTTGTCCAGCGTCGTGTAGCCGTCGAGGATCCACTGGATCCGGCCGTTGATCACGGCCGGATAGGGGTCGCCATCGACGGTGAGCCAAGGGGCGACTTTCTCCACCCGATCCCTCGGATGCTGATTATAGATGATCTTTGAATCGGGCCCGATCGCCTGATTGAACAGGATGTTGCGCTCGCCGTCGTACGCGGCGAATATCAGCCGACTCGCCCAGCTCCCGAGCGGAACCCCACCTTTGCCTTGATAGGTGTAGTTCTCCGGGCGGCCGTCGAACTCCCGAGCAGCGGCCCCGGGGTTCCCCCCGACGATCGCGTAGTCGTCGATCAACTCCCCGAAGTAGATCCGCGGCTGCGCAACCGGGATATCGCCTTGCCGCGACGTATCCGACACGGTGAACACCGGGTAGCCGCCCTCCCCCGAGCCGGCGTCCTTTAGCGCGGAGTTCACTGTGTTGGCCGGGGCGGCGACGAAGCCGTTGCCATGGGTGAAAGTGAGGTGTTGGTTGATCCAGGTGCGCTGGTTCTCGGCTAACGACGCCGACTCCAGCTCACGTACCGCAACAATGTAATCCTGCGTCCTACCGTTGACCGTGTAACGGTCGACGTCAAGTTTGTCCGGGAAACCGTAGAAGTTCTCCCTTTGCTGCAGCTGGGTAAACGTGGGAGACAACACGCTGGGGTCCAGCAGCCGCACGTTGCCGATCGTAGCGGTGTCGTCCTGGACATCAGCCGGCGACGCATCGCTTCGCCCAGAGTATTGGGAATACACGACCTGTCGATCGGTGATGCCGTAGGCCGCCCGAGTGGCGGCGATGTTGCGCTGGATCGACGGCGCCTCGCGAACGTTGGCATTGGGCCTGACCACGAACTGCTCCAGGACCGCTGGCCACGCTGCGCCCACCAGGACACTGGACAGCAAAAGCAGTGCGATGGCGATAGCCGGCAGTTGCAGGTTGCGCAGCACCGCACCTACGAAAAAGACGATCGCGCAGATCACCGCGATGCACATCAAGATGATCTTGGCGGGAAGCACCGCGTTGAGGTCTGTGTAACTGGCCCCGGTGAACAGTGGATTACGTCGGGAGAACAGCAGCTCGTAACGATCCAAGAAATAGCCCAGCGCTTTGAGCAGCACAAATGTGCCCGCCAGTATCCCGAGCTGGACCCGGGCCGGGCCGGACAGTTGCCCGCCTCGGCCGGCCAGCCGCAACCCACCAAACAGGTAATGGGTAAGCAGCGCACCGAGGAAGGAGATCACCACGGCGAGAAAAGCCCAGCCCAGCAGCTTCCGATAAAACGGCAGCTCGAAGGCATAGAAACCGACATCCTTGTGGAACTGCGGATCGGACACGCCGAAGCTTGTGCCATGTATGAACATCTGCACCGTCTGCCAGTCACCCAGCGCCGACAGCCCGGCGATCAGACCGACCAGTAGTGGAACACCGATGCCCACCAGGCGCAGGCGCTCGACGATGGCTGTGCGGTACCGCGCCACCGGGTCTTCCGGCCCCACCACAGGCACGAACACCGGCCGGGTGCGGTAAGGGACAACGATGTTCAACCCCAGCAGCCCACCGACGACCAGCCCCACAATGAGAAACTGAACGAGACAGGTGACCAAGACGGTGGAGAACACCGACCGGAAGCCCACCTCGCCGAACCACAACCAGTCCACGTAGGTGTCGGTCAGCCGCGATCCGATGATGAGCGTCACCAGCGCAGCGGTGCCAACGGTGATCAGAATCCGAGCGCGCCGAGAAAGCGCGGGAACTCCGACGGGGTGCCGGTTGGCCACAGAACACTCTCCTGGCGATGACAGTGGTGCAGTGCGGACCCGTTGGCGCAGCCGGTGCCACGCCGGGTGAGTCCTGTCTGTCCAACTCTACGGAGGGCCTCAGGGTTCCGATCCTGGTGCCCGCACCGCTATCGACGGTTCCCGCCACCGATGTGACGATGGTGCAGTGAGCGAGCCACCGCCGTACCCGTCCGCGCTGTCTCATGCCTTGCCAGCCACGGCGCGGGAGGTCGAGGAGTTCGTGGCAGCCGCCGGGTGGGATCAGCCACCGCAACTGTTCGCCTTGGTGACGACGATGACGCTGCTGGCCAGCCAACCAGAACTTGCCGAGCAGCTCGACGCGCAGGCCCCGCTCACTCCGGTGGCCCAGGATGCCCTGCCCGAAGGTGAGCTCGATGCTGCGCTGGCCGGCATCGAATGGCCGGACTCGGTGGCCGGCTGCGCGTTAGCGCAAGAGATCGTGGTACTGCCGCCAGAGGCGCAGGCTGCTCTCGGCGGGCTGCCCGACGACCCGGTGGATGCCCGCCGCGCCGCTGCCGCGCATCCGCAGCGACGGGAAGGCAGGCTGGTCGCTGCAGTGCTGCGAGACGGCATCGGAGCCTGCGTGTTGCGGCTACGTGCCGACCCGAAAGACGATCTTAGTCGGGACGAGGTCGTAGAGGATCCACAGCTCGCCCCGAATCTGCTCCATGCACTGCTGGCAACCTTGGGTTAACAGCCAGGTGGCTGCCGGCCCGCTCGCATCGCGTCCAGCGCGTGCACCGCGTCCGCCAGGGTGCCCACCCGCACCAACCTCAACCCCGCGGGGGCGCGCTGCACGGCCTCGGTGCAGTTCTCGGCGGGCACCAGGAACACTGACGCCCCAGCTTCCCGAGCGCGAATCATCTTCAGCGGGATGCCACCGATCGGACCTACTTGACCTGCGGGGGCAATCTCGCCGGTGCCCGCCACGAAGGTGTTATTCGTGAGCGCACCCGGTGTCAATTTATCCACGATCGCCAGCGCGAACATCAAGCCCGCCGAAGGACCGCCCACGTCGGCCAGCGTGATGTCGATGGCGAAATTCACGTCGGGAGCCTCGGTCACCCCGATGCCCAGGTAGCCGCGGCCTGGTTGGGCACCCGCGCCGAGCGCGATCGCCGTCTCCTGCGGTGGGCTGTCGCCGCGCTGGAATCGGACCTCTACGAGCTGGCCGGGATGGCTACCGGCGAGCAGGTCGGGCACCTGTTGCGCGCTGCGCAGCAGGTGCCCGTCGACGGCCAGCAACCGGTCGCCGGCGGCGAGCTTTCGGTTTGCGGCGCCGTTGGGAACGACCTGACCGACCACGACCTTGGTCGGATAACCCAGATAGTGCAGCGCAGCCGCTTTCGCGTTGGCCTCCGAGCCTTGGAACATCTCCTTGTTCTGCTTCTCAACCTGCTGCTCGGACAGTGCTGGCGGGAAAATCTCATCGCGGGGAAGCAGCTCGCTGCTCGCCGATATCCACAGGGCGAGCGCCCCATAAAGGGTCACGTTGTCGACCACCGACACTGTCGTCATGTTGAGGTGGCCGCTAGTGGGGTAGGTCTGAGTGCCTTTGATGTCCACCACTGTCTTGCCTGCCACGACACCCAGGGTGTTGAACGTGGGTCCAGGACGCAGCGCGACGTAGGGCACCGTCGCAAACGCGCCCAGTAACCCGAGCGCCATGGCGAGTCCGAGGCTGACCATCAGGGTGCAGGTTCGCCGGGTCACGGCCGAACAGCGTACGTGCCCGCGTTCCGCGTATCGTGGAGCCATGAGCGACATGCCCTTCGGCTTCGGCTCCCAGGACCCTCGGGACCCGGACCGGAGGAACCCTCCCGAAGACGGCGGCGGCTCGGGCGCCGATCCGGCCAACCCGTTCGCGGCCTTTGGCGCCAGCGGCTTCGACGTCGGCGCGCTGGGCCAGATGCTCACCCAGCTAGGCCAGATGCTCAGCCAGGGCGCCGCTGGCGGCGGTGGTCCGGTGAACTACGACCTGGCGAAGCAGATGGCGGTGCAGAAGCTGTCCACGACCGGGCTGCCCTCGGCCCAACAGGCCACCGCGATCACCGATGCGGTGCGACTGGCCGAGGTGTGGTTGGACCCGGTGACGACACTGCCCGCCGGGACCCACAGCAGTGCTGCGTGGGCGCCGCGGGATTGGGTAGAGAAGACCCTGCCCACCTGGCAGCGGTTGTGTGACCCGGTGGCCCGTCGGATGGCCGGCTCGTGGATCGACGCGCTACCCGACGAGGTCCGTCAGGCCGCCGGTCCCCTGGTGGCGATGGTCGAGCAAATGGGCGGGATGGCGTTTGGCTCGCAGCTCGGCTCGGCGCTGGCCCAGCTCGGTGGCGACGTGCTTACCTCCACCGAGATCGGACTGCCGCTGGGTCCGCTGGGCGTGGCGGCGTTGCTGCCAGCGGCAATCGAGCAGTTCGCCACCGGTTTGGGCCGCAAGGGCTCCGAGGTGACCGTTTTCCTCGCCGCACGGGAGGCCGCGCACCACCGCCTGTTCGGGCACGTGCCGTGGTTGTGCCAACGGTTGCTACGCACCGTCGAGGAATTCGCTAGCGGCATCCGGGTGGACTCCGACGCACTGCAGGAGCTTGCCCGCCACATCGATCCGACCGATCCGCAGAGTATGGATCAGCTGATCTCTTCTGGCGTGCTGGAGCAGCAACACAGTCCCGAGCAAAAGGCCGCCCTGAACCGATTGGAAACACTGCTTGCGCTGGTGGAAGGCTGGGTCGACGTCGTCGTCGCAGACGCATTGGGCGAGCGACTCCCAGGAGCGGATGCGTTGCGGGAGACGCTTCGCCGACGGCGCGCCTCGGGAGGGCCAGCCGAGCATACCTTCGCCACGCTGGTCGGCTTGGAGCTGCGACCCCGCAAGCTGCGGGTCGCCGCGCAGCTGTGGCGACAGCTCACCGAGCAGCAGGGCATCGAGGGCCGCGACGCGCTGTGGAACCATCCGGATCTGCTGCCTACGACCACGGACCTCGATGATTCCGCCGCGTTCGTCGACCGGGCGGCCAGAAATGCCACTGATCTGGACGATCCGATCGCTGCGCTAGAGCGCACCGCGACGCAGGCGCCCCGCGAGCAGCTCCCCCCCGACCCCGAGGACTCCAACGACGATCCACCTACGCGCCGCACGGAGTGAAGTCACCAAGTACCCAAGCTATGCACAGACTGTCCACAACTGTGGATAAGTTGTGGACAGTCATTTGAATCATCAAGTGGCACCATCCAGGATGGCGCCATGAATTCGCAGCGCTCATCCGCCGCCTTGTCCACCGCGATGCTGTCTGGCGCTCTTGCGTGTGACGTTCCTGACCGGCTCAGACTTGCGCCAGGCCGGGTCGCGCTCTGGCGTTCTCCCAGTTGCCTACAGCTCGGACTGGATCAGCAGCGCGCGATGGTCCTCGACGATGTGCCGGCAGCACTGGCGACGTTGCTCAAGCGGATGGACGGCATCCGCAGCACCGCCGAGCTGGTCACGGAGGCGCACGCAGCCGGATGCTCCCGTCGCGACGCCCTGATGATGCTTAGTGATCTGCACCGTTGCGGCCTGGTGCAGGAGGCCTCGGTGGCCGACCATGGCCCCCCAGGCTGGCATCGCGTCGCTCTGGCCACCGAGGCGGCCAGCTGGTCGATACACACGACCCGCGCGACGCGACACGTGCTGTGCGCGCGACGGGAAGCTACCGTGCGGGTGATCGGATCCGGGCGGGTGGCGGTGGCCGTGGCCACTGCGCTGGCCGCGGCCGGGGTCGGTCACTTGGCGTTTCATACCTCCGGCACGGTCACTGCCGCTGACCTGGGCACCGGCTACATTCCGGGCGATCTCGGCAGGGCCCGCGCAGTGGCGTCGGCCGATGCCGTGCGCCGCGCTGCGCCCGATGTGAGCGTCGCCGCTCGCCGCAAGCCAGACCTGATCGTGCTGTGCGACGTGGTGGTCCCCGAGCCAGCGATGGTTACCGAGCTGCACGAGACCGGGATTGCGCACCTGATCGGCTACGCCCACGAGGGGACTGCGATGGTGGGTCCGCTGGTGTGGCCGGGGCGCAGCAGCTGTCTGCACTGCGCTGAATTGTACCGGGCTGAGCTGGACCTAGCCTGGCCGAAACTGGCGGCCCAGCTCGTCGGGATGGTTGCAACTGCCGGATTGGCCTGCACGCAGCTGGCTGCCGCGTTGACTGTCGAGCAGGTCCTTGCCGCGCTTGCCGGGCCAGCTGCTGGCCTGCCCGCCCCGCCGACGTGGGGCGCCGCGCTGGAATTGGATCCCGTGCGCGGCATCTTGCAGCGGCATCCGCGACCACCCCATCCACGCTGCGGCTGCGGTGCCAGATGATGCCTCAATGCCACTACTGCGCGGAGCGCAGCCGGGAGACAATCACCCCGTGACCGACATCCCGCGCAGCGCCACGCAGCGAACCGCTCGGCTCGCAAGCCTTCCGCTCGGGGTGGCCGGTCGGGTTGCCGCTGGTTGGGGCAGGCGCCTGGCCGGGCACGATGCTCAGGTTGTCAACGCCGAGCTCAGCGCGCGCACCGCCGAGCAACTCTTCGCGGTGCTCGGTGAGCTCAAAGGCGGCGCGATGAAGTTCGGCCAGGCACTGAGCGTCTTCGAGGCGGCGATACCCGAGCAGTTAGCTGCGCCGTACCGGGAAGCCCTGACCAAACTGCAATCCGCCGCACCCCCGATGTCGCCACAGTCCGTGCAGCGGGTACTCGACGAGCAGCTCGGCTCGGGGTGGCATCGTCGCTTCGCCGAGTTCTCCGACGAACCTACGGCGGCTGCCAGCATCGGGCAGGTGCACCGGGCGGTGTGGCACGACGGCCGTGACGTCGCGGTCAAAGTGCAGTACCCGGGCGCCGGCGAGGCACTGCGCTCCGACCTGCGGCAGCTGCAGAGGTTCAGCCGGTTGTTCCAGGCGATCATTCCGGGCATGGAGGTCAAACCGCTACTCACCGAGTTGCGGGACCGGATGGTCGAGGAGCTCGACTACCGCGACGAGGCCAATAACCAGCGGATATTCGCCGCCGAGTTCCGCGGCCACCCCGACATCGCCGTGCCCTCAATCGTCGCCAGCTCGCCGAAGGTGATGGTGTCAGAGTGGGTCGCGGGGACCCCGTTGGCAGAGATCATCCGCAGTGGCTCGCGGGCCGAGCGAGACGACATCGGTACCAAGCTATCGCTGTTCCATTCTTCAGCCCCCACCATCACCGGGTTGCTGCACGCGGACCCCCACCCAGGCAACTTCCTGCGGTTGGACGATGGGCGGCTGGGGGTACTGGACTTCGGCGCCGCGGCGAAGTTACCCGGCGGGCCCCCGCGCACCCTGGGGATCGCGACCCGGCTGGCTGTCGAGGAGCGCTCAGCGGAGCTGCTCGAGTTGCTGTGCTCGGAGGGGTTCATCCAGCCGGGCATGCAGCTACGAGCCGAGGACGTGCTGGCTTACCTCAGTCCCTTCGCCGAACCGGTACGCACGGACACCTTCCACTTCACCCGGGTCTGGATGCAGGCCCAAGCCGAGCGCGTCGGCGACTTCTCCGGCCCGGATTTCCGGACCGGGCGAGCGCTGAACCTGCCGCCCAGCTACCTGCTGATCCACCGGGTGAGCACTGGGACATTCGGCGTGCTGTGCCAGCTCGACGCCACGGTGCCGCTACGCGGGATCGCCCAGCGCTGGCAACCAGGTTTCGCCAGCTGAGCCCGCGACGCCGACTACGTGTTTTCCTCCTGTCAGCTGCGACCGCGCAGGGTCGGTCGTCGCTGTGGGCACGCGGGCCCGGGTTGGGGGCTCGTGAAGAGCCCCCAACGGGTTAGGCAGCGGTTTCCCGTTCGGCGCGCTCGCGGTTGGCGCGATCCTGTTCCAGGGCGGCCTTGCTGGGCCGACCACGCGGGCGCTTGCGGGGGACGATCGCACCGTGCTCGAAGATCTCGCCACCCCAGACGCCCCAGGGCTCCTGCCTGGACAGCGCGCTGTCCAGGCAGGCGGCCTTGATCGGGCAACCTGAGCAAAGCCGCTTAGCCTGCTCCAGGTCGGCTGGCGACTCGGCGAACCAGAGATCCGGGTCGTGTGCGCGGCAGGGCAGAGCGGCGGAGCCAGAATGCGCGGAATCGAGCAGGTGGGCCAGCTCCGCCCCACTCAGCAGGTCGAGCAACGCCCCCCCGTGTGGGATGGTCGCGGTCAACACTTGTCTCTCCTCCTCGGTCGTGGTGCCGGTGGAACTCGCCGGTACCGTGCCCGCCGCGGGATGAGGACCTAGCAACACACAAAGGCCGCGGATCCCGCTGCGGGGTCCGCGGCCTTCATGAGCCGGTTGCTGGCGGCTCGAGAATCAAGGCTCCGATGCGGACAAACGCATGCGGTCGGTGACGGGCAGATCAATGCCGGTCGGGCGGACCAGTGCCCGGTAGCGGGCCTGGAAGGAACTTCCGGCGCGCAAGCGAGGCGCGCCAGACGGCACGGTCCGCAGACGGTGTGACCAGGTCTCCCCAGGTACACCGAGGGCCCCGAACTGGTGGAGGTCGCGGGCGCCGGTGGTCATAGACGTCTCCATCGCCGGCACCTCCCTCCCGCTCGGGCCACGCTCAGTGACTGGATGATTCGCCCTGGTCAGCCGCATACAACGACCGCCTCCAGGAGTAAGAGCAAGGTTAGAGCGCTGTTGATACACCGGCAACCGATTTTCTTGCTTTTCGTACCATCCCGGCGATCGTCATCAGCGCGGCCCGCGCCGACCGACCGTTGCTCGGCGATGGAGCTCAGCGTCGCTTGGACTTCGCTTCCGCGGACGGCAACCGTGCCGGCGGGTTGTCCTGGGGCACCAGACCGTGGAGAAAACGGCTGCGACGCCGCGAACGCCTCCCGCCCACACTGCGCGACAGAGCCCAGGACAGCGCAAGCCGGCGGCGGGCCCGGGTCACGCCGACGTACAGCAGCCGGCGCTCCTCTTCCAGCGCAGCCTGGTCACCCTCGGCGTATTGGATGGGCAGCGTCCCGTCGACGAGCCCGACCAGGAAAACCGCGTCCCATTCCAGCCCCTTCGCCGAGTGCAGGGAGGCCAACGTGACGCCCTGCACAGTGGGTGGGTGCGAGGCGTCGGCGCGGGCGTCAAGCTCAGCGACGAGCTGGCTAAGGTCGGCGTCCGGGGTGCTGGCTGCCAGGTCATCGGCCAGCTCGGCCAGCGCGCGCAGCGATTCCCATCTGGATCGCGCGGCACTGCCGGCAGGCGGCTGCGTGGTTAGCCCTTGCCGGCCCAGGACCGCGCGGACGGTGCGGCTCAGCTCGACCGTCGAATCCCCGGTGTGCGGCCGGGACGAATATCCGGTAGCAGCCGCGCGCAGTGCGCGGATCGCGGCTCGGACCTCTGGGCGGTGAAAGAACCGCTCCCCACCGCGGACCTGGTACGGGATCTCCCGAGCATTCATTGCCTGTTCGTACGCCTCGGATTGGGCGTTGACCCGGTACAGAACGGCGATCTCGGCAGCCGGGGTGCCGTGCCGCAGCAGCTCCGCGATGACCTCGGCCACTGCGGCGGCCTCGGCGGCCTCGTCATCATGCTCGGCGAACGACGGCTGCGGACCGGTCGGCTGCTGGCCCGTCAGCTGCAGTCGGGCTCCCGCCGGCCGACCGGCCGCAGCAGAGATCACTCGGTTCGCCAGCGACACGACCTGCGGTGTGGAGCGATAGTCGCGGTGCAGCCGCACCGTCACGGCATCGGGGAATCGTCTGGTGAATTCCAGGAGAAAGCGCGGAGCCGCGCCGGCGAAGGAGTAGATGGTTTGGTTCGCATCGCCGACGACGGTGAGGTCGTCACGGGTGCCCAGCCAGGCGTCGAGCATCCGCTGCTGCAGCGGCGTGACGTCCTGGTATTCGTCGACGACGAAGCAGCGGTAGCGGTCCCGGAACTCCTGCGCCACCGCTGGATGCTCCTCCAGCGCGGCGACGGTGTGCAGCAGCAGATCGTCGAAGTCGAGCGTCCGCTTGCGGTTCTTAAGCTCCTCGTACGCGGCGTAGATCGCCGCGACCTGTGCGGCTGGCATCGGCGTGGCCCGGCGGGCGGCGGCCACCGCGGCGGGATAGTCCACAGCGGTGACCAGGCTGGCTTTGGCCCACTCGATCTCACCGGCGAAGTCACGCAGGTCATCAGCGCCGGCGCTAGCGCCGGCTCGCTGCGCGGCCTGGCCGACCAGCCGCAGCTTGTGCTCCAGCAGCGGCCATGGCTGGTCACCCACGACCTGGGGCCAAAAGTAACGCAGCTGGCGCAGCGCCGCGGCGTGAAACGTTCGAGCTTGTACACCGGCTATCCCCAGCTCACGCAATCGGGTGCGCATCTCCCCCGCCGCGCGAGCGGTGAACGTCACCGCAAGGACCTGCCCGGGGGCGACATGGCCGGTGCAGATCAGGTGAGCGATCCGCCGGGTGATGGCGCGCGTCTTTCCCGTGCCCGCACCCGCGAGCACGCAGACCGGTCCCCTTGGCGCGCACACCGCGGCGCGTTGCTCGTCGTCGAGCCCGTCCAGCGGATCCCGATCAGCTCGGCCGGTGCTCACGGTCGGCATCCTCGCAGAGCGCTCCGACACCTCCCAGCGACCGCCACGAAGCGTTATGATGTTCGCCGTGCTCGGTCTGTAGACGGTTCGCGGCGAGGATGGTGGACCAGTGAAGATCCACGACCGGAAGCAGTGGGAGCGGGAGCTCAATGACCACATGCGGCGTCACGCCGCAGACCTACGCAAACCGCCGCAGGTGCCACCCGAGCCCGGTATCTGGGTCACTGCGCGCAAAGCCTATCTCTGGACGATCCTAGTGGTGATCATCACTAGCGTAGGATGGACGATCGGCCTGTACGTTTTCTGACCGTCGGACGCCCTCGATAAATGCCCCCGTCAGGGAAGTTCCACGCCACCAAGGGCAGCGAGCGGGTCGGCTAGTCGTTTGCCATCGCCCACCACCACACCGGTGAAGCGGGTCGGCGCGAAGAACTCAGCGGCGGCCTCAGCGACCTGCCCGGTTGTGACGGCCTGCAACCGGCCAGTATGGCTGAGTAACCAGTCCAGGTCGAGGCCAAGGGTTGCCAACGTGGCCAGGTGACCGGCCAGCCCCCGTTGCGACGAGGTGGCGATGGTCAGCGACCCGATCGCGTACTGTCGCGCGCTGTCCACCTCGGAGTCGTCGGGGGGAACGACGACCAGCCGACCTAACTCGTAGCGGGTCTCCAGCAACGCGGCGGCAGTAACCTCGCTGGCGGTGTCCGCCTCGGCGATCAGTGTGGCCCCATGCCGGGTGAACTCGAACCCACAGTGCGCTGCGTAAGTGTAGCCCTTGTCTTCCCGGATGTTCTCCACCCAGCGCGACGAGAAAAACCCGCCGAATACCAGGTTTGCCACCTGCAGCGCCGGATAGCGTTCGTGACTGCGTGATACTGCCTGTGTGGACAGCCGAAGCTGGGACTGCACTGCACCCTCGCGATGCACCAGTTGCAGGTCAGCACCGGTCAGCTCGGGCAATGCAGCCAACTCGGCTGCCGGGTGATCGGAGCGCCAGTCCGCTAGAACCGTCGCCACCACTTCGACCGCACTGGCTGGGACGATGTCGCCGACCAGCACCAGGACAGCACCGCCGGGCACCACCGAGCGACGGTGCAGTGCGCGCACTGCGGCCGGTGTCACGTCGGCAACGTCATCCACTTCCGGCCACTCCCGGGTGAACGGGTGGTTGCCATAGCGGCGGCGCTGCAACGCCTCGCGCGCGATCACTTGCGGCTGCGACCGGTTCATCGTGAGCCGCTCCACCAGGCGGTCCCGCTCCCGGGCCACTTCGGCGGTGGCGTATGACGCCGAGGTGAGCGCGTCGCTGAGCACGTCAAGCACCACGTCCAGCCCGCTGGCCAGCGCTGATCCTGACACGGACAGGTGCTCGGGATCCACCCCGGCGGACAGGTCCCCGCCGACGGCGGCCAGCATCTTGTCAATGTCAAACCGATCCCGCCGCGGCGTACCACGAAGCAGCGTCATAGCCAGCAACTCGGCGCGAGCCGAATGGGTGTGCTGAGTACCGCCGAACGGGATCTCCAGGCGCAGCTCCACCATCGGCACCGCCGGCCGTCGGACCGCGATCACCCGCAGCCCGCTGTCGAGCACGGTATCCACAACAGACGGTGCGATCGGCGCGCGCGGCGGGCCCAGCGGCGGTAGCGGGCGGGGCCCCAGCTCGGTCCTGCCGATCTGCTCGGCGCTGCGGTAGCGCATCACGCCTCCTGTCCTGCTGAAGAATGGGGCTGGACGACCAACACCGCGCGGGACTCCGGCCGTAGCGCCGCAGCCGCGTTCGCGACCTCTGCAGCGCTCATGGTCGCCACCATGACCGGCAGCTCGGCGACCAGCTCCGCACGCCCATGCAGCAGCTCAAAGGCACCGATGGCCATCGTCCGCGACACCAGCCGGTCGTGTTCCCGGAACAGCGTCGCGGCCCACCGAGCGGTGATCCGGGCCAACTCGTCTGAGTCTGGTCCGTCCGCGGCGAGCCGGGCGATCTCCTCGTCGGTTGCTTCGATTACTCGGTTGACGTCGACCGTGGATGGATGGATGGCGGTGATGGTGAAGGTGTCCGGGTCGCGGGCGTCCAGGGGCGCACCGAACAGGCCGCAGCGCGCGCCGATGTCGGTCGCTAACGCGTCAGTGTGAACGAGGCGTTGCTCCAGGCGGGAGGAATCACCGTCGGACAGCACCGCGGCGAGCACCTCGTAGGCGAGATAGCCGTCGAAACCGGAGGTGGGATCGGGCAACCGGTATCCGATGGCCAACGCGGGCAGCGGGGCAAGCGGATCAGGATGGTCGTGCCGCCGCTCTCGGTCCGGTGGTGGCTCGGCGAACGATGGTCGCACCGGGACGGGACGGCCGGGAACGTCGTCGAAGTGCCGATGCACCAGCTCGACAGCGGCATCGACCTGGAAGTCTCCGCATATCGTGATAACTGCATTGCCGGGCGCATAGTAGGCATCGAAAAACGCCGCGCAGTCGTCCACGGTGGCCGCTTCCAGCTCGGAGAAGTCACCGTATCCATTGTGCGCGTTGGGAAAGGTGTCATAGAGCACCGGCGGCAGCGTAATCCAGGGGAACCCGCCATAGGGTCGGTTCAGTACGTTGAGCCGGATCTCCTCTTTGACCACGTCGACCTGGTTGCGCAAGTTTTCCGCGGTGATCCGGGGGGCCCGCATCCGATCCGCCTCCATGAACAGCGCACGCTCCAGCGCTGCCGAGGGCAGCACTTCGAAGTAGTTGGTGTAGTCGGGGTGCGTGGATCCGTTGAAGGACCCGCCCGAGGACTGCACGTGGCGGAAATGCGCGAGCTTCTCCAGACTCTCGCTGCCCTGGAACATCAGATGTTCGAAGAGGTGCGCGAAACCAGTGCGGCCCTCCGGCTCGGAGCGAAAACCGACGTCATAATGCACGCCGACGGCCACCACCGGAGCGGATTGGTCCGGGCTCAGCACCACCCGCAACCCGTTGGACAAGGTCTCGCGGTGCAGCTCCACCGTGGGCGACGGAATACGGGTCATGAGGCCACCCTACGGCGGTCGGCGCTGAAGTCTCTGCGCAGCCGCCACGCCAGCAGCGCACCGGCAATCCCGGCGACCGCGACACCGCCAGCACCCAACCGCTGCCCGTTCGACGACGCGGTCGACACCCCGGTCCCCGCGAGACGGGCGACCAGCTCGCCCGCGGGCAACGGATCAGGCACTTCGACGGCCAGCACCTCACCCAGCCGATGACCACAGCCATCCAGCCGACCCGTTACCTCGCGACCGTCGATCAACTCGACCCGCACCAGGTCCTGTGCGTCGGAAGGACCACACAGCACCGACTGCACCACGGTGCCCTGGCCAGCACGGACAACACCGCTGGCGGAGGGCCACATCAGCCACCCCATGCCCATTGACCCCAATCCCAGCACCAGGACCAGCACCACCACACCCGCTCCCATCGCATCCCTGCCGCTCACCCGGCGCATCCTAGACCGCGCCATTGGGAGCCGAATCGCTGTCACGACGGACCAGAGAGCGCCTTCGGCTCCGGATGGAGCAACACCATGGCTTAGAGGCGGCGCAGACCAGCTTGGAGAGCTCCGGTTTCTAGTGCTTCTAGGCCGAAGGCTTCGACCGGACCCAGGGCTCCCGGAGCGGACACGCCCTGCTCGGTGGCCTGCTGTGCAGCCCAGGCAAGCAGGTTCGCGGTGAGCTGGTAAGGATCACCAGACACCAGGCGGACCTGCGCCAACGCGGTGCCAGCTGCATCGTAGGCGGTGCCCACGACGTGCGAAGTAACCTGCGCCAGGGCCGATGAATCAGGCTCCTCGGCGATGCACCGCGCCGCGAACTCCCCGATTCTGCGTACCACCGAGCGCGCTCCGGGCAACGCCAGCAGCGCCGGGGTTACTCGGGACGACAGGTGCAGCGCGCGCGTCGTCGGTCCGAACCAACCGAGGTAGACGTCCACCTCGGGAAGTCCTTCGGGGCCAGCGAGCCGGGGAAGCGAGTAGTGCTCTGTGGAACCGATTGTCAGCGCCGGGCAGTCCCGGCCGCCCAACGGAAAAATCCGCAGCCGCGAGCCGGTGGGTTCTGACCGGATTCCGGCCCGCCAGGTAAAGCTCTGCTCGGTGAGCAAGCCCACAATCGAGGCGAACGTGCCTCGACTGATGACCTGAGACCGGCCCGGCCCACCGACCAGATAACCAACCTCAACCCGGTGGACCCGGCCACCCGAGCACCTGAGCGCGAGGGCACCAGCGAGATTGCCGGGCACGTAATCGTGACCGAACGCGGTGATCAAGGTGGCCCCAGTCTGCTTAGCCCGTGGGCCGAATTCCTCAAACACCCGGCGGATGAACGGGGGCTCGCCAGTTGAGTCGAGGTAGATCGCCCCCGCGTCGACCGCGGCGCTCAGCGCTGGACCGCCGAGTCGGATGAACGGGCCGACGGTGCTGACCAGCACGTCACCCCTGCCGATCAGCACCCGCACCGACGTGGCATCGCCGATGTCTGCAGTCACTACGTCCAGCTTGCCGACCCCCAGCTTCCCGAGCCGCTGCGCGAGCGAGGTGAGCCGGTCCTCACTGCGCCCGGCCAGCACCGGCCGTAGACCCCGGCGGACCATCGCCTCGGCGGTCCGACGGCCGGTGTACCCGGTCGCGCCGAACAACACGACCACAAGCCACCCCTCTTGTGGCGTCAGTCTGTCCGCAACGCTCGGGCTAGCTCGGCGCGGCTGGTGATCCCCAGTTTGGCGTAGGCGTTGGCCAAGTGAGCCTCCACTGTTCTCACTGAGAGCACCAGTCGCTCCGCGATGGCCTGGTTCTTCATGCCCTGCACCACCAGACTGGCGACCTCGCCCTCCCGGCTGGTGAGCGGTCGCGGTGCGAGCTGCTCCAGGGCAGGGGTGCGGATTTCCTCACAGGCTCGGGCCAGGCTGGCAGCTCGAGCTGTGGATGCCGCCGCTCGACGCCGGTCACCGGCGCGCAGGTGCGCCGCCGCAGCGTGCGCAGCCGCATCGGTGGCCAGCAGCCGCGCTCCCATCATTTCGAACTCCGCCGCCACCTCATCCAGCGGTCCACCGGCGTTGGCGGCCGCCGCCTGCGCATGGGCGCTGTAGGCGGCTACCAGCGGACCTTCGACCTGAGCGGCCAGCTGCCGCAACCGTCCCACCACCTGGCTGGCCCGTCCCAGCCGCACCACGGTGTGCAGGGCCTGGGCCTCTACGGCGCGCTCCCCCATGCCGGCCGCCACCGACGCTGCGCGCAGCGCCCGATCCGTCGCCTGACAGATCCGGTCCTCAGCAGCCGCCTGCCAAGCCTCCGCCAACAGCCACTCCGGCTCGAAGACCGCGCAGTGGTGCCCAACTCCACCGCCATCCAACAGCCGCCGCGCGGCCGCGGCGTCGCCGAGCTGAGCGTGGGTCTGCGCAAGCAGTGCGATGCACAGTTGCCCGAAACCGCCCGGATCAAGCTGGCTCAGGCCGGCCACCGCTTCAGACAACCACCGGATGGCGGTGCGCGGACGTCCAGCGGCCAACGCTGACCAGCCGACATGGGCAGCCGCCAACGCATCCCCGGCCCACTGCGGCTGAGTCATGCACCACTCGTGCAACTTGGTTGCCCGAGCCACGGCGTCATGCACGCGGCCAGCCAGCAACAGTGCCGACAGCTCACCATGAGCCAGCAGTTGGCGACATAACGCCATCTCCGGCTCGATGGTGCACCGCGAAAGCGCCGCCCAGCCACCCTCCACCGCCGAGAGCGCCTCGGTGATGCGACCGCGGGCCGCCAACCCCGCCGCGGTCGCGCTCGACGCCCACATCGTCGCCTCCGCGCTGACGCCTTCTGCTGCCAGGATCTCCGCACCGGACTCCGCAGCCTGCTGGGGACGTCCCGCGAAGAACGCCAGCACACCATGGACGGCGCTGATGTGACGGCACATCTCGTTGTCATCCGAGTCGGCAGCCGCCTTGTGCAGCATGGCTTCAGCCTTCGCCACCTGGCCAAGGCCAAAAAACAGATTCAGGGCCCGCACCACAGCCAGATGCAATCGGTCCTCCGCCGAGGTGGCGAATGGTGCTGCCGCCACGGCCACCTGCTCGGCACGATCAGGATGGCCTTGCCAGCGCACCGCCTCGAGCAAAGCCAGATGCGCTCGCATACCGTCCCGGCCGTCGCTGCCGTCAATCGCCGCCTGCGCCATCCGAGCGGCATTTTCATGATCTAGCAGTGCGTTGGCGTGCACCGCGGCATCAGCCAACAGGCTGGCGTGCGCCCCGGGCTGGTCGCTGTCCAATAGCAACAAACCAGCGCGCAGCAGGTCGTCCTGGCGTTTCCACGGCAAATGGGTGTTGGCCAGCCGGCGACGTAACCGGCAGGCATTGGCCTCCGGCAGCTGGTCGCGAACCACCGTGGCGTAGATCGGGTGGGCCAGCCACACCTCGGCCCGCCAGCCACTGTTGACCACCGTCACCAAGCCGCGACGCTCCAGGACCGCGACTACCTCCGGGTTGATCAGGCTCGCTACCCGCCCAAGACCCAGCGGCTCGTCCGTGGCCAGTAACTCCAGCGCGGTCCGCTCATCAGCGCCCAGTCCACCCAGCTGGGCCCGGACGATTTCGCGTAGCCGGGGCGTGGGTTCCATCCGCCCCTCCCAGCGCCACACGTCCCCGCGCATCCGCAGAGCACCGGTCTCACATCCGCCCTCCACCAGCTCCCGCAGGAAAAGAACGTTGCCGCGGGTGGCGCGCCACAACCGCTCAATCGTGCGGCTGTCTACCACCCCATCGAGCACGCCGGTCACCAGGCGGTCCATCTCCACTCGCGGCAGCTGTGCCAGCTCCAACCGATCAGCTAGACCGTTCTTCCACAGCGTCACCACTGGATCAGGAGCAGGCTCTCCGGTCCGAACGGTCAACACCACACTCGCGCTGCGCGTCAAGGTCAGCTGATGGAGCAACGTCACCGACAGCTCATCGAGCAGATGCGCGTCATCGATCCCAATGACCAACCGGTGCCCGTTGCCCTGCTCAGCGAGTGCGGCGCCAGCGCGTTGCAGCAACGTCAGCGGATCAGACACCGTCCCCACTGAAGGGAGCAGGTGCGCCACCGCGCCCAGCGGAATCGCGGCCGCCGCACTCGTCCCCGCCGCCCACTGCGTCACCCGACCACCGCGTTTGGCAACCGCCAGCGCTTCTCGAGCGAGTCGCGTCTTGCCCACCCCGGCCGGGCCGGCAATGACCACACTGCGTGATTCCCCACTTGTTAAACGCTCAGCGATAAACTGCAACTCTAGGTCACGCCCCGTGAGCGTCCACGGACCCGTCCTCATAGCTGCCCCGACCAACGCGCTCGGTACCTCGCGCTGGTCGGAGGCACAGTGGATGGCATGGTTCGAACAGCCGACCGCCCCCAGCCCCTCTGATACATTGGCTACGCCCCCCCGCGTCGCGCCAATAGCTGACCAACTACCCCTTAGGTCAGCATATGCTAACGGTGACGAAATCGCCATGGGCGACACGTCAAGTAATGTGGATATTAGCGCGAGTATGGATCGCGAGATCCGCGCTCGGTAACAGTCTGTGCTCATTCGGTGACAGCGCGTTTAGGATTTTGATCACCTAAATGACTGTCATTTACTTACGGTGAATCCCGCACTATCGACGACATCCCCGACGTCTGGGAGCGGGTGACGCTCGGGTTGCCCCGGTAACGTAGCACCGAAGCACCCGCGGTCTGTACGGCTAGCGTGTCGGTGACCGTCACGGTGGCATGGCTGGCCCCGGACAGCGTCGCGTCAAGATAGCGGACGGCGAGCTCTGCCAACGGTAGCTGGCTGGCTCCCGCCGCGCTGAAACTCAACTCCTCAACATTCCCGGAGAGCGCCAAAATGCTGGCGCCTGACACGGTCGCCTGCATCCGACCGACTGTGACGGGGCCGTTGATTGCTGCGGTCCCGGCGATGTTCAGCCGCAGTGCGGAGCTGGTCAGTGCCGGGTCTAGCATTATCCGGCTGGCGCCTGCGGCGGCCAGCTGATCGAGCTGGCCCACCGTGACATCAGCGGACAACGCCGCATTTCGGACGCTCATGCCCGGCTTGATCCCCAGGCGTAGCTGGCCACCGGTGACGGTGGCCGCGACGTGATCAGCCAAGTTGTCATCCATCGTGATCGTGGCCTGTGCCGGGCGACCCATCCGCAGGTGCACCACAAAATTGGCCTCCGCCACCACCGAGGTGACGCCGGACAGATCGATCGTCCGGGTGATCAGACGGCCAGAACCGGCCACCGCACCGGGATCGGAGAAACTGCCTCCGCCTATCCCATCCGAACCGTCTGCACCATCACGACCGTCAGTACCGTGGCCGCCATTGCCACCATAGCCGTTGGCGCCCCATCCGCCGTAGCCGTTGCCGCCGTTACCCCCATTTCCCCCGGCACCACTGCCACCATTGGCGTCACCGCCGTTGCCGCCGTAACCATTTCCGCCGCCGCTATGCGTACCGGGGCTGCCGGTGCCACCCGTGCCGGAGCTTCCGCCGGCCGATGTGCCAAGGCAGCCCGCCAGCGATCCCACTGCGGTCAAGGTCACCACCGCTCTCCCAAGCCGTACGGTCCACCAGCCCGTGCCACGACCCCGGCCACGTTCTGCGCCACCGTTCGGCGAGACCAGCACCTACAACCTCCCGACCCGTACCGCCGCCGGATTCCAGCGCGCCCACAGCCACTTGACCGGCCGGCGCGCCATCATTCCCAGCATCAGCATAGAGCCCACCCACGGTAGCAATAGCAAAAAGATCTGCACGACACCCAATGCCGCCGCGGCCCCGTGACTGGCCGACGCCTCCAGCTGCACTGCGTGGATCAAATAGACAAGCCGGTGCCACACCACTGGCAGCACCCGAGGAATCACGATGAGAAATCCGACCAGCCAGTACAACAGGTAAGGCACCACGATGAGCACCCACAGGGTGATCGTACGGCGGACCCAGGGCTTGAGTTCCAGCACCCGCGGATGGGTCGGCCGCCCGGGGATGACGCTCGCCAGAACTGGCCCCATCCGACTGAACAGATCGGGCACCCCAATGAGATCACTAAGAATGTAGTAGCCATCCAAGCGGATCATCGGCAAGAACTGGGTCGCGGTCTCGATATGCAGCGCCACGATGGCCACCAACAGCCACGGTGCCCCGGTATACAGGTAGGCCAGACTCATCCCAGCAATGAAAACCGCGTTGAAATACACGCCCCCCAAGTCAGTGCGTAGCCGCCCCGCCCGGCCCAGCCGGTAGGAGTCGGTAACCGTGCTGTACAGCGCCGGCCACACCAGATACAACCCAAAACCCATCACCCCAGGCCGGGCCCCCCCATAGCGGCAGGCGCTGACGTGTCCGCACTCGTGAAATGCCGCCGAGGCCAAGAGCAACCCGAGGACCAGGAGGGTCAACGCCGGCTGATAGATCAACGCAATGGCGCTGGGTACGATCTGCCCCAGCCCGCCTTGGGCGATGATCAGCACATCCAGGCCGATGAAGCCGGCCATGGTGGCAAGGATCACCGGCGGCCAGAACATCGGACCGAAGACCCCGGCGATGCGCCACACCGCCCGCTCCGGGACAATCCCGACTCGAAACTTCAACGCCAACAATGGATCAGACTTCAGCGCCGTCTTCGGTGCCGCGCCAGCTTCTCCCGTCTTCGGATCTACAGCCGCCGGATCAGCCGCCACGATCCCCGCCGGGCGTAACCGGTTTTCCACCAGAAACGCCACCTGTTCAGCCTGCACCGCCTTGCCGAACTCGGCGCTAAGCACATCAGCGAGCTGCGCCTGGTCCCGCTGACCGTCCATGCTGGTGGCCAGCAGATACAGCAACCGAGGCAGCTGGATGACTTGCCCATCGAGCCGACGCACTATGTAGCGAGGCTCTTGAAACCCTGATCCCTGATACTCCCCGATCAGCTCGACCCCGTCAGCCAACCGCGGCACGGTGCCAACAATGGTCCCTGAATCAACAGTAATACGCTCCGTATCGATGACGCCCTCCCCCCGACTCGAAACCCCACTCCGCCGAATCGCAACCTGTCGAATCGAAACACGGAAGAGTTCCCGGGTAGCATTACTACTGCCGTCGACCCTACCGACGCCCGACGCCGCACGTGCGGCTGGTCACTACCTAATTTTCCGGTGCCGCCGCGTAATGCTCAGCCATCGCAGTGCGGGAGGGCGGCCACGCCCCGGCCACCCCCTACCGCCACCGCAAAGCAATCGTCTGGTTACCGACAGTAAGGGCTCGATATGAGCTCGATCAGCTGTAGGCTGCCCCGCCGGTACCGCCGGCACCAGCGCCACCCTCGCCGCCGACACCTGAACCGGCGAGGTTGGTCTGGTCACCTAACAAGTTGACGTTGATGAGGTTGGCACCGAGACCACCCCTGCCGACACCACCGCCACCACCCAGACCGCCGTTGCCACCACGGCCGCCAACACCGCTGAACAGCGACAACACCGTTCGGGCGGGCAGCAGCTCCGCCCGCTGCCCCTCGAGTTCGGCCACGCTCACTGCATCAGACATAGATCCTCCTAGGAAAGGTGCTCCCGCGGTCTCCAGATGACCGCGGGACTACGAACACCGCATCGGTGGCAGTACCGATTCGGCGCTACACACCTTGCCCACAGTGAGATCGATGTGGCAATCAGTAGCGGTACCTAACTCGTATGAGGTCTCTACTTAGACCATTCGTGGCATCCCGCCTGGTGGCATATTCTCGGGCTGGGCCCGGGGAGCCAGCTTGGGCGGGATGGCAGCGAATCGCACCATCCCTCCCAGCCTACGGCGCTGCCACGAACAGGTGATCACTCGACAGCGCCGGCTCGACTCAGCTGGCCCGTGCGCCACCGTTACCGCCGTCGGCAGCGCCGCCTGCACCGCCGAAGCCGCTGCCAGCGTCGTTGGTCTGGTCGCCGAACAGGTCGATGTTCAAGATGTTGAGCCCGAGACCGCCCCGGCCTTTTCCGCCCATGCCGCCGTCGCCCCCGTTGCCGCCACGGCTGCTGCCGCCATCAGTGCTCAACATTGACATCACGGTACGGGCCGGCAGCAGCTCCACGTGCTGGCCGTCGATCTCAGCAAAGCTCAGTGCGTCAGACATCTAAATCCTCCTAGGAAAGGTGGTCCCGGTTGAGCCGGGCCAGAACACTTCATCGGTGGCAGTACCGATTCGGTAATTGATACCTTGCCGCCCAGTAACCGGCGTAGCAATCAGTAGTCACACCTAACTCCTCCCGGCCTACTACGTAGAACCGCAACGCTTCTCGCATACGTAGCCAGGAACGAGATTTACGGAGGACTCAGGACAGCGCCTACCTAGGGCGGGAAGGTCTCTGGCCTGATGGCACGACACGGTGGCGGCCAGCAGCTCG
>JBHEMR010000176.1:0-5542 GCA_046262495.1 Pseudonocardiaceae bacterium | reverse complement strand
GATGTGGCCAGCGGCTGGGGAACGATCGACGCGAGCAGGTTCGTCCCGGAGCTCGTCGCAGCAATCCGCGCACATAACGGGGCTGACTCCCAACAACGTGAGGCGGCCGACGCGTTGGCGCGGTTGCAGCACAGCATTGCGATCACTGCGAACGGCGGTTCGGCCTACTTGTTGGCGGCGGGTTTCTTGCCCCAACATCCCGTCAAGGTCGACATCGACGGCAACCACGTTGCCACCATCACGGCCAATACCCTGGGATCGGTCTCCTACGCCGTCGATCCGGCGCTGTTGAAGCTGCCCCAGGGCGCCCACACGCTCACCCTGAACAGCATGTTGTTGACCGCGACGGCGAACTTCCAGTCGAGCTGATCCCCCCTAAGGAGCACCGCAGCCCTCCAGTGGTGATGAGCGCCCAGACCGTGCAGGCGATCCAGAAAAGCTGCCAGCGCGCCGAAGGCGCGTCGCACGCTGAGCGGAGAGGTGCTGGCGCCGTTGCTATCGGAGACCGCCGCGGCCCTGGCCGCTGGGCAGATCGGCCCGGCGCAGGTGAAGGTGATCACCGAGACGATGGACGCGATTCCCGCGGCGGGGGGGGGCACCGAAGACCGCGACGCCGCGGAGACTGAGCTGGCCCGTCATGCCTGGTCGTTCTACTCCACGTCGTTACACCGGATCGGTCAGCACATCCTGGCCCACCTAGATCCAGATGGTCCGGAGCCCCGCGACGAGCCAGCCCGCCCCGGTCGCCGGAGAACTGCGGTTGCGGAACCGTCTCCACCGCGCGATCGTCGTAGTGCCGCCGCACGTACCCCACAGCTTCCGCAGCGGCTACGCCGTCGAGGACGGCAAGATAGGCCGAGCGCGGTCCCAGTCCTCCCGCGCCCTCCGCTCCTCACGGGCCGCCCCATAACACGCATCTCGAGGCGAGTTACCGCGGCGGTGGCTCGGTCAGTGCGGTGGTGACGGCGTCGCGGACGGCGGCGTCGGTGGGGGGTGCTGTCCCGGCTTGCTCGGCGAGCTCGCGTAGCGAGGTCATGGTGATCTCAGGCATGCCGCAGACGGTGAACTGTTCGAACGCGTGCAGGTCGGGGTCGATGTTCAGGGCGAAGCCGTGGCTAGTGATTCCGCCCCGGATGCGCATGCCGATGGAGGCGACCTTGCGGTGATTGGCTGTCCATACGCCGACGAGGCTGGATGACCCAGGAGGAGTATCGCGCCGTTGGGTGCTGAAACCGAGCAGCCGCAGCGCGCGGACGAGGCCGTCTTCGAGCCAGCGCACGACATCGGCCGCGCCTTGGCCGCGGATGTCAATGATCAGATACCCCACGAGTTGGCCGGGGCCGTGGTAGGTCGCATATCCCCCCCGGTCGACCGCGACTAGCGGTATCTCATGGCGGCCGCGGCGCAGGTCGGCGGGATCGGTGCGCTGCCCGTAGGTGATGACCGGGGGATGGCTGAGCAGGAACAGCCGATCGCCGACTGTCCCCGCGCGCCGCTGCGCGGTCCAGCCGGCCATGGCCTCGATCGCGTCGAGGTAGCCGATCTCACCGAGGTCGACGCGCTGCAGCGTCCGCTCGGCCGTGGCCATACCTGCCTCCGTGTGCTCCAGCTTCCTACGCCGAAAATCAGTTGAGCCGACGCTGCTGTTGCCGAGTTCGACAGTAGAGTCGTCCGTCCGGTTTCCACCGCAACCTTGCCACTCGCGTCCGAGCCGCGGCACTGGCCTGACGACGCCTCGCGCTCCCCGGCGCTTATGGTGGTGGGGACGCCCCCGCCGGTAGGCCAACAGGAGAGCGCTGATGACGCAGTGGGACGGTCACGGATTGCCGCCGGTGGCCGCCGCGAGGATGCGGCGCTTCGCCAGCAGCGGTCTGCGCACCTCGCTGCTGACGGTGCCTGGAGCGGTCGGGGTGCAGTCGGTGGGCTTCGACCCGGTCGGCGAGGTGATGGGCTGCATAGTCCAGCACCTCGGGTGGAGTGGCTTCGGCGGCTGCGGCTACTTCGGTGGTGTCGGAATTCTGGGTGGTTTCAGTGGCTTCGGGCTCGGCGGCGGGACTGTCACGTCGTCGGGACAGGCTGGGTTCGTCGGGTTCGGACCTTATGTCGATGCGCTGTACCGCGGTTATGGCACCGCGCTGGCGCGGATGACTGAGGAGGCCGCCGCGATGGGCGCCGACGGCGTGGTGGGAGTGCGGCTCTCCATATCCGATCTCGGCAACGACAACCGGGAGTTCGTCGCGTTGGGTTCCGCGGTCCGATCGCGGTCCCCGCACCGTCCGGCGCACGTGTTCAGTACCGAACTGGCGGGCCAGGACGTCGCCAAACTGTTACAGGCGGGTTGGGTGCCCTGCTCTATCGCCTACGGAATCTCGGTGGCCATTCGTCATGACGACTGGCGCACGCAGCGGCAGTCGTCATGGGGCGCCGGGAACACAGAGGTGTCCGGCTACACCGAACTGGTCGCCCACGTGCGCGCTGACGCCCGGTCCCGCTTCGACCAGCAGGCCCGCTCGACGGGGGCGGAGGGAGCGATCGTGTCCTCGATGGACCTGCAGATTTGGGCGATCGAGCCGGCGGAGAACCACCGTGACCATGTTGCCGAGTCGATGGTGTTCGGCACCGCGCTGGCGCGCTTTCATCGGGGGTCGACCGCCCCGACCCGATCGTTGACCATCCTGCCGCTGCGATAGCTGCGGCTTAGGATTCCCAAGAGTCGAGGAGTTGTAATGACCGCCGATCCCACCGCGTTGGGCATCCCCGAGGACGCGATGCGCCGGCTCGCGGAGATGCGGCCTGGGCAAGCTACCAGCCTGTTCACCTCGGACCTATCGGTGAACGAGTTCCTGCTGGTTCGTGAGGCCGGATTTCGGCCCCTCGGACTGGTGCTGGGCACCAGCATTTACCACGTCGGGTTCCAGATGGGTCGGTGGAACAGCAACCAGGAACTGACCGTGCTGTCCCAGGCGATGTACCACGCCCGTGAGCTGGCCATGACGCGGATGGAGGCCGAGGCGGATCAGTTAGGTGCTGACGGCATAGTCGGGGTACGGCTGGAGATCGAATTCAAGGAGTTCGGCTCGGACATCGCCGAGTTCATCGCTGTCGGCACCGCGGTGGCTGCCGACGAGCAGCAGGCCTCTGACGGGCATGTCTGGCGAAACAACAAAGGCCAGCCATTCACGTCCGATCTGTCTGGCCAGGACTTCTGGACGCTGATCCAGGCTGGCTACGCCCCGCTGGGCATGGTGATGGGTTCCTGCGTCTACCACATCGCGCACCAGCGGTTCTGGCAAGCTATCGGCAACGTCGGTCAGAACGTGGAGCTGCCGCAGTTCACCGAGGCGCTCTATGACGCCAGGGAGCTTGCGATGAGCCGGATGCAGGCCGAGGCTGAACAGCTGTCGGCCGAGGGCATCGTGGGCGTTCAGTTGCTCTCACTCGGCCATCGTTGGGGTGGGCACACCACGGAGTTCTTCGCGATCGGCACCGCAGTGCGCCCGCTGCGGGCCGATCACGTGATCGCCAAGCCGCAGCTCGTCCTTCCGCTGACCGACTCATGACCGGCGGATCGCCATGACGATGGAACCCAGCGGCTTGGGGCCGATGGGCGACGTCCAGCTCCTGGCGGCGATGCTGCGCGCCGACCAGGCTGAGGTCGCCTCCTACGCCCGGGTATTGAGCGGGGCGCTAGCTGCGGCGCTGCCACCGGGGATGGTGGAGCTCGGTTATCAGCGCACTGTCGGCGATCGGTTAGCGGGCCGGCCCGGTCGGGCGATTCGCGTCGTGGTCCACGGGGAGAACCGCGATCTCGAGCTGCGGGAGGGCAGAGGCGGTCAGCTCGAAGCGGAGCTGCATCAGGTGGTGCGCGGGGTGGTGATCAGTCGACGCGGCATCGGCGTGGAGGAATGGCTCCACGCGCTGGCTGAAGAGATCACCCGGGCAGCCGCTCGTGATACCGCCGCGCGCGAGGCGCTGGAGCGGCTGCTCCGGTCCTAGCGCTGGGTTTATTCGGCTGCTGCGTGTTTTGCAGCGCCGTGTTGGTCAGAGGTAACTCTGTCATGTGAGCCAGCCAAGCTCCCGGGCGTGACCTGCGCAGCGTCGATCTCGCTGGCCAGTGATGGTGCAGCAGCGTCACTCGGCTCGGAGAGGTCCTCCTGGTCTTTACCGATCATGACCTAATCGTCACCGTTACGGAGGAACGCGATGATCGTGCCGCTGCGTGCCGAGGCGATGACTATGTGTAGCCTAGCTTGCTCCTGGGTACACCATCCGAAGGCAGATTCGCACCGCGAAAACAGACTTTTGACGATCACGCAAAGTGGTCTGTCTGTTTGAGTCGCCGCTGGCGCCAAAAAGCAGGAGGGAATGGTGGCCGCAGTGCATGATCAGGATAATGCGGGGCGGCGCAACGGTAACCCCGGCCCTGGACCGAGGTCAGGCCATCACCCGCTGGTCGCTCAACCACATACCTCGGGAGAAGGTCCAGTAGCGGCCGCTGAAGCGGTCGCCGCCCAGATCAGCACCGGGCAGCATGCCCTGGGTCGGCCCGGCAAACCGCTCGACCGCCGATCACCGTTCATCATCGGGATGAGCGCCGCCGCGGGAGTCGCGGTGACAATCGGCGTAGTCGAAATGATCGTCACCGTTCGCGACGTGTTGCTGCTGATCGGGGTGGCGCTGTTCGTGGCGATCGGCCTGGAACCTGCGGTGTCCGTGCTGGCCCGGTACAAGTTCCCGCGCGGGGCGGCGGTGGCCACCGTGCTGGTGTCGGCTCTCGCGGTGGTGGGTGGGTTCCTCGCCGCGGCGATCCCGCCGCTGGCGCACCAAGCCAGCCAGTTCGTCACCCAAGCCCCGAGCATGGCGTCGCGACTGCAGAATCACAATTCGCTGCTGGGCCAGCTCAACGAACACTTCCACCTACAGCAACACCTGCAGCAGACGTTCAGTGGGGACGCCTCGGGCTTGTTCAACGGCCTGCTCGGCGCGGGCCAGGTTGTGTTTAGCGCACTGGCCAGCACGCTGATCGTAGTGGTGCTCATCGTCTACTTCGTGGTGGACCTGCCCCGGATCCGCGCGACCCTCTACCGGATGGTGCCGCATTCCCGCCGGCCGCGGGCGATCCTGCTTGGTGATGAGATCTTCGCCAAGGTTGGTGGCTACGTGCTAGGCAACCTATTGATCTCGCTGATCGCCGGCGCCCTCACCTTCATCTTCCTGGCGATCGTGGGGGTACCTTACGTACTGCTGCTGAGCATTTTCGTGGCGATTCTGGACCTGGTTCCGGTGATCGGTTCCACTGTCGCCGGCGTGGTGGTATGCCTGGTGGCGCTGAGCGTGTCGCTGCCCGTCTGCTTGGGGACCATCGGATTTTTCGTGGTCTACCGGCTGGTCGAGGACTACCTGCTAGTTCCCCGGATCATCGGCCGCGTAGTCAAGGTGCCCGCCCTGGTGACTGTCGTGGCCGTCCTGGTGGGTGGCGCCCTGTTGGGAATCGTCGGTGCGCTGGTCGCCATCCCCGCTGCCGCGGCCGTGCTCCTGTTGA
>JBHEMR010000175.1:0-17833 GCA_046262495.1 Pseudonocardiaceae bacterium | reverse complement strand
TGTTGATCTCGGTGGTGACGTCGGTTCCACCCGGGACGTCGGACCGTAGCGCGGCGAGGAAGATTTCTTCCAGCCGCCGGCGAAGTCCCAGCAGTCCCGGGTTCCACTCCAGGTCATCAGCGACTCCGACAAAACCGCGGTAGTGCAACTCATAGCAGCAGTGCAGCGCCAGCTGCAGGTCGTCGCCGTACGGGTCGGCTTGTTCGATGTCGGCTGCGCCGATCTCGGAGGTGCACGGCGCGTCAGCGCTGCCGCGCAGGATGGCGAGCACGGCGGTGGACAGCGGGCCGCGCGCCTGCGGAAGGGCCGACTTCGTCACCGACTGCGGTGTACTGGGACCGAGCATCCCGTCGCCGTGAAATACCGGTACCGAGCTCCGTGGGGCGGGTCGGTTGCCTAACCGTCGCCGGTGGCTGGTGTCGCAGAACGGATAGCGGCGACTGAGGCGGCACGTGCACAGCGCGGTGACCGCCCGGGCGGAAGTCACCCGCCGGCCGTCGTCGAGGGTGACCTCGATCGGCCCGTGCACCAGCACGGGTCCTTCATCGGTGACGGTAACCTGACGCCGGACCGGTTCAGCTGGCACGCCCGGCTCCAATTACCACCAGTTCCTCGTCACGTTGCCCCTGCTGCACGAGTCCGCGAGCTTCGAGCATGGCCGCGCGAAGCCGCATCACGGGGCCGAAAGGCACCGTGGCGCGGGCGAGGACCTCAGCGTG
Source organism: Pseudonocardiaceae bacterium (assembly GCA_046262495.1). GTDB lineage: Bacteria > Actinomycetota > Actinomycetes > Mycobacteriales > Pseudonocardiaceae. The sequence continues at coordinate 17,114 of JBHEMR010000175.1, read as the reverse complement.
GAGGCCGGCTTCGACCAGGCGGCGCAGGGTGACGTCGTCATTGCAGACGGCGGAGTGGACCAGCAGCATCAGGCCGCCACGGGCGAGTAGAGCTGGCCCGCCCGTGCAAACTCGATCCAACACGGCGCGTCCGTCGAGGCCGGCATCCCAGCAGCGAGTGATCCGGTGCCGCGGCAGCATGTTCGTGGCCGCGGGAACGTAAGGTGGGTTGGCCAGGATGAGATCGAAGCACTTGCCGGCCACGGGTTCGAACAGATCGCCGTGGTGCACAGCGCACCGCACCCGGTGAAAGCGCGTGTTGAGCCAGGCCGTAGCCACTGAGCGTAGGGACAAGTCCACTGCGGTGACCGAAGCGGCGCCCGCTCGAGCTGCCGCCAGCGCCAATGCACCAGTTCCGGTTCCGATGTCCAGGACGCGCCGACCGCTCGCATAACCCCCCTCACGAAGAACGTGGATCAATAACGAGGTATCGCTATCGGCTCGGTACACCCCAGGGGGCCGCAATAGCAGCACGATCTAGAAATACCCACCGCAGGCCCCGGCCAAACGTCGATTTCACATCCCGGGTGGCGGTCATTTCGAGCGGACGAACAGGAAGATGCCGTACTGCCACACTGCGTCGATCCACTGTGCGCCGAGATCGAAGCCCCGCGCGGCGACGTCGGCCACGAACTCGGGGCGGTGGAACTTATACGAGAAGCCGACATTCAGTGAGTCACCACGTCGTAGGACTAGCTCAAGGTCCAGCTTGCGCAGCGCGACGGTCTGGTCCTCGGTCGCGTAAAGATGGCCTTGGACCGCGGTGGTGGCCGAGTCGTAATGCGCTCGCGGGTAGAAGTTTTCCAGCGCGAAGTCGGCGTCGTAGCGTCGGTTGAGGTGCGCGAGGTGGTTGAGCCGGAACTGCGCGAAGGCTGACCGGTCAAGTGGATCGTTGTAACAGGCTTCCAACACCTCGGCCGGCTTCTGCAGGTCCGCTGACACCAGGAAACGATCGCCGGGCCGCAGGGTGACCGCGATCTTGGCGAGCAGGGCATCTCGCTCCTCGGGCGTGGTGTTGCCCAGGTTACTTCCGAGCAGCGCCACTGTCAGCGGCTCTGGCTTGCCCTCCGGCAGCCAGTCCAGCCCCGCCTCGTACCGACCCCACAACCCTTGCACCCGCAACCCGGGTAGTTCGGTCGTCAGCTCACGCGCGCTGGCCGCCAGCATTTCGCGGCTGACGTCGATCGGTAGATAGCTGGTCTGACGGCGTTCTATACAGGCCGCCAACAGCAGGCGGGTCTTCTTCGCGCTTCCGCTGCCCAGCTCGGCAATTCGCTCGTATTCAACAAGGTCGGCGATCTCCTCGGCGTGGCGCTGCAGCAACCCGCGCTCAACTCGGGTGGGGTAGTAGCCCGGCAGCTCGGTGATCGCCTCGAACAGTTCTGACCCAAGCGCGTCGTACCCAAGATAGGCGGGCACCCGCGGTGGGGTTTCCCGCAAACAGGTCAGCAGGCCACGCCGGTCGTCCCAGAAGCCGCCCTCGCCATCCACGGCTACGATTTCGATGTCGTGGGGCTCCACGATGCACACTGTATTGTGCCGGCTGGCCTTTGCGGCGCCGCCGAACCCCGGCGCTAACCGCCTCCGCGACCTCGACGCCCGCCTCGCGGCCCCTCGGTAGGGGCAGCCCGATGATCCAAAAAGCTCGCGCGTGTGTGCGTTGCTACTTTCCGTGACGTGGACGACGCGGTAGCGTCTGAGGTGGACCGCGTACGGTGGGTGACGTCCCCTCCCGCCCCGAGGTCCGGTCCGGCGGGGTAGTGCGCTACAGGGGTGAGTGCGCTGCTCGCCTGCCGGTCGCCGGGGCCCGAGCGCGATCGATATCCAGATGGGGGGAGTAGAACATGATCCAGCTTGAGGACGTTACCAAAGTCTACCGGATGGGCAAGGTCGAGGTGCTGGCGCTTGCCGGCGTCAACCTGACCATCGACGACGGCGAACTGGTCGCCATCATGGGTCCATCCGGATCAGGCAAGACCACGCTCATGAACATCCTGGGCTGCCTTGATATCCCGACCAGCGGGCGTTACCTGCTCGACGGTACCGACGTCAGCCGCCTGTCCGACAATCGGCTGGCCAAGATCCGCAGTCGCAAGATCGGCTTTGTCTTCCAGTCGTTCAACCTGGTCACGCGTACCAGTGCGGTCCGCAACGTCGAGCTTCCGTTGGTTTATGCGGGGATACGGGGTCGACGTACTCCCGCTCGGCACGCCCTCGCGCAGGTCGGCCTGAGCGACCGCGAAAAGCACATGCCCAACGAGTTATCCGGTGGTGAGCAGCAGCGAGTGGCGATCGCCCGGGCGCTGATCAATGACCCCACGCTGCTGCTTGCCGATGAGCCCACGGGCAACCTCGACACCGCATCCAGCGCTGAGATCTTGAAGTTACTCGGCGCGCTGAACGATGCCGGCCGCACGGTTGTGCTGATCACGCACGAAGAAGAGGTCGCCGGCTTCGCTAGGCGGGTCGTGCGGATGCGGGACGGCCGTATCGAGAGTGACCGGCTGCAGCGGAGCCGGACGGAGGTCACCGCATGAACCTGCAGGAAGCAGTGCGCATTGCGCTGCGCGGCTTGCGCGCCAACCGGCTGCGCTCGGTGTTGACCATGCTCGGCATTATCATCGGCGTCGCAGCGGTGATCCTGCTCGTCGCCATCGGTAATGGCGTGCAGTCCTCAGTCAATGAGAAGATCCAACCACTGGCCAACTTGATCACCATCGTGCCGTCGGTCGGCAACGTGCCAGGCGGCGCCCCTCCGAAGGATCTGATCGACGCCGACGTCGCGGCGCTGCAGGACCCCGCGTTGTCGCACGACATCGCCGCGGTCATCCCGGCCACCTCTGGTAAAGCGTTGACCGAGACCGACTCCTACCGGTTCCGGGCGAACGTGGTCGGCTCCACCGACCGCTGGCTCGATCTAAATAACGGGAATATGGCGGCGGGAGTGTTCTTCGACGACGCCCAGGTCCGCTCCACGGCCAGAGTGGTGGTGCTGGGTCCCAGTATCGCGAGCTACCTCTTCGGCAATGATCCTGCGGCCGGGCTGAACCACACAGTCCGGATCAACCGCCAGACCTTCAGGGTCATCGGAGTGATGCAGTCCGTCGGCGAGCCGGGGGACAGTGTCGCGGTTATGCCGCTGAACACGGCGCGCCGGTACATCTTCGGCGGCGGCGACAAGGTCAATCAGATCATCGTGCAAGCCACCCAAGCGTTCGCGGTGCCCGACGCTGAAAACGACGTCATTCGCGTTCTCAGCGACCGGCACCGGATCAAGGACACGGCGAAAAGGGATTTTGAGGTCCAATCTCTGCGCAGCCGGCTCGACACCTTCAACCAGATCCTCCGAGTCCTCACCCTGTTCACGGCCGCCGTCGCGGCGATCTCGCTTTTCGTCGGTGCTATCGGAGTTCTGAACATCATGCTGGTCTCGGTTACCGAGAGAACCCGTGAGATCGGCATCCGAAAAGCGATCGGTGCCACGAGACGGGCGATCCTCGAGCAGTTCCTCATTGAGTCGCTCGTGCTGGCCGGCCTAGGCGGGGTCATCGGTATCGGGGTCGGGGTCGGGCTGTCGGTGCTCGGCTCGGTCCTCGCGCCCGCGCTCGGCCCCACCTTCGCCACGTTCGCTCCGGCAGTGACCATCCCGTCTGTGGTGCTCTCATTCGCGATCAGTCTCGTGATCGGGCTCGCCGCCGGCGGCTACCCGGCCAACCGGGCTGCGCGGCTACGGCCCATCGAAGCTCTGAGATACCAGTGACGTCAACACTCTCTCCTCCGACGCGCAAGACCCCGTAACCCGCTGCCTACTGAGGCGTTGCACAGCGTGAAGCCCGAAACCACAGGGGGACATCGCTGTGACAATGACGCAGACCAGCTCATCGATGCTATCTTCAGCCCGACGCTCAGGTGCTCGGGTGTTGGTGGCGCTAGGGCTGGTTGCCGTGCTCGGTGTGGGGGCTGGGTGTGGCGGTGAGCCGGCTCCGCCGCCGACCGGGCGGGTGGAGCGCGGTGCGGTGGTGACGAAGGTGTCAGCCTCCGGTTCGTTGACAGCCATCAGGGAGCAGAACTTGGGCTTCCCGAAAGGTGCACAGCTCAAGCAGCTGATGGTCAAGGTGGGGGATCGGGTGACCGCGGGCCAGGTGTTGGCGCAGGAGGATGACTTCCCGTTTCGCCAGGCTCTGGCCCAGCTGCAGGGACAGCTGAACTCCCAGCGGGCGTTGTTCGGCAAGGCCGTGGCCGACCCGACGGTGCAGGGCGCGCAGGCCACCCTGGACCAGGCACGGCAGATCTTGGAGGCGACACAGAAGTCGGTCGACGTGGAACTGGCCGCGGATCAGTCGGCGAGTGACCAAGCGCACAAGCAGCTGGACTTCGACAGCTATCTGATGGACAAGGCGCAGGAAACGCTGCGTGCCGATCAGGTCTCTTGCGCCGCCACCGGAGGGATTCCCTTCACTCCGCCTGCACCCGCCAACGGCGTCGGCGGTACCGGTGGTCCTAACTCCTCGGTCGGGGTGGGGCCCGCTCAGGCGGGTGTGGAGGACCCCGCCCGGGTAGGACCGGTGTTCGCGGGTAGCACTGGGGCAAATGGATCAGGTGCGCCAGGTTCGGGAGGCAGTGGGAACCCGGCGTGTAACCGGATTCCCACAGACCAGCAAGCGGTCGTCAATGCTCGGCGCACGGTGCTGACGGACAAGAACGCGCTGCAAGCCGCTCAGCAGAAGCAAGGCGTCGATCGGGCACAAGGGCAGCTCTCGATCGAGAATGCCCGTCAGAGCGTGGTCACCGCGCAGAACACCCTAGAAGCAGCGGCCACCGATCGTCCGTTCAATATCGATCAGCAGGTTGCGTTGGTGGCCAGCATCGCGGCTCAGGTTGAGGCGGCCCAGAAGGATGTTGACAACACCGTATTACGCGCGCCGGTCACGGGCACCGTCTCAGCGATCAACGGCTTGGTGGGGGAGTTCCTTCAATCCAGCTCGGGCGTCACCCCACTGGCGCCTGGTTCCACCTCTCCCATTCCGGGACTCAGTGGCACCTCTTCCAACAGCAGCTTGTCCTTGGGTAACCCGGCTACCGGCGCTCAGCGCCCCGGTGGAACGCAGTTCATGGTTCTCGATAACATCAATACCTTCCAGGTAGTGGTTCCGTTCGAGGAGTCCGACGCCGCCAAGGTGGCGCCCAATCAAAAGGTCGATGTCACCTTTGACGCCGTCCCCGACCTCACCCGGGCCGGTACCGTCGTCTCCGTTTCTCCCACCGGAAGCAACATCTCCAGCGTTATCAACTACTATGCCACCGTCGTGCTTAATGAGACCGACCCGCGACTCAAAGATGGCCTGACCGCGCAAGCGCGGGTAATAACCAACCAGGTGCAAGACGTCCTCACCGTGCCCAACTCGGCGGTTCGTAAGAGCGGCGATCAAAGCACCGTCACCATCATCGACGCGAACGGTACGCAGCAGCAAGTCAGGTTCCAGGCCGGTCTCGTCGGAGACGACCGTACCCAAATTATCTCAGGTCTCAGAGAAGGTCAGGAAGTCGTCCTTCGCCAAGGCGTCTAGACCTCCCCGTTAGCAAACGGAGTTCACCCTGTGTCCCGCACACAGGGTGAACTCCGTTTGTTGGCTCAGATCCTGTTGCGATATCTGACCGCAGAAGCTTCTTAGCTCAAGTGCCATGTTAGGCGGGGCTGTTGTCACTCTGCCGGAAGCCTGGTCGAGACATGCCATCCACATCCACGATGGGTCCATGGCCTGCAGAGGTGTTACCGATGACGGTGCAGCTAGTCGAACCACCAACGATCAATATCGCGCGCTGCAGGTTGGGGCCGGAGAACTTGTTGTCGCGTATCTCAACGTTGGGCCACCGGCGTAGGTTGATCGCCTGAGCACCGTTGGGCGCGCAGGTGTTGTCGACGAACGTGATCGACGGGGTCCTGCTGGGGGCGCCATTATCGCCGGGCTGGTCATCAGTGGCGATCAGACATTGCGCATCAACGTTCTCGCAGGCGTTGCCTGAGATGACGACGTCGTAGGTGGCAGTGTCGTGGTCGTAGGTTTGGAAGCAGTCCGGGTGCGGGGGAGCCCTATAGCCTCGTTCGGAGATGTCTCGAATGGTGTTACCGGTGATCCGGTGGCCGGTGCCGAAAAAGCGCATGCCATCGGCATCGCCGTCATCGCGGGCTACTGTATCGCTCACCGTGTTGCCAGTCACCGTGATGCGCTGCCCGGTGATGTAGATGCCGGCTGTGGCGACATGTTGGACGGTGTTGGTCGCGATGGTCGAGTCAGTGCACGGCATACAGGCGATCCCGTCGCGCTGGGTGTCATGGATCATATTGTGCTGCGCAGTGAGCCCAGTCCCTTCAAGCAAAATTCCATCGCCGCCGGTGACGGTGAAGCCCTCGATCAGGATGTGGTCGGCGCTGACATGTACATTGTCGACGGTGGCGCCGTCGGCGATGAGCCTGATCGGCGAGTCGGCCGTGCCCGATCTAGTTATCGTCAGGTCAGCGTCGGTGAGGTTACCGCCGGTGAAACATAAAGTATTGCCCGGCGAAGCGCTTTCCAGGGCTGGGCGCACGTCGTCGGATTGGCTGATCGTGCGTGTGCAGTCGGCCGGGAAGCCCCGGGGATTCTGCTGGCTCTGATCTGGCGAGGCGGTGCAGCCTGCGATGAGCGTTAGACCCAACGCCATGGACCAGACCGGCAGCGTGCGGATACCCCCTTGGACTGTCACAGCGCAAGGATAGATGCCTGTCGCATCACTATGGGGTCAAACGTTACAACGCGCTACGTTCGGGTGACGCTCAGCTGATACAGACGGGGGAGGCCCAGCCGCTATACGAGTGGTTCGCCCATCCAGCGGTGAGGCTCACGGTGTGGCGAAAGTTGCTCCAGCTCAGTGCGGGCAGCCGCCATGGGGTCGGACGTTCCCGGATCAGCAACTCGTAGCCCGATAGCCACGTGTAGGGGACGTTCTTGCCGTCCATGGCCCGGATCCATCGCGGAAAGTGTGCAGCTGCAGCAAGAATTTCGGCGTGCGCCGAGTCCAGGCTGCGCAACGCGCTCGGTCGAACGTAGCGGCCTGGTTCAAAGTGAGCCGCTAGGTCAACCGTTACCCGGCGGATGCCGGGCCGATGGACGACACCGGCGATCAACCGCACCGGCTTGGGGCGCTGTTCCCACCTGTCGCTGTACCAATCCCAGGACCAGCTGTGCGGCTGCTGCGCGGCGGCCACCGTCCACAGCTCATGACAGGTGCGTTGGACACCATTCATCTCCGCGTTATCGCGCAGATAGACCGCGATGAGGTCAACGACGAGGGGATAGTTCCTGGCTCGGGGAGTGAGGTCGACCGAGTGGAGATCACTGGCGCTCAAGCCCCACCGTCGCTCTTCGTTCCAGCGCCGGATGTTGGAGAGCTGCTCAGACAGAGGTGCGAACATCACCTCCGGCGGCCGGGCCGCGATCCGTGCCTCGCGCGCCGCTACCCGTCCGTTACTCATCGTGGCCATCTGTCCGCTCGCCTCCCACCTCGAACCAACCGCTGATCACGAGCGTACGGTCCCGCAGGCGGCATTGCAGCAAGCTCGTCAACCACGCGGGGTAGCCCGTACTTTTACGGTCCCCGAACGTGGGCGGGACTGGTCCCAACTAAACGGTGTGGTGATGACGGCGATGGCAGACGTTTTGAGCACCTCGGCCACTCCGGTCAACAGTGTCAGGAAGTCCTCGAGCCCAGGATTGTGGCCCACCAAAACTGCCGTTGACGCACTGCGCGGGAGTTCCTGGGTAATCGCCAAAAGCTCGTGAGCTGACGCGCCGTAAACCCGCTCGTCGTAGCTGACTTGGGGTATCGCAGCCAATTGGACGGTCGCCAGGTCCCAGGTTTGTACAGCCCGGACCGAGGGAGAGCACACCACAGAATCGATCTTGTACGCTTGCGCACGCAGCCAGCGGCCGACGGCTGAGGCGTCGCGCAGTCCGCGTGTGGCAAGTGGTCGGGCAGCGTCGGGAGTGTCCGCCGGCCATGCCGACTTCGCGTGCCGGAGCAGGATGAGCGTACGTGTCATGGTCAGTCCAGGGCGAGGGTGCGCAGCACCAGCCGCGCAGCGTTACCACCCGACTCCTCGCCGATAGCGAGCGCGGCGGGGACGTCCAGGTCATCCACGAGGGCAGCAGTGACGGCGGCCGCCGCGGCTTGTGAGCTGCGTGCCGCGCCAGCCGCTGAGTACAGCCGATCAAGCTGATTCGTCTGGACAGCAATGTCACTGGGACGGAAGTCCCAGGTCTGCCGCCATGGGCGGTTGAGCAGCAGCAGCCGCACCGACGCAGCGGGATGGTGGCCGAGCAGATCTGAGACCAGCACCAGGTTGCCCGTTGACTTGGCCATCTTCGCCCCATCGACGGTGACGGTGCCGACCGGAAACTCGGCTCGGGCGAAGGGCCCGACGCCGGTGGCTGCCTCGACTATGGCGGCCTGATATGCGTGGTGCGGGAAGCTCAGGTCGGCGCCGCCGCCCAGGATGTCCACCGCCGGGCCGAGCATGCCCAGCGCGATGGCGGCACACTCCGCATGCCAGCCGGGCCGGCCGCGACCCCACGGGCTGGGCCAGCCGGGCTGGTCGTCGGCAGACGGCCGCCATACCGGGACATCGAAGGGGTCGTCCCGGTTCAGATCGTCGAGCCGATCACCGAATTCGGTCGCGAGTTCGATGGCGCGCTCCATCGTCAGTCCAGTCTTGGTCGGGACGTCGGCGCCCCGAAAGTACACCGCACCGTCGCAGTGATAGGCGTGACCAGTGGTCAGCAGCGCCGAAGCCAACTGCACGACTCGCCCGACGTGGTGACGCGCGCGCGGCTCGTGTTCGGGCCGGCGTACCCGCAGGGCGGCCATATCCCTGCCGAACAAGTACTCTTGTTCCAGCGCGAATTCGTCGTAGTGCCGACCGCGCTGCACGGCGGCCCGGGTCAGTACATCGTCGACGTCGGTGACATTGCGGCACGTTACGGTCTCCGCGCCGGCCAGGCGAAGCACGGCAGCGGCCGTATCAGCCCAGACGAACGTGCTGGCATGCCCGAGATGGGTCACGTCGTAAGGAGTGATCCCGCAGACGTAGAGCCGGGCCGGACTGACGACGGGCAGCGCGGAGCCGCCCAGCCGGATCCGGTCGGTGTACTCGCGGCGGCCGTGGTGGTCCATGTACCTATCCTGCCCGCGTCTGGCGGAGATTCTTATCCCAGGGGCGCGTCGGCGGGCCATCATGGGAAGGATGGACAGCCGGGATCGGGATCCCAGCGGCCGGGCTCGCAACGCCCGTCCCCGAGACGCCCAGGGCCGACCGCTGGCGCACGGCGCGCAGGGGGTGGATCGCGTTGCCGAGGATGTCGTGCTCAACCCGGATGACGCGGTCCGGCAAGCCCAGCGGCTGATCGACGATGGCTATCCCTTTCACGCTCATGAGGTGTTCGAGGGACTGTGGAAGGCGACTTCGGGGGAGCACCGGCCGATGTGGCAAGGCCTGGCGCAGCTCGCGGTGGGCCTGACTCATGCACAGCGGGGCAACGCGAAGGGCGCGGTGGCGTTGCTGCGCCGCGGCGCAGACGGCATCGATCCTTACGCTGGCGAGCCCCCGCACGGCCTGGACATCGCAGGACTCGCCGGCTGCGCCCGGGCACTCGCTGCCCGGATCGAATGTGACGGGTTAACCGCCGCAGTCGACGGTCTACGGCCGCGGTTACGCTCGTAACGGGGTCAAGTCACGGTGCCGGGTCCGCCGTCGGACGACTCCAGTGGCAGCTCGGCGTCCCGCCAACCGCGCATCCCGCCGGCCAGGTCCCGCGCTGGCACTCCCGCCGCACGCAACGCCACGGCCGCTCGCGCTCCCCGACCGCCTGAACGGCAGGTGGTAAGGATCTGCACATCGGGTGGCAACGCCGCGGCATCGAGTTCGCCGATCGGCATGTGCACGGCCTCCGGGGCGTGGCCAGCGTCCCATTCATGCTGCTCACGGACGTCCACCAGCACGGCGGCACCCGACGCGATCAGCTTGCGCGCATCGTCGAGGGTGATGGGCTCAGTGGTGATCTGGTCGGGAGAGCTCACGTTGAAAATTCCTCCTCAGCACCGTCTCCAGCGGTACCGGACGTTACCCGCACTCGGTGGTAGCCATGCCTGGAAGGCTGCTTATCTTTGAGCGAGGAGGAGCACGGTGCGCATCGGGACGGTCTTGGGCCATAGCGGTAGCTTCGCCGAAACCATCGCGGAGCTGGCCGACTACGAAAAGGCCGGGCTCACATCGTGTTCGTACCGGAGGCCTACAGCTTCGACGCGGTCAGCCAGCTGGGATTCATCGCCGCGCGCACCGAGCGGCTGCAGATCGCGTCTGGGATCCTGCAGATCTACACCCGCACCCCGGCGCTGACGGCGATGACCGCGGCGGGGCTTGACTACGTCTCCGGCGGTCGGTTCAGTCTGGGGCTCGGCGCGTCGGGCCCCCAGGTGATCGAGGGCTTTCACGGGCTGCCCTACACCGCACCGCTGGGTCGCACCCGGGAGCTGGTGGAGATCTGTCGCCAGGTGTGGCGTCGCGAGCGGCTGGAGTATCAGGGCAGGCACTACCAGATCCCGCTTCCCGCGGAGCGTGGCACCGGGCTGGGCAAGCCGCTGAAGCTGATCAACCACCCGGTGCGGGAACGCATCCCGATCATCATTGCCGCGATAGGGCCGAAGAACGTGGCGATGGCCGCGGAGATCGCCGAGGGCTGGCAGCCGATCTTCTACTTGCCCGAGCGGGCCGCCGAAGTATGGGGCGATTCGCTGGCTGTGGGACGGGTCAAGCGAGACCCGTCGCTAGGCGACCTTGACGTCGTGGTGACCACCCCGCTGGCCATCATCGACGACGCCGACATCGCTACCGGGGTGCTCGACGCCATCCGTCCGATACTGGCGCTCTACATCGGCGGCATGGGTGCGAAGGGCCGCAATTTCTACCATGACCTGGCCTGCCGCTACGGGTTCGAGGCGGAAGCTCAGGCGATTCAGGATTCCTATCTGGCGGGCAGGAAAAACGACGCAGCCGCTGCGGTGCCTGACGAGCTGGTTCGCCGCAGCTCGCTGATCGGTCCCGCGGGCTACGTCCGTGAGCGGTTGGAGGTGCTGCGCGCCTCAGGCGTCACGACGTTGAACGTGACCCCAATCGCCGGATCTGCCGCCGACCGGGTCCGGCTCGTCGAGCGGATCCGCGACTTTGCCGGCGATTCGTAGAAGCCTGCGCTGGTCAGCCGAGCAGGACGGCGGCCAGCTCCTCGATGAGTGCTTGTCTGACTAGTGACGTGCGAGGCAGCGCTGCGGACGTGGTGCGTCCTGGTGAATGCCACAGTGGACAGTCATCGATGACCACTGTGGACAGGCTCCTGACGGCCGTGGCACCGTGGGTGGATGCGCGACCTGAACGCCACGTCGGCCGCCTTGCTCGGCCTGCTGCACACGGGCCCGATGACCGGTGGCCAACTGGTCGCCGCGGCTGCTGAGCGATTCGGGGCGTTTTTCGGGGTCACCCGTAGCCAGGTCTACCGGGAACTGCCCGTGCTCACCGAGGCCGGCCTGCTGCGGCTCGGAAAGAGGGGAGCGCGGTCCAGCCAGCAGTACGTGCTCACTGCCGCCGGCAAGCGGGCGTTCAAGTCTTGGCTGAACTCCGCCTCAGGGTCGGACAATTTACGCAGTCCGCTGCTCTTGCGCCTGGTGCACGCCGGGCAGCTCACTGCCAAGCAGCGCGTCAGCCTGATCAGCAGCGCCCGGGCCGTCTACCTCGGTTATCTAGACGAGGCCAGGGCTGACGCGAAAGCTGCCACCAGCCCCTACACCAAGGCCGTCGCGGACTTCACGGTGGCGCACCGGCGCGCCGTGCTCAAGTTGCTCGACGCCATCCCCACGGACTGAGTAGCGGGGCGACTACGCTGGCTCGACGTGAACGCCGATGTAGCCGCCGACCTCAAAGATTTAGCCAGCACCCTCGCCGGGATCGAGGCTGTGCTGGACATCGACCGGTTGCGGACTCAGGTAGCCGAGCTGCAAGAGCAGGCCGGGCGCCCCGACCTGTGGGATGACGTTGACCATGCCCAACAGGTCAACAGCAAACTCGCTCACCTGCAAGGCGACCTTCGGCGGGTGCTGGGGCTGCGGCAGCGGCTGGATGACGTGGAAGTGCTCTACGAGTTGGCCGAAGAAGGCGCCGACGAGGGCGCTCGCAGCGAGGCTGAGACCGAGCACCACCGGCTGCGCGGGGAAATCGCCTCGCTGGAGATCCGGACTCTGCTGGCCGGCGAGTATGACGGACGCGACGCTCTGGTGACGATCCGCTCGGAGGCCGGCGGGGTGGACGCGGCGGACTGGGCCGAGATGCTGATGCGGATGTACCTGCGGTGGGCCGAGCGACACGGTTACCCCACCGAGGTCTACGACATCTCGCCAGCAGAGGAAGCTGGCATCAAGTCGGCGACGTTCGTGGTCAAGGCACCCTTCGCCTACGGCACGCTGTCGGTCGAGCAGGGCACCCACCGGCTGGTCAGGATCTCACCCTTTGACAACCAGGGCCGCCGGCAAACATCCTTCGCCGGCGTCGAGGTGCTTCCGGTGACCGAAACCACCGACCATGTCGATATCCCGGAGAATGAGATTCGTATCGACGTTTTTCGATCTTCCGGACCCGGTGGGCAGAGCGTCAACACTACTGATTCGGCGGTGCGTATCACCCATCTGCCGACTGGAATCGTGGTGTCCTGCCAGAACGAGAAATCGCAGATCCAGAACCGGGCTGCGGCGATGCGGGTACTGCAGTCCCGGCTGCTGGAGCGCAAGCGCCAGGAGCAGCAGGCGGAGATGGACGCGCTCAAGGGCGAGGGCAGCTCGTGGGGTAACCAGATGCGCTCCTACGTGCTACATCCCTACCAGATGGTCAAGGATCTACGGACCGAGCACGAGGTGGGCAACCCTACCGCGGTGCTCGACGGGGACATCGACGCCTTCCTCGAATCCGGTATCCGGTGGCGTCGTCAACAGGAGGCACGGGTCGCCGGCTGAAACCCAGTTGAAATTCGCAGGCTCGCCTTCGCCGTGGCGCCGGGCAAGTACCCGGCCTGGATGAGTAGACTCGCCGCTCGTGATCCGACTCGAGCACGTCAGCAAGTCCTACCGGACTTCTACCCGACCCGCTCTCGATGACGTCACAGTCGCGGTGGGAAAGGGAGAGTTCGCGTTTCTCATTGGACCGTCCGGATCGGGCAAGTCCACTTTGTTGCGCCTGTTGCTGCGCGAGGAGGTGGCCAGCACCGGCGACGTCTATGTGGCTGACCTCAACGTCGGCAGGCTGTCCCAACGTCGCATCCCGCAGCTGCGGCAGCGGGTGGGCTGCGTGTTCCAGGACTTCCGGCTACTGACCAACAAGACGGTCTCCGAGAACGTTGCCTTCGCTCTGGAGGTGATCGGCAAGCCCCGCCACACCATTCGTAAGGTGGTGCCCGAGGTGCTGGAGCTGGTCGGTTTGGAGGGCAAGGCGGACCGGATGCCGCATGAGCTCTCCGGCGGGGAGCAGCAGCGGGTGGCGATCGCCCGAGCCTTCGTCAACCGGCCGCTGGTGCTGCTGGCCGACGAGCCCACTGGAAACCTGGACCGCGACATCAGCCACGAGATCATGCTGCTGCTGGAAAGGATCAATCGAACCGGCACCACGGTACTGATGGCCACCCACGATCACACGATCGTCGATTCCATGCGCCGCCGCGTCGTGGAGCTCCACCTCGGACAAGTCGTCCGGGACGAAAGCCGCGGCGTGTACGGAGTCAGCCGCTGAGACCTGCTCTGAGCCCACCGTCCCCGACTCGAGGAATGTCCACTGCCCATGCGCGCCAGCTTCGTGTTCAGCGAGGTCGTCACCGGCCTGCGCCGCAACGTCACGATGACCGTGGCGATGATTCTGACTACGGCGATCTCACTCGGCCTGCTCGGCGGGGGTCTGCTCGTGGTCCGCACCATCGACCGGATGCAGCAGGACTATTACCAGCGGGTCGAGACTGTGGTGTATCTCAGCGCCGACATCAGCGCGAATGACCCCGGTTGCACGTCGAGTACCTGCTCTGCCCTGCGCGGGCAGCTGGAGTCCGCTCCCGGCGTGCAGACCGTGATATTCGAGAGCAGGCAGGCCGCCTTCGCGCGGTTCCAGCGGATCTTCCAGGGTCAGCCGGAGCTACTACAGCTGGCCAGACCCGAGGCGCTGCCAGCGTCGCTGCGGGTTCAGCTGTCCGATCCGGCGCGGTTTCCTTCCATCGCCAAGGCGTTCACCGGGCGTCCCGGCGTGGATCGGGTCACTGACCAGGGCGAGTATCTCCGACAGCTGTTCCGGGCCCTCGACGGACTGCGCAACGCCACTTTTGTGATCGCGCTGATTCAGGCTCTGGCGGCGCTGCTGCTGATCTCCAACACGATCCAGATCTCGGCGTTCACCCGGCGCGCCGAGGTTGGCGTGATGCGCCTGACCGGTGCGTCGCGCTGGTACACCCAGCTGCCATTCCTCCTTGAGGCGGTGGTTGCTGGCGTGGTCGGGGGCGTACTGGCGATCGTGGGTCTGGTGATTGGCAAGGTCGCCTTCGTCGACCGAGTGCTGGCTGGTGTTTTCGAGGCGGCGATCGTGCCGCGGATTGGCTACGCGGACATCTTCTCGGTCGCGCCGATCCTGCTGCTGGTGGGCTCGGTGGTCGCCGCTCTGACCGGATACTTGACGCTGCGGCTCTACGTGCGGACATGATGCGGCCGCCATGAAGGAGCACGGCCGCAAGGTGATCGCCTCGAACCGGCGAGCCCGGCACGACTACGAGATCATGGACACCTACGAGGCGGGCATCGTGCTCACCGGCACGGAGGTGAAGTCGCTGCGTGCCGGCCGCGCCTCGCTGACCGATGCCTTCGCCAGCGTCGATGACGGTGAGGTGTGGCTACGAAACTTGCACATCCCGGAGTACACCCAGGGCAGTTGGACTAACCACGAGCCTCGACGGACCCGCAAGTTGCTGCTGCATCGCAAGGAGATCCTTCGGCTGATCGGCAAGACGAGGGAGAGCGGGTTGGCGCTGGTGCCGCTGTCAATGTACTTTTCCGAGGGCAAGGTGAAGGTCGAGATCGCGCTGGGCCGCGGCAAGCGGTCCTATGACAAACGCGCCGACCTGGCCAAGCGTGACGCGAATCGCGAGGTGGCGCGAGCTTTGGGGCGGCGCGCCAAGGGCATGGGGTAAGTGAGCCGCGACCCGGTGACCGCGCCGCCCGTCGACGACGCCGATGTGGCGGCGTGGGCCGCCGCGCTGGGCCTGGACGGACTGATCGACTTGCACGTGCACTTTCTGCCTGATCAGGTGATGGCCAAAGTGTGGGCCTTCTTCGACCAGGTGGCAGAGCACTACGGCACTCCCTGGCCGGTGCACTACCGGCTACCCCAGGACGATCGTGTCGCGGTGCTGCGCGCGATGGACGTACGGACGTTCGCGCCGCTGGTCTACCCGCACAAACCTGGCATGGCGGTCTGGCTCAACAGCTGGGTCGCCGAATTCGCCGGCGCCGTGCCGGAGGCTGTACTCACGGCAACGCTCTATCCCGAACCGGGTGTTGTCGAATACTTGGCGCGAGCGCTGGCAGCTGGCACGCGTTGCGTCAAGGTGCACGTGCAGGTAGGTGGTTTCGACCCGCGGGACGCGCTGCTCGACGGGGCGTGGGGGCTACTGGCTGAAGCGGGCGTCCCTGTTGTCGTGCATTGCGGGCACGGGCCGGGCGCCGCCGGGCCCTACACCGGTCTGGACGTATTCGGTGAGGTACTCGCTGCTCATCCCCGGCTGGTCGCGGTGCTGGCGCATGCCGGGCTGCCCGACTACGGCGATGCGCTGAACCTGGTGCGGTGTTACCCCAAAGTGCACCTGGATACGACGATGGTCGGGGTGCCCTTCGCCGAGGCGGTCGCCCCCTTGCCGTCGGACTGGAGTGCACAATTGGTCGACGTGGCCGATCGGATCGCCCTGGGTACCGACTTCCCCAACATCCCCTACGACTACGCCACCCAGCTGCGGGCCGTGGCGGACTGGGCAGCCGCCGATGACCGGCTAGGGGTTTCTTTCCTACGCGCGGTGGTGCACGACACGCCCGCCCGGTTACTGCAGCTCGGCGTTGCTGGTTATCGGGATGAAGACTAGACGTTCAGGCGTTACGCTAGGGTGGTTAGCCAGCCCGCCAAGGGGGTGAACGGTTTCGACTCTGGACGTTGAGTCAGTGGGAAGCGTGCCGGTGCAGGCGAGAGACCACCGTAAGCGTCATCGCACACCAATAAGCGCCGACTCTAGTCAGCGCCAGTTCGCCCTCGCCGCCTGAGCGAGTAGCGACTGTGTCGGACCGGGGGTGTCCCCGCCCCGGACCCCGGCACCAGTAAGGGGACTTACCGCCAGGCCCGGTCGCGGGGTCTGGATGGGACACCTACAGCGACTGGGATCGTCACACCGGCTGGTCCGCGTGACCGGTGGATCCGAGTAGAGGCTTAGCGGACTGCGCACGGAGAAGCCCTGACGAGGCGACGGAGGACCCGGGTTCGATTCCCGGCACCTCCACCGTGGATGCCCAGGTCGATGGCCTGGGCATCCATGCTTCTCTGGTGCGAGTCCCTTCTTCTCACTGGCGGCTCTCCGATCGGGACGCGGCGACTGGGACTTCAGGTCGCGAGGTCGGAGACTGTTGCGAAACTTCGCTTCCAGTGATTCAGGCTGCGTTCCTTGGTTTCGGGCACCATCCACCACACGATCGGAAAGATCACGACACCGGCCGCGGCGTAGCGATGTAGACGGTGCCGGCACCGGCGAGTGCGGTAAGGCCCGGGAAGGTCAGGGAGACGAGGAAGACGGCCAGCCAGTTGAAGAGGGTGGCGATGGCCATCGCCGACCCCCGGATGGCGAGCGGGAAGATCTCGGCCAGCATGACCCACAACACCGGGCCCCAGGTAGCGGAGAAGGTGTTAGTGAACACCACAAATGCCGCCAGCG
>JBHEMR010000174.1:0-18343 GCA_046262495.1 Pseudonocardiaceae bacterium | reverse complement strand
AGTCGTCGCCAGGCTCGCCGGGCACGCCCGCGCCGGCGGGATCGGTCTGGTAGCGGCGGCCGATGTCGCCGTTGCCGCGCAGGGGGCCACGTTCGCGTTCACCGAAGTGCGCCTCGGTGTGGTGCCCGCGGTGATCTCGGTAACCGTGCTGCCCAGGCTGCTGCCCCACTCGGCGCACGAGCTGTTTCTCACCGGCGAGACCTTCGACGCTGCCCGGGCGACCGCTATCGGCCTGCTCAGTAGCGTGGTACCGGCCGATCAGCTCAACGCCGAAGTCGACCGCTACACCGCAATGCTTGTCAAGGGTGCGCCCGAGGCGCTGACTCTGACCAAACAGCTGCTGCACGCACCGACAATGACGCGGAACTTCCCGGCGATGCTCGAACTGTCCGTAGCCCGCTTCGCGTCAGCAGAAGCTCAGGAAGGCATCCGCGCCTTCGTCGAAAAGCGTCCACCGTCCTGGTAGTCACAGCCGCCAATCGGTTTCGAAGGGGCGGGATCAGTCATCCTCAAGCAGAAATGACAAGGGGCGTTGCGGGTTGGCGTGGGATGCAGCGTCGAGCACTGCGAGGATGGCGCAATAGCCGTCGGGGTCTGCGGTTTCGAGCTGGCGGTGGCCGGTCCAGATGAGCACGTGCTCACCGGTCGGCTGCCAGGATAGGTCAGCGAGGCAGTCCTGCAGGGCGTCGAGATTGCGGCCGTACCAGGCCGGGAAGTTCAAAGCGGCGCCGATCGCGTCAAGCGCCTCTGCCTTACTCGTCACCGGGCCCAGCAGATGCACCAGCGCTCCCCGTGCGCGGGCCTGCTCCAGCGCACGAGCGGCATCGGGGACATAGTGCAGCATTCACCTCACCGCTGAGGATCGACCACGACGAACGACACGTAGTGGTCGCCGGTGTAGTACAGCTCGGTCGCACCGCCGGTGATCAGGCGCCGGGCTCCTCGGTCATGCGCTCCCGGCGTCGGGACGGTGTATTCGTGGTAAAAGCCGAACTGCCGTGGCGGCAAGTGCCTCTCCCGGTTACCGAACACCACCCCGTCCTGCCGGTACCGAAATGGGCCACCGTGCTGGATCAGCTGCCACTCCTGCCTGACCTGCGGCGGTAGCTGTGACAAAGTTTGTACCGGCAGGCCAGCCGCCGAGGCGACCGCCACGGGCTGGCCACCGCTAGGCGGCGCAGCGGGGTCGGTCAGCGCATGGCGCCCCACCCAGCCGATGGTCACCAATACGAGCAGCCCGATCAACGCGGCGCTGACCCGGCGGTGGGAGCTCATCGCGGCTCCTGCCCATCCTCCGCGTCCACGGCATTGCAGGGCCCGAGCCGCTCGAAGATCACGCCAATAGCCCGGTCGAGGACCCGGGCGGCCCACCAGCAGGCCGGCAGTAACACCAGCATGAGCAGGGCCACTTGCAGTGCGAGCCCAAGCTGGGTGAGCCACAGCTCCACCCCGTCCCACCATTGGAGCACGCCGAACAGCACCTCGAGCACAGCCGCAGGATAGCCCGCCTCCGGCGTACGACCCGATGGGCGGCACTACATTTGGGCGTCATGTTCGCCGTCTATGCCACCGAACCGAATTCCGAAAACCCGCTGGCCTCACTGCGGATGGGAGACCGTCCCGACCCAGAAGTGCCACCGGGCGCCGCGGCGGTCACTGTCAAAGCAGCCAGCCTGAACATGCACGACCTGTGGACGCTGCGCGGGGTGGGTATCAAACGCGACCAATTCCCGATGATTCTGGGATGCGACGGCGCTGGTGTCCTGGCCGACGGCGCCGAGGTGGTGATCTACCCGGTGGTGACCAGTCCTGGCTGGGTCGGCGACGAGACCCTGGATCCACGTCGCACACTGCTCACCGAAAAGCTGCCGGGCACCTTCGCTGACACCGTCGTGGTGCCGTCGCGCAATGTGGTGCCCAAGCCAGCGTCGCTGACCTTTTCCGAAGCGGCCTGCATGGGCACTGCCTGGCTCACCGCATACCGGATGTTGTTCGTGAAGTCCGGATTGCGAGGCGGCCAGACCATGCTCGTGCAGGGCG
This sequence comes from Pseudonocardiaceae bacterium, assembly GCA_046262495.1. GTDB lineage: Bacteria > Actinomycetota > Actinomycetes > Mycobacteriales > Pseudonocardiaceae. The sequence continues at coordinate 16,303 of JBHEMR010000174.1, read as the reverse complement.
CCTCCGGCGGGGTGTCCACCGCCCTGGTACAGCTCGGCAGGGCTGCCGGGATGCGGGTCTGGGTGATCGGGCGCACCGAGGAAAAGCGTGCGCTGGCCCACTCGCTGGGCGCGCACCAAGCGTTCGAACCCGGAGCTCGAGTGCCCGAACGCGTAGATGCGGTGTTCGAGACGGTCGGCAAGGCCACCTGGTCACATTCAGCGAGGTCACTCAAACCGGGAGGCGTGATCGTCTGCAGCGGCGCCACCAGCGGCGACGCCGACCGTGCTGAACTGCAGCGGTTGTTCTTCCTGCAGCTGCGAATGGTGGGTTCCACCATGGGCACCCGCGACGAACTACGTGACCTGTTGGCCTTCTTAGACATCACGGGACTGCGTCCGCAGATCGGCACTGAGCTGCCGATGTCCGACGCAGAGCGCGGCTTCAAGGCGATGCTCGACGGCGAGACCGCCGGCAAGATCGTCTTCACGCTGGAGCCCGGCGAGTAGCGCTACGGGCGCAGACCGTCCAGCAGTCGAGCCGGCACAATCGTGATCGAGAATGGCCGCTCGGTGGTGAACTTCTCGTCCCCGCAGACACTCGCAACCTCGACGTAGCGTCCCCGAGCGTCGATGAGCTCGTAGCGATGACCGTCATCGGGCATCGCGTCGCGATCTCCGTGATCACGGCCTCTTGTTGGCGGACTTCATCGAGTCGTCGGTGGACAGGGCGGCGACGAAGGCTTCTTGGGGTACCTCGACGCGCCCGATCGTCTTCATCCGCTTCTTACCCTCCTTCTGCTTCTCGAGCAGTTTGCGCTTGCGCGTGATGTCGCCGCCGTAGCACTTGGCCAGCACGTCCTTGCGGATGGCGCGGATGGTCTCCCGGGCGATGATCCGGGAACCGATCGCGGCTTGGATCGGCACTTCGAACTGCTGGCGCGGGATGAGCTCACGCAGTTTCGTCGCCATCGAGGTGCCGTAGCCGTAGGCGGCCTCCCGGTGCACGATCGCGGAGAACGCATCCACCGGCTCACCTTGCAGCAGGATGTCCACCTTCACCAGGTCGGCAATCTGCTCGCCGGCCTCCTCGTAATCCATCGAGGCATAGCCGCGGGTGCGGGACTTCAGCGCGTCGAAGAAGTCGAATACGATCTCGGCCATCGGCAGGGTGTAGCGCAGCTCCACCCGCGACTCCGACAGGTAGTCCATCCCCAGCAGAGTGCCGCGACGGCCCTGACAGAGTTCCATGATCGTGCCGATGAACTCCGATGGTGCGATGAGGGTGCAGCGGACTACCGGTTCGTATACCTCGGCGACCCTGCCATCGGGCCAGTCCGCGGGATTGGTCACGACCTGTTCAGTGTTGTCGTCGCGGACCACGCGGTAAACCACGTTGGGTGCGGTGGAGATGAGGTCGAGGCCGAACTCACGCTGCAGCCGGTCGCGGGTGATCTCCAGGTGCAGCAGGCCGAGAAACCCGCAGCGGAAGCCGAATCCCAGCGCGGCGGAGGTCTCCGGCTCATAGCTCAGCGCGGCATCGTTGAGCCGTAGCTTGTCCAGCGCATCGCGCAGCTCTGGGTAATCCGAGCCGTCCATCGGGTACAGCCCGGCGAACACCATCGGTTTGGGGGTGCGGTAGCCGGGCAGCGCCACCGTCGCGCCGTTGCGCTCGCTGGTGACGGTGTCCCCTACCCGGGACTGCCGGACGTCCTTCACCCCGGTCATGAGGTAGCCGACCTCGCCGACGCCCAGGCCGTCGCAGGGCTTTTGATCGGGCGAGATAATGCCGACCTCGAGCAGCTCATGGGTGGCGTTGGTGGACATCATCCGGATCCGGTCCCGCGGGGTGATCCGCCCATCCATCACGCGGATGTAGGTGACCACGCCACGGTAGGAGTCGTAAACTGAATCGAAGATCATCGCCCGGGTCGGCGCCTTGTCGTCCCCGACCGGGGCCGGCACCTGCGCGACGACCACATCGAGCAATTCCCGTACGCCTTGGCCGGTCTTCGCGCTGACCCACAGCACGTCATCGGGCTCGCAGCCCAGGATGTGCGCCAGCTCAGCGGCGTAGCGATCGGGCTCCGCCGCCGGAAGATCGATCTTGTTGAGCACCGGGATGACCCGCAGGTCCTTCTCGAGCGCCAGGTACAGGTTCGCCAACGTCTGCGCCTCGATGCCCTGGGCGGCGTCCACCAGCAGCACCGCGCCCTCGCACGCTTCCAGCGCGCGGGACACCTCGTAGGTGAAGTCGACGTGGCCGGGAGTGTCGATCAAGTGTAGAACGTGGTCTACGCCGTTGACCTGCCAGGGCAGCCGAACATTCTGCGCCTTGATGGTGATGCCCCGCTCGCGCTCGATGTCCATTCGGTCTAGGTACTGCGCGCGGTAGTTGCGCGCGTTGAGCACGCCGGTGAGCTGCAGCATGCGGTCAGCCAGGGTGGACTTGCCGTGGTCGATGTGCGCGATGACGCAGAAATTCCGGATCAGCTCGGGAGGGGTGAACGTCTTGTCGGCGAACGTGGTCACTCAGCAGTCCTCAAATGGCAGCAGGGGATCACGTCATGGTCGCATGGCACGAACAGCGCGCTCCGGGCCACTCTCCAGGACCGACCGGCGCTGTTCGCTCTCGGCGGCGTGACGCCGACGGGCGGGGCAGGAAGGATCCGGAGTAGCACCTCCCGGGAGGAGATCCACCGTGACAATTGTTCCCCTACCCACATTGGGACGTCGGGAAGCGGCGGCCGCCGCGCTGGCCGCCAAGTACCGGCTGCAGGTGTCGTGGACGACCATCGCGAAGACTCTGGACCGTTCGCTGGTGTGGAGCACCTCGGCCGTGCTGGGCCAGCAGCCGCTGGACGCCGAACAGGCCCGTGCCGTGGGTAACCTGCTACACCTCGACGACGACGTCGTCGCTGCCCTGCAGCTGCCACCGGTGCGCGGTGCAGAGCTGGTCGATGCCACCGAACCGGTGGTGTACCGGCTGCAAGAGGTTGTGCAGGTCTATGGCAACACGCTGGCCGAGCTGATCCGCGAGGAGTTTGGTGACGGCATCATGAGCGCCATCGACTTCGAGCTGTCCTTCGAACGTCGCGAAGACCCCAAGGGCGATCGAGTGCGACTGGTGCTGGATGGCAAGTTCCTGCCCTATCGGGTTTACTGATCCGATTTTTCAGGCGCGGGCCGCTTGTCGACGCGCAGCGGGTGGTCAACTGGTACTTCGACGATCACCAGCCGCAAACCGTCTGGGTCTGCGATCCACATTTCTTCCAGACCCCACGGTTCCCGACGCGGCTCGCGCAACACTTCGACCCCCCGCTCGACAAGCTGATCCGCTGTCGCCGCGAGATCTCTAACCTGCAACCACACCGCGGTCGCCGGAGTCGGGTCCACCCCAGACTCCCCCGATACCTCAAGGAAGCCACCGCCGAGGACGAACACTGTGCCGCCAGGAAACTCGCGGTGGATGGCAAGTCCTAGCACGTCACGGTAGAACACCGTCGAACGCTCGCGATTTCGAGGATGGAGCAGGACACGGCTGCTCAGTACTTCCATCCCCGGTGTCCTACCGGATTTCTTGTAGGGTTTCATCTAGGGCCGGTGGTACCAGCTGTTACGATCGTCCACCGTGCCGCGCGACGGCACTCCCTCCCGAAAGTGAGATCGAAGGTAACCGCGTGGCCAACATCAAGTCGCAGCTGAAGCGGATCCGAACCAACGAAAAGGCGCGACTGCGCAACAAGTCGATCAAGTCGTCGCTGAAGACGGCGATCCGCCGGTTCCGCGAGGCCGCGGCCTCGGGCGAGAAGGATCGTGCGCTGGGCGAGTTGCAGACCGCCAGCCGTCAGCTGGACAAGGCCGTCAGCAAGGGCGTCATCCACCGCAATCAGGCGGCGAACCGCAAGTCAGCGATGGCTACGCGGGTCAACAACCTGTAACCCCGCTGCGCGGCGGTCGGCTATCCGCCGCTCCGCGGGCGGTCGGTTACGCGCCGTTCAATGGCGGCGGGCGGCACACAGGGCGAGCACCGCACGTTCCAGTGCATAATCGGCGTCTGCGGCGACTCCCTTTACATCGGCGTTAACCGCCGCGACCACCTGCATGGCCTGGGCGAGCCCGTCGCGCTCCCAGCCGCGGGACTGCGCCATCGCCTTCTTGACTTTCCAAGGTGGCATACCCAATGCGCTGGCAAGCCGGTACGGGTCAGCGCGGCCAGAGGCGCTGACCCGGGCTACCGTGCGCACGGCGTCGGCCAGCGCATCGGCGACGAGGACGTGCGGTACGCCCAGCTGCATCGCCCAGCGCAGCGTCTCCAGAGCCCCGGCACGGTCTCCGGTCATCACCTTCTCCGCGACCGAGAAGCCGGTGACCTCCGCACGACCCCGGTGATAGCGGCGTACCGCGGTCTCGTCGACGCAGCCGCCGCTGTCGGTGGTCAACTGAGCCGCCGCCGAGGCGAGCTCCCGCAGGTCCGAACCGACCGCATCAAGTAATGCGGTGACCGCACCCGCGCTGATCCGCCCACCGGCCCGCTGGACCTCCTCACGTACGAAACCGGCCCGATCCTCGAAACGGGTGACCCGGGCACATTCGCTGACCACGGCACCCGCTGCGCGCAGTCCATCGGCCAGGGCCTTACCTCGACCAACGCCGGCGTGCGTGACGATCAGCACGATGCCCTGCGCTGCCTGGGAAAGATGGCGCGCATGGTCTAAGACCGCATCGGCGACGTCTTTGCCTGCTTCGTGGGCGGCCCCAAAAACCACCACCCGCCCTTGTGCAAACAGCGACGGGCTGACCAGCTCGTCGAGTTCGCCGGGTACCAGATCGGTGGCCCGTATCCGGCGCGCTTCGACCTGCGGGTCGAACCGCCGCGCGGCGTCTACCACGACCTGCACGGCCCGTTCCACCAGCAGCTCCTCCTCGCCGACGATCAAGTGCAGCGGCATGGGTGGGACCAGCTCGGAGTTCACGCCGCCCATCCTCGCATCGGGCGGTGGTACGAGCGCCAGCTCCCGCATGGTGGACTCGGCTGCGCAGTCGGTACTGACTGACGTACGGTGAAGGGTACAACCGAATACAGCTCATCCAGAGGGGCAGAGGGATCGGCCCGACGAAGCCCCGGCAACCGACGCAAGCGCGCGCGCATGTCTCCATACCGCGAGGCCGCTTGCGATCACGGTGCCAATTCCGACCCGCACGTGCGGGAGAGATGAGGAGAGACCTCGCGATGGCTGGCACGCTCGACACTCGCTCGATCGACACTGCGACAATCGACACCCAACCGATCGACACCATGACCACCTCCGGCCTAGATCTGGGACCGGCACGCCAGCTCGTGTGCCGGGAATGTGGATCCAGCACACCGCTGGCGGCGGAGTTCGCCTGCGCCGAGTGTTTCGGTCCGCTGGAGGTTGCTTACGACTTCGGGCGCATCACCCGTTCGAACATCGAATCAGGCCCCCCATCGATCTGGCGTTATCGCAAGATGCTGCCAGTGCCAGCCGACGTCGATGAACACTCGAACACCCAACCAGGGCTGACCCGGCTGATCCGCGCCGACCGGCTCGCCAAGGCGCTGGGAATTCGTCGGCTGTGGGTCAAAGACGATACCGGCAACCCGACGCACTCCTTCAAAGATCGGGTTGTGGCCGTCGCGCTGGCCGCCGCTCGGCAACTCGGGTTTCGAGTACTGGCCTGCCCGTCCACCGGCAACCTCGCCAACGCCGTAGCCGCCGCGGCCGCTCGGGCCGGCTGGGAATCGGTGGTGCTCATCCCCTGCTCACTGGAACGAGCAAAAATACTCACCACGGCCGTCTACGACGGTGTGCTGATCGCGGTGGATGGCACCTACGACGACGTTAACCGGCTGGCCACCGAGTTGGCCGCCGAGCACGAGGACTGGGCATTCGTCAACGTCAACGTCCGGCCCTACTACGCCGAGGGTTCCAAGACGCTGGCTTATGAGGTCGCCGAGCAGCTCGGCTGGCGGCTACCCGACCAGATCGTGGTGCCGATCGCGTCCGGCTCGCAGCTGACCAAGGTGGACAAGGGGTTTCGGGAACTCACGGAGCTCGGCCTGGTCCAGCCGGCGCCGTACCGGGTGTTCGGCGCCCAAGCCACCGGTTGTTCACCGGTATCCGCGGCCTTCAAGGCCGGCCGCGACGTGGTCGTCCCGGTCCGGCCGGACACCATCGCTCGCTCCCTGGCGATCGGTGCGCCCGCCGACGGTCCGTATGTCTTGGATGCCGTCCGCCGCACCAAAGGTGCAATCGAGGACGTCACCGACGCTGAGGTGGTCGCCGGTATCCGGTTGCTGGCCCGTACCGAAGGAATCTTTGCTGAGACTGCCGGCGGGGTGACGGTGGCCTGCGCGAAGAAGCTCGTCGAGTGCGGCCAGCTGGATCCCGATGCGGAAACCGTTCTGCTCATCACTGGTGACGGGCTCAAAACCTTGGATGCAGTCGAAGCACACCTCGGATTACATGCCACCGTGGCGCCGAACACCAAGGCCGTCCGCGAGGCCCTCCGACGCTGATCCGGCCGCATTCTTCGCAGTCTCGGTATATCCCACCAATCGGCGGTAGCGCAAGGTACAGTGTCGACGACTTAGGTGACGGGCCTTACGGCCCGGTCCGTGTACTGCGAAAGGGAGCGTGCTCGACCGATGGTCGCAGCTATTCGCCCGCGTCGCCCATCCCCTGGAGGCCGACAGCGCGCACTTTGGGTGCGCTGTTCGCTGGGTCTGCCGTAACACTGTCCGCCACTGTTTTGCACGGCAGTTCGATGCTTACCGGGGACGAGGAGATGGGGTCGATCACGGAGACCGCAGCCAGCCCGAATGTCGCGGAGTTGACGCAGCTGCCCGCGGCAAACTCGACTGCTTCGTTCTCAGCTCCGGGCCAGGCCGCGCCGTGGAGGCCAGGCGCGTCCCCACAGTGGAGTTCGGCTCTGAAGGATCTCCCTGTGCGGCGCGCGCCGGTGCGAGAGGCGCCGCGGCAAAGCGTCCCTGCTCGGACAGCTGTAGCCACCTCAGCGAAACCAGCTGGCTCCGGAGGTCTTACCGCAGTCCCCACGACTCCTCGGCATAGCGCCGATGGCGCTAGCTATAGCTTTGGCAAACCCGATGCAGCCGCGCCGCAGGCTGGTGATCCGCAACATAGCGGACTGATCGAGGGTGTTGTGAGCAATGTCGTTCATGTCACGAAAGGGCTGGGACAGTAATCCCGGTGCGCTGCTTAGGGACGGCGTAGCGCGTTTCCGCGCGAGACTATTTGGAGCCTGGGCCTGCCCACCACCGCGATGTCTCCGTTGAAGTCGGTACGCAGCACCGAGGCACCTTTCTCCGCCAGTGCGTCGAGCACATGCTGGCTGGGATGACCATAACTGTTGTGCGCCCCGACACTGACAATCGCCACTCGCGGTCGAACCGCGGCAAGAAACTCTTCAGCGTTGAAGCGCGACCCGTGATGCGGAACCTTCAGCACATCGGCCCGTAAATCTGTTCGGGTGACCAGCAGGTCTGCCTGAGCATCGAGCTCGACGTCTCCGGTGAGCAGCACTCGACCGGCGGGAGTGTTCGCCCGCAGCACAACCGAGGTGTTGTTCACCGCGGTGCCGTCGACCCCGGCCTGGTGATCCCCCACCGGCGGTGGATCGCGCAGGGGGGCCAGCACATCGAGAACCAGACCGGGCCAGGACAGCCGCTTCCCAGCGGTGAGCGCGACCACCGGCACCCGGGCCACCGCTGCGGTCCGTAGGACCTCGGCCAACGCCCACGGGGGACTTCGTCCGGGCCCCAACGCGACGGCGCTGACCGCCCGGCCGTGTAAGGCGCCAACCAGTCCGCCGATGTGGTCAGCGTGCAAATGGCTGAGGACAATCAAGGCGAGGCGCCGGACGCCGAGGCGGTCGAGGCAGGCCGATACTGATTCTGGGTCGGGCCCCGTATCGATGAGGATCGCCCGACCAGGCTCGGCGGTGGCCAGCACCACGGCATCGCCTTGGCCGACGTCGCAGGCCACCATTACCCAGCCGGGCGCTGGCCAACCAGGCGACACGAACCTCGTCGGCACCAGCACGAGCAGGGCGCCCACCAACCCGGCCGCCGCGAGAACTCGTAACCGGTGCGCTCGCATGGCAAGCAGCACCACTGCGACGATCAATGCCAGCAACAGCGCGCCAAAGGCCCCGTCGGGCCACCGCAACACACCGTCGGGCACTGCGGCCCCCTGGTGACCCACCTCCACGAGCCAGCTCACCACCGGCCCGGCCATATGCACCACAACAACAGCTGCACCCGGGTGCAGCACCGCCACTACCGCGGTGAGCACACCCAGTATGGTCGCTGGCGCCACCGCCGGGGTGGCCAGCAAGTTGGTCATTATCGCCACCAGGCTCACCTGACCCGACAGACCTGCCACCACCGGCGCGGTGATCACATGGGCGGCGGCGGGCACCGCGAGCGCCTCGGCGATTCCCGGTGGTACCCCGTGCCGGCGCAACGCCGCCGACCAGCCCGGGGCCAGCAGCACCAACGCGCCAGTGGCCAGCACGGACAGCGCGAATCCGGGATCGTTGCCTAGCGACGGATCGACCAGGAGGAGGACCAGGACAGCACCGCACAGTGCTGGAACGGCGGAGCGGCGACGGCCGAGCACCAGTGCCAGCAGCATGACGCCACCCATCACGGCGGCGCGCAGCACGCTCGGTGACGGGCGGCAGAGCACCACAAACCCGACCAGGGTCAGCCCAGCCAGCATCACTGCCGTCCGTGCGCCCAGCCCGGTCAGCCGGGCGAGCCCGAGGACGACCCCGCACACGATCGCTACGTTGGTGCCGGACACCGCGATGAGGTGAGTGAGCCCAGCGGCGCGAAACTCCGCCTCGACAGTGGGCATCATCGCCGACGTGTCGCCCACCACCAGCGCGGGGAGAAGGCCAGCCGGCTCCGGATCAAGGACCCTGGCCGCTAGCCGCAGCCCGGACCGCAGCCGCTCGGCGACTCGTTGGACCGCGGATGGCGCCGACAGTACGTCCGGCTCACCTCGCACCCGCAGCACGGCCACCGTCAGGTCGAATCGATTGGGAGCGGCGAGAAGGCCGGTGGTCCGTACTCGCTGACCGGGCAACAGGCCGATCCAGCCGTGCGCCGGTGCCAGCAGAATCACCCGACCACCGGTGCGCCACTGCCGCCCAGCCACCACGGCGGCCTCTAGCTCCGCGTGTATTACCACCTGCTGGATTTGCGGTTGCCGGCCGCCGTAACCCGGGGAGGCGACCGGTCGTGGGTCGTCGCGCAGGTGCACCACCAGGGTCGTCACCGACCCGCTTCGCGCGGCGGACCGCAGCGGGTGATGTTCCACCTGCCAGGTCTGCGTACCGACAACGAGGGCCACAGCGGCGGTCACCCCGCCCACAGCGAGAACCGCTGCTGAACGGCCGCACAGCGCAGCCGCTGCGGCAAGAACCAGGCCAGCTGCGCCGAGGGCGGCCGCAACCAGGGATCCTCGGTACAGACCGGACAACACCACCGCCCAGCTGACCAGGACTGCCGGCACCAGGCGCAGGTCATGCCGCGCTGGTACAGGGGCGAGCGGGTCCGTGGTCACACCCGCACCAGCTTCTTAAGCTGGCTCAACCGCGCCTGTCCGATTCCGCTCACCTCGCGGAGCTGATCCACCGACGTGAAGCGACCGTGCGCGGTGCGCCAGTCCACGATCCGCTGGGCGGTGACCGTGCCAACGCCGGGTAGCCCATCAAGCTGCTCAAGGGTCGCCGCGTTCAGATCGATCGGCCCAGACCCGCCAGAGGTGGCTGATACCGCGCTTCCAGCCGGCTGACCCGGCGGTGGCACCATACCGACCAGCAGCTGCTCTCCGTCGGACAGGCGCCGGGCGATGTTGAGGCCCATCAGGTCGGTGCCGGGCAACGCACCACCGACCGCAGCCAGCGCGTCGGCTACCCGCGTGCCGTCAGGTAACCGGATCAACCCGGGGCGGGCTACCCGGCCAGCCACACTGACCACTACCTCATGGGCTTCCCCGGACGGTGGTGCCGACGGAACCCTCGCCGCGGCTGCGGTGACCAACGGCAGGACCGGAGCCGGTTCGGGCACCGGACGCTCCCGCCATACCCCGACCGCGGCGACCACCGCGGCCAGCGCCGCGACCAAGGAAAGGAGCAGCGCTCCCGGCCGGTCGGGCTCCCACCGGGCGTCCCGCAGCGGCGCGGGCACCCACCGCTGGACCAGCCGGCCCCCTCGCGAGGTGGTGGGTAGGCCTACGGCATTGACGGCGGCGGCATGCCTGGGGTCTGGATCAGTGGGATCCGTCGACTGACCGGAAGCACCGCACAGTCCCACCAGCCGCTCTCGCACGCGCTGCGGTCCACCGGTGTCGGCTGAGGGGAAGCTGGGAAGCAGGGCCACGGGGCGACGCTAGGGCGATGTCACCCTCACCTGGGCGGTCTTGCCCGCCAGCTGTGGATAACAGGGTGGGTGGGGACAAATCGCGCCATTCCTTCGCGGGTGCAGAGGTGGCCGAGGTTGGCTTCGAACTCCGCGACCATAAGCTACCGGTCTGCGTCGTTACATGGCGTCGAGCAGGGCGAGAGCCGTTGGTCACGTAGTGCCTGTCGAGCGGTGGCGCATGTTGCGGACGGTGGGGGCAGCGAGGGCTCCTAACGCCAAGGCGGCGTCGAGGAGTCCGCCGACGACGGGCGGTGCGGTTGGCGCCGAGGGCGCGGCGATGGGAACGACGGCGAGCTGTCCGAGGGGGACGGTGGCGAACGAGCCGAGGTTATCCGGTCACGGCTGCTCCCGCGCCGGCCAGGAAACGCGCCAGCGATCAGCCACGGGACGGCGACACCGGTTCCGAGTGCGAGCATGGGCAGTGCGGCGCCGATCTGGCCCCAGCAGCGGATGGATCAATGTGAGCCGATACATGACTATGCCCATGACCAGTAGGGCGACCGCTCTGGCGCTGAGCACCAGGCCCCAGGCGGTGGCGCCGATGGTGGCGTTGGCGATCGAAGGTCCGAGTACGAGCCATACGCCGGCCAGGATGAAGTTGATGCCGGCCATCGACACCACCACGATCATGGCCCACCGCAGAGCCGAAACGTCCCAACCTTCGCGCAGATCAGCCACCATGCTGGCGCCCACCCGAGCGCCATCGGGTGCTGAGCGGGTAAGTGCGGCCGAGCCATGCAAACCGCGGCCTCGGCGAAGCTGGCGCGCCTACGGCGACTGCCCAACCCCCTCCCACTGTCGCCACCACGACTCCGGCGGCAATGGGGCCGAGAACCTTGGTGGCGTTGCGAGAGGTGCCCAGCAGCGAGTTCGCCCGTTGCAGGCTACGCGAGTGGTAAGGAAACGACTTCTCGCCGATATCGACAGACGGGTCCGGTGAGCCCTGACCTACACCTTAAGGCCGCCGGGCAGTACGACCACACCGAGCACTCCGGGCCCGGCATGCGCGCCGATCGCCGCCCCAACCTCGGAGACCAGGCATTCAGACAACAGCGGGAGTCGAGCTTGCAGTTGCGTGACCAGGTCCGCAGCGCGCTCGGCGACACCGAGGTGATGCACCGCGAGGTCGAACGGGGCAGCTCCCGCTGCCTGCACCGCAAGTTCGACCAGCCGTGCCCGCGCGCGGGCAGCAGTGCGGACCTTCTCCAACGGCACGACTTTTCCCGCGTCGACGTGCAGCAGCGGCTTGACCGCTAGGGCGCTGCTCAGCAGCGCCGCTGCCGAACCGATCCGGCCGCCACGGCGCAGATGCTCCAGGGTGTCCACGGAGAAGAAAACCCGGCAACAGGCGCCGACCCGCTCAGCGGTGTCGTACACGGTGTCCAGATCGCCACCATCCGCGGCGACGGCAGCCGCGGCGAGCACACTGAAGCCCAAACCCATGCCGGTGGAACGGGAATCGACCACCCGCACCCGCTTTGTGCCGACCTGCTCGGCGGCCAGTCTGGCCGACTCCCAGGTGCCGGACAGCGCGCGGGACAGGTGCACCGACACGATGGCGTCGGCACCGGCCCGCATCGCTTCGGTGTACACCGCCTCGAACTCCCCCGGGGTCGGTCGGGACGTGGTCACCGAAGCCCGCCGCGCCAGAGCCGCCACCAGCTCAGCCGGCCCGAGCTGAACCCCGTCGAGCCAGTGCCGCCCATCAACCAGGACGTGCAGGGGAACCTGGCGGATACCACGGCGCTCAGCGAGGCCGGCCGGAAAGTATGCGGTTGAGTCGGTGACGACGGCGACGGCCACGATCACACGGGAGCGGCAGTGTTATAGGAGAACAGCCGCCAGTTAGAACTCCGGCGGATAAGCACCGTCCAGTGACAGTTGCTGATCCCGCCGAACACCGTCCAACCCGACACTGGCAGGCCGAGCAGCAGCGGCGTCAGACCGGCGATCAGGCCGCCGTGGGTGCACAACACCGCGCTACTGTGGCCAGCCGCATCGAGCTCGGCAACCACCTGCGCCGCACGCCCAGCTACTTCCACCCTGGTCTCGCCACCCGGCGGGGCCAGTTGCGGGTTCTCCCGCCAGATCTGGACGCCACCTGGTCGGAGCGCCTCCACCTCCACGTGGGTCAGGCCTTGCCAGGCCCCGAGATGGGTTTCCCGAAGCCGCTTGTCGATCCTCAGCGGCATCCCGGTCTCGGCCGCGAGCACTGCTGCGGTGTCCCCGGCCCGGGATAGATCAGAGGCCACGAGCACGTCAGGCTTCAGCTCCGCGAGCCACGGGGCCGCCCGACGGGCCTGGCGGAGGCCGGTTGCGGTCAACTGCGAGTCGAGCTGACCCTGCATCCGCTGTGCCGCGTTGTAGTCGGTTTCGCCATGCCGCCAGAGCACGAGCTGCGTCAAGGTCACACCGATTCGTCCACCTCGGCGGCATCGGCTACGAACGGGATGATCGGGCAGTCCTTCCACAGCCGTTCGAGACCGTAGAAGGACCGCTCCTCGGCATGCTGCACATGCACCACGACGTCGACGAAATCCAACAGCACCCAGCGCCCCTCACGAGCGCCCTCACGGCGTACCGGCTTACTCCCAGCGGCCGCCATCTTCTCCTCAACGGCATCGACGATGGCCTGCACCTGCCTCTCGTTGGGCGCCGAGGCAATCACGAAACAGTCAGTGATCACCAGCTGATCGGACACATCGAGCAGGGTGATGTTGTGCGCCTTCTTGCCAGCCGCCGCGTTCGCCGCGGTCAACGCAAGCCGTCTCGCATGATCAGTGGCTGCCACATCACTCCTTCTCCCCGGCTCACTCGACCGGCGCTTCGTATTGGGGACAGTGCCGTATGCACTCCGGTTGTCCGCACCTGACTACAGGTGAGCGTACGTGCTCGGCCGTCCAGGCCACCGAGGTGCCATGGCGTGATCGGCACCGCGCTGTTGCTCACTGGAGGTCCGTGCGGTGGCGGGTCAGCGCCATGTCGTGGCACCGTTAATTCCGGCCCAAGGCCCTTCAGCAGTCCTGGCGACAACATAAGGAGCAGGTGATGGCAGAGACCCTCTATGGACGAAGCGTGTCCGAGCCGCTTGCGGTGCGGACCGAGCCTCCGACCGATCACATCGCTGATCCCGGCCCCCTGGGCCTCGCCGGATTCGCGATGACCACGTTCGTTCTCAGCTGCGTCAATGCTGATCTGGTCGCCAAGGCGATCGAGCCGGTCGTGCTGCCGCTGGCCCTGTTCTACGGTGGACTCGTCCAGCTGCTGGCGGGAATGTGGGAGTTCCGCAAGGCGAACACCTTCGGCGCGCTGGCGTTCAGTTCGTACGGTGCGTTCTGGTTGCCCTTCGCCGCCTATGTCAAGTTCGTCGTCCCGGGTCTGCCCGCCGCGGACGCGGCGTCCGCGACCGGGCTTTTCCTGCTGGCCTGGACAATCTTCACCGCCTATATGGCGGTAGTGTCGCTGCGGGTCTCCGGCGCGGTGGCCGCGGTGTTGGTCGCCCTGCTCGCGACGTTCATACTGTTGACCATCGGTACGTACTCGGGTGCCGCAGCCATCACGACCATGGGTGGCTACCTCGGAATGGTGACCGCCGCCCTAGCCTGGTACGCCTCTTTCGCCAGCGTCACCAACGCGACTTTCAAAAAGAGTGTGCTGCCGGTCTTCCGGCCGCGGCCAGGTAGCCATATCAGTGTTCGAGCGCCTGCTTGCGCCGCTCGATCAGCCGCCAGATCATCGGTGTGAAGATGAGCTGCATCGCAAGATCCATCTTGCCGCCGGGACAGACGATGGTGTTGGCCCGCGACATGAACGAGTCATGCAGCATCGAAAGGAGATACGCGAAGTCGATGCCGCGTGGATCGGCGAAGCGGATGATGAGCATCGACTCATCCGCCGTCGGGACGGTCCGGGCGATGAACGGGTTGGAGGTGTCGACGATGGGCACGCGTTGGAAGTTGACATGCGTGCGCGAGAACTGCGGGCAGATGTAATTCACGTAGTCGGGCATGCGGCCCAGGATCGTTCCGGTCACCGCCTCGGTGGAGTAACCCCGCGTCGACTTATCGCGATGCAGTTTCTGGATCCACTCCAGGTTGATCACCGGAACGACGCCGATCAGCAGGTCCACATGCTGGGCTACATCAACCTTGCCGGTGGCAACCGCTCCATGTAGTCCTTCGTAGTACAGCAGATCCGTGTCGGCGGCCAACTCCTCCCACGGCGTGAAGGTACCGGGGGACTGGCCGTAGGGCGCCGCCTCCTCATCGTCGTGCAGGTACTTGCGCACGCGACCGCGGCCATTTTCCCCGTACTGCCGGAACAGCTCCTCGAGTTCCTCGAACAGGTTCGCTTCGGGGCCGAAGTGGCTGAGGCTGTGGTCACCACGGTCTGACGCCTCGGCCACCTTGGCTTTCATCTCGGTGCGGTCGTAGCGGTGGAAGCTATCACCCTCGATGAGCGCTGCGTTCACATGCTCGCGCCGGAAAATCTGCTCGAACGTGCGCATCACCGACGTCGTCCCAGCGCCTGACGAGCCGGTGATGACGATGATCGGATGTTTGACTGACATGGCCTGCGCCCCTTTCGCTCAACCGTTGGTGCGGAACAGGCCGCGCGTACTGAACAGCGGCGTGTCGTACTCGGCTACGTTGTGGTCGCGGTAGTACTCCTCGATGCGCTCGACTTCTTCACGTGCGCCGAAGATGAACGCGATGCGCTGATGCAGTTCCTCCGGTGCGACGTCGAGAACTCGCTCGCGGCCGGTGCTCGCGCAGCCGCCCGCCTGCTCGACGATGAAGGCGACCGGATTGGCCTCATAGAGCAAGCGCAGCCGACCCTGCTTCGCCGGATCCTTCGTGTCGCGCGGATAAAGGAATACGCCGCCGCGGGTGAGAATGCGGTGCGTCTCCGCGACGAGCGAGGCGACCCATCGCATGTTGAAATCCTTGCCGCGAGGGCCTGTACTGCCTGCGAGGCACTCGTCGACGTAGCGCGTCACCGCCGGTTCCCAGAAGCGGCTGTTGGAGGCGTTGATCGCGAACTCGCGCGCGGCGGTCGGGACCCGAATCCCCGGATGAGTGAGGATGAATTCGCCGAGCTGCGGCTCGAGGGTGAAGCCGTGCACGCCCCTGCCGACAGTCAAAACGATCATCGTCGAAGGGCCGTAGATTGCGTATCCAGCGCAGACCTGCTGCGAACCGGGCTGCAAGAAGTCTTGCGCGGCGGCGTGTGTGCCTGGATTCCGGGCACGCAGAATCGAGAAGATGCTGCCGACTGAAAGATTCACGTCGATGTTCGACGAACCGTCGAGCGGGTCGAACGCCAGGAGGTATTTGCCGCACGGATAGCGCTCTGGGATGGGATGCGGTGCCTCCAGCTCCTCGGACACCATCCCGGCGACCAAGCCGCCCCATTCGTTAGCGCGCAAGAAAAGGTCGTTGGCGACCAGGTCGAGTTTCTGCTGCGTCTCTCCCTGGACGTTGGTCGTCGCCGCGGCCCCGAGGACACCGCCGAGCGCACCGTAGGCCACCCGCTTGGCGATCGCCCTGCACGCGAGCGCAACGTTGAGAATAAGCGAGTTCAGCTCCCCGGTCGCGCCCGGATGGCGGCGCCCCTCCTCGATCAGGAACTGGGTGAGCGTCGTACGGTCGGTGAGCATGGCATCCTTCAGGTCGGTGTAAACAGACTAGACGGGGCGTTCGCCGCGCTCTGAGGGCAGGTGCCCGAAGACGGTGAGGAGGGGATCCGTGGCCGACTTCACCCTCAACTACGACGTCTTCGACCCCGCGCAGGAAGGTCTGCGCGAGGCCCTGACTTCCACCGGCAACGGCTACTTTGCCTCCCGGGGAAC
>JBHEMR010000173.1:0-8914 GCA_046262495.1 Pseudonocardiaceae bacterium | reverse complement strand
TCGGGAAGGCTCGGTGACGTAGCGGACCGCCACTCCGGGCTCGCAGGCCAACGCCTCGACGTCGGTGCCGTTGGAGATCCGCGGCAGCCGCACCGCGGCCACTCGCAGCCACTGCGTGCCATGAGGTGGCCCCGGCTGCCCGAGCACCCCGTCGGCGGTGTGTGCCAGTGAGTCTTCGGCATCGAGCCACAGTGAATCACAAAACGGCACCACGCCGTAGCTGCGCCGGCCGGTCAGCGCCCGCAACTGTGCCAGCCCGGGAGCCAGCAAATCTGGATCGCCGCGGAACTTGTTTATCACGAATCCGGCTACCAGCGCTTGGTCGGCGTCCGACAGCAGAGCCAGGGTGCCGAACAGATGCGCGAGCACGCCACCACGGTCGATGTCACCGATCACCAGGACCGGCAGCCCAGCGGCCCGGGCCAATCCCATGTTGGCGATATCGGTGCCCCGCAGATTGATCTCGGTGGGCGATCCGGCGCCCTCACAGATCACCACGTCATACTCGGCTCGTAGCGCGGCCAACGAGCCCACCACGACGTCGAGAAGCTCGGGCTTACGGTGCCGGTAGGACGCCGCAGAGACCGTGCCAGCGGCGTGGCCGAGCACCACGACCTGGGCGCAGCGGTCGCTTCCGGGCTTGAGCAGTACCGGGTTGAACCGCACCTCGGGCTCAATGCCGCACGCCGCGGCCTGCATTGCTTGAGCTCGACCGATCTCCCCACCGTCGGGCGTCACGACCGAGTTGTTGGACATGTTCTGCGCCTTGAACGGCGCCACCGATATCCCACGACGCGCCAGCCACCGGCAGATCCCCGCCACCAGCGCACTCTTGCCCGCGTCGGAGGTGGTGCCGGCGATGAGCAGTGCTCGGGGCTTAATACCGCGCATGACTACGGCAGGGTCAAGATCTCCACCCCGTCCGCGGTGACGACGAGGGTGTGTTCGAACTGTGCGGTGCGCGCCTTGTCCTTGGTCGTCACCGTCCACCCGTCTGGCCACACATCGTAGTCAACCGTGCCCAGCGTGATCATCGGCTCGATGGTGAAGGTCATCCCCTGCTCCAACACGGTGTCCACAGAGGGCTCGTCGTAGTGCAGCACTACCAGCTTGCCGTGGAAGCAGCGGCCGATGCCGTGGCCGGTGAAGTCCCGGACCACTCCGTAGCCGAAGCGCTTGGCGTAGGCCTCGATGACCCGTCCTATCACGTTGAGCGCCCGACCCGGCCGCACCGCGCGGATGCCGCGCATCATCGCTTCGTGGGTGCGCTCGACCAGGAGCCGATCTTCCTCGGTGACCGCACCAGCGAGGAAGGTGGCATTGGTATCGCCATGCACGCCGCCGATGAACGCGGTGACGTCGATGTTGACGATGTCGCCGTCCTCGATGACGGTCGAGTCCGGGATGCCGTGGCAGACTACCTCGTTCAGCGACGTGCAACAGGACTTGGGAAAGCTCCTGTAACCCAGGGTCGAGGGGTACGCGCCGTGGTCGACCAGGAACTCGTGTACCACGCGATCGACGTCGTCGGTGGTGAAGCCCGGCTGCACCGCCCGGCCACCTTCGGCGAGCGCCTGGGCCGCGATCCTTCCCGCCTCCCGCATTGCTTCGATCACCTCGGGCGGCTGGATCAACGGTTCGGTGCACGGGCTGGGTCCGGCTTTGCCGACATAGTCCGGTCGCCGGATCGTCGGGGGGACCGGACGCATCGGTGTCTGACGGCCTGGACGCAACGGGGTTCGCACGGGCATGTCCCCACTCTATGCCGGTCACTGCACACCGGGTGCGGACAGGAAGCGCCCGGAGACGTCTAAGGCTGGGGCGGATGAGCCAGCGCCGACGACGAGAGTGGCGAATGCGACGTCACCGCGGAAGCCGACGAACCAGCCATCCGCACCGGTAGGACCGGCCTCCGCGGTCCCGGTCGTACCGAACAGCTGGCCCTGGTCCGCCAAGAATCTCGCGGTTCCCGCGGTCACCGCTTCTCGCGTCATCGCCCGCACCGCGTCGGCGACATCGCGTGGCACAGGCGGTACCGGTCCGAGTGCCGTCTGCGTCGGGATGCCCCTGATCAGAATGGGGGTGGGGAGCCGACCACCGGCATCGATCGTCGCAGCCACCAGCGCCATGCCGAACGGACTGGCGAGCACCCGCCCCTGCCCGAATCCGTTCTCCGCGCGCCGCACCATCGACTCCGAAGGGGGAACCTGGCCGGTGACGGTAGTGGCGCCGGCCATGTCGTAGTTCATTCCGATGCCCATCTGGTGCGCCGCATCGGTCAACGCGCCAGTTCCCAGCCGAGCCGCCAGTTGGGCAAACGTGGTGTTGCACGAGTTAGCGAAGGCGGTGTGCAGCGGCATGGTGCCGAGGTCGACGAGGCGGTCATTGGACACTACCCGCTGCCCGACAATCGTGGTCGCCGGACAGGCCACTGGCGAGTTCGGCGTGACCTGCTTGGACTGCAACGCCGCCGACGCGGTGACAATCTTGAAAGTGGACCCCGGCGGGAACCGCCCGGTCAGTGACAGCGCGCCTTGCGCGTCGGCCGCACTGTTCTGTGCGACGCCCAGGATCTCCCCGGTGGAGGGCTGAACCGCCACGATCATCGCCGGGTTGGGCACCGTGTCGACAGCGTGTTCGGCGGCGACCTGCACGGCGCGTTGGACCGTGGTAGTCAGCGTTGACACCGGACGTGGCTGCTCGGCGGCGAGGATCTCGACCTGCTGCCCGATCGCGTTCACCGTCACGATGCGCCAACCGGCGGCGTTCTCGAGCCGCTGCTCGACTACTTTGCGCAGGCCCGGCAGCAGCTGGGAGGCGAAGTCCCGGTCCGGCCCGAGCAGCTGCCGCTGAGTGGGGAAGCTCACGCCGGGCAGCTCGGCGATCTGATCCCGCACCGCTACGTAGTCCGGCTCACGAAGCGCTGCCACCGCACTGGGTTGTCCCGCCGGGGCCGCGTTGGCTGCCGCGATGATCGACTGCTGGGTAATCTGGGGATCGAAACGCCGCAGCGCAGTAGCCAGCTGGGCAGCCTCTCCGGTCAGGTCCGGGATCGCGCTGCGGTCCACCGCGACGGTGACCACGGTTTGCGACGTGAGCAAGGCCATCCCGGCGCGGTCGACCACCGGGGGCGGTTCGGCTGATACCTCGCGTAACGTCACGAGCTGATGCGCGCCCAGGCGCGGGTGCAGCAACGCTGGAGTCCATCGCACCAGCCAACCGTCGGTGGTGGGGGCAGGCGCCAGCTCGAAGGCGCCTGGGTAGCGCCACTGCCGGCCCCTACCCAGGTCCCAGACCGCGGTGAAAGATGCCGACGCGATGCGGTCGCCGGAACGAACCTCGCCTACCGTGAGCTGCACGTGCTGCGGCTTCAGCTCGTCGCGGACCTGTCTGATCAGCTCGGTGGCGGCCACTGGATTGTCGGTGAGCCGCCCGGCACCGGCACTGTCACCTCTCGCTAGGGCGTCCAGAAACGCAGCCGCCGCATCGCGCGGATCCGGCCCGAACAGACCGCAGCCAGCCAGCAGGACGGCCATCAGTGCCGCCAGCAGGACGGCTACCAAACGTAGTCGGAACACGGGCGCGAGTATGCCCCTTGACTGTTCAGAACAGCACGGTTGCGAAACATCCCACCTGGGTGAAACCGACTCGACGGTACGCAGCGCGGGCCGGCTGGTTGTAGGCGTTGACGTACAGGCTGGCGATCCGGCCCATCTGCTGCAGTCGGGCCACCACGGCCGCGGTCGCACCCGCCGCCAGTCCATGTCCACGCCAATCCGGGTGCACCCACACTCCCTGAATTTGACCCACCGTAGCTGACATCGCCCCGATCTCAGCCTTGAACACGACCTCACCGCCCTCGAACCGGGCGAAGGCCCGCCCCGCCGCGATCAACTCCACCACCCTGGCCCGGTAACCGGCTCCACCGTCGGGTAGCCGAGGATCGACCCCGACCTCCTCGGTGAACATCGCCACTGCAGCCGGCAGGTAGCTCTCCAACTCCTCGGGACGCACCCGCCGCACCAGCGGGTCCGCGGACACCCAAGGTTGCTCGGCGAGCACCAGCAGCGGCTGGTTCAGACGCTCCTCGCGGGCCGGTCCCCAACCCTCGCACAGCTCCGACCACAACCCGAGCACCTGATCGACCGGTCCGACCATTGACGAGCAACACCTGGCCCGCCGCGCCGCCCGGTCTGCAAAGGCCCGAATCGCCGACGGTCCCCCGCACAGGGGCACGAGGTTGGCGCCGGAAAAGCACAGCCCGTCCAGCCCGCCTTGCGGACCATCGGCGAAACCCCACAGCTCCCCGCCGAGCCTCCAGGGATCGAGGCCGCCGTTTTCGATCCGGGCGGCCACCATGCAGGACATCACCGGGTCAGTGGCCAGCGCCGCACGGACGCTGTGCACGTCACGGTCATTCAGCAGCCGCGCACCCGCGTACTTGAGCACACCGCCTAGAGTGCCAGAACGGCGGATGACTGCCACTCAGCGCGCCTACTAAGAACCCTCCGCCAAGCGGAAGGCCTCCTCGATGAGTGTCTCGACGATCTGCGCCTCGGGCACAGTCTTGATCACCTTGCCGCGGACGAAGATCTGTCCCTTGCCGTTGCCCGAGGCCACTCCGAGGTCGGCCTCGCGGGCCTCGCCGGGTCCGTTGACCACACAACCCATCACGGCCACCCGTAATGGCACTTCCATGCCTTCCAGGCCCGCAGTGACCTCCTCGGCGAGCTTGTAGACATCAACCTGAGCTCGGCCGCAGGACGGGCAGGACACGATCTCCAGCCGCCGGGTCCGCAGGTTCAGCGACTCGAGGATCTGCAGGCCGACCTTGACCTCCTCGACTGGCGGCGCGGACAGCGATACCCGGATGGTGTCCCCGATGCCCTGGCTGAGCAACGCCCCGAACGCGGTGGCCGACTTGATGGTGCCCTGGAACGCTGGGCCGGCCTCGGTGACCCCGAGATGCAACGGGTAGTCGCACGCAGCGGCGAGCTGCTCGTAAGCCCGCACCATGATCACCGGGTCGTGGTGCTTCACCGAGATCTTGATGTCGTGAAAGTCGTGTTCGGCGAACAGGCTCGCCTCCCACAACGCGGATTCGACCAGCGCCTCTGGGGTCGCCTTGCCGTACTTGGCCAGGATCTTGGGATCCAGCGATCCCGCATTGACGCCGATCCGGATCGGGATGCCCGCGTCCTTGGCGGCCTTGGCGATCTCGGCCACCCGGTCATCGAATTTCTTGATGTTGCCGGGATTGACCCGCACGGCGGCGCACCCGGCTTCGATGGCCGCGAAGACGTACTTGGGCTGGAAGTGGATATCGGCGATCACCGGAATCCGTGACTTGCGCGCGATGGCGGGCAGCGCATCGGCGTCATCGGCACTGGGCACGGCCACCCGGACGATGTCGCAGCCCGCCGCGGTGAGCTCGGCGATCTGCTGCAGGGTGGCGTTGACGTCAGCGGTGAGCGTAGTGGTCATCGATTGCACGGACACCTGGTGCTCGCTGCCCACACCCACGGTGCCGACCTGCAACTGCCGGGTCTTGCGACGCTCGGCGAGCACCGGCGGCGGCAGGGCGGGCATGCCAATCATCATTAGGAAACCCCCTCATTGGTGCCGTCATGGGTGCAACCGAATCGGATTGATGATGTCGGCGATGATGGTTAGAGCACCCACCCCGATGAACACGATCGCGATCGCATAGGTCAGCGGCATCAGCCTCGCGTAGTCCACCGGAGGCCCGTTGGGGCGGCCGGTGGCTCGCCGGATGGCGTTGCGGACGCTTTCGTAAAGGTTGACCGCGATATGCCCGCCGTCCAGCGGAAGCAACGGCAGCAGATTGAATACTCCGACGAAAAGGTTGAACGCCGAGAGCAGGAACAGGAAGAACCACCACGCACCGAAACCGACAGCGTCGCCACCGAGCACGCTGACCCCGACCACGCTGATCGGGGAGTCCGGTCGATTCTCCCCGCCGATCCGTTCGAACAACGCAGGGACCTTCTGCGGGAATTGTTTAAGGCCCTGCCAGGTGTTGGCGAACATGGTGCCGGTGAAGCTGATGGTCTTGCCAACCGCGGCCGCCGGGCCGTAATGCAGCGTCACGGCGTCCGGTTGCTGCGGTGTCACGCCGATCGCGCCGACCAGCTTGTTGCCCTGGCCACCCAGCGCCGAGACCGGCACCCGGGCCACGTCGACCAGCACGGTGCGCTGCTGCCCGGCCCGCTCGAGTCGGAACTCGGTGGGACCGGAACGGCTTTGGATCGCGCCGATCAGGTCGGTTGAGTTACGCACCGGCGTGCCTGCCACGGCCAGCACGCGATCCCCTGGCCGCAGGCCCGCATTCTTGGCCGGCGCGGGGGAACCCGGCTGGCAAGAATTGTCGGCACGCACCTCGAGGCACTGGCTGACCTTGGCCACCACCGCGGGGGCCGGCGCCCGGTTGAGGTTCGGCAGGCCGGTCGACACCGCCATCGCATAGATCAGCACAATGCCCACGATGAAGTGGGTCAGCGAACCCGCGGACAGCACCACAACCCGCTGCCAGGTGGGGAAACGGAAGAACGCCCGCTTGCGGTCGTCCGGATCGGGTAGATCGTCCATCGCGGTCATCCCCGCGATGTCGCAAAACCCACCGGCCGGAATCAGTTTGAGGCCGTACTCTGTCTCTCCCCGGCGAAAGGAGAACAGGGTGGGACCGAAGCCGATGAAGTAACGGCGCACCTTCATCCCGAACGCCTTTGCGGTGTACATGTGGCCGGCCTCGTGCAAAGCGACGCAGACCCCGATGCCCATCGCAAACAGCACTACCCCCAGTACGAACGTCACGGCTCCGCTCCTTCCCTTGGGCTCCTACCGGCCCGGGCGAGTCGGCCGCCCAGCAGTTCCCTGGCTCTGCTCCGAGCCCAGTCCTCGGCGGCCAGCACGTCGTCCACCGTAGTCGGGTCGGTCCGCCACCCCTGCGCCTCGCCCAGCACTGCCGCCACCGTATCGACGATCTCGCGGAAGGAGATGCGGCGCTCGAGGAAGGCAGCCACCGCCTCCTCGTTGGCCGCGTTGAACACCGCGGGAACGCACCCGCCAGCGACCCCCGCCTCTTTGGCCAGCTCAATGGCAGGAAAGGTTTCGGTGTCCACCGGTTCGAAGGTCCAGGTTGCTGGATTGGCGAAGTCACAGGCTGGGGCGGCGTCGGCGACCCGGTCCGGCCAACCCAGCGCCAGCGCGATCGGCAACCGCATGTCCGGTGGGCTGGCCTGGGCGATCGTAGAACCATCGGAGAAGGTGACCATCGAGTGAACCACCGACTGCGGGTGCACCACGACGTCGATGCGATCGTAGGGAATGCCGAAGAGCAGGTGCGCCTCGATCAGCTCGAGGCCCTTGTTCACCAGGGTGGCCGAGTTCACCGTCACCACCGGTCCCATCCGCCAGGTCGGGTGCGCCAGAGCCTGCTCAGCGGTGACCCCGTCGAGCTCCTCACGGTGACGCCCGCGGAAGGGCCCTCCGGATGCGGTGAGCACCAGCTGGCACACCTCCGCCCGGCTGCCGGCGCGCAGGCATTGGGCCAGCGCCGAGTGCTCCGAGTCCACCGGCACGATCTGGCCGGGCGCAGCGGCGCGGGTGACCAGCGTGCCCCCAGCCACCAGCGACTCCTTGTTGGCCAGCGCCAGGATGGCGCCGCTGCGCAGCGCCGCGAGCGTCGGCGCCAGGCCGCGGGAACCGGTCACGCCGTTGAGCACCACGTCGGCGGGCTCGGTCATGACAAGCTCGGCCGCTGCCTCGGGACCGACCAGGATCCGAGGCATCCGGTAGCCACCCCGGTCGTACCCGCATCGCTGCGCTTCGGCGAACAGCGCCAGCTGCAGATCCTGCGCCGCCCGGCCGCGGGCCACCGCCACGGCCGATGCGCCGGACGCCAGCACCTGCGCAGCCAGCGCCTCCGGGTCCGCGCCACCAGCGGCGAGCCCGACCACGCGGAAGCGATGGGGGTTGCGCTGGATCACATCCAGCGCCTGGACACCGATTGACCCGGTGCTGCCGAGCAGCAGTACCGTGCGTGGCCGATCTGACAGGTCCATCTAGGTCATTGTTCCCGATGGCAGCGCTGTTAAGCGTGCACGGTAGCGAGTCTGCGCTGGCCGGGCGGTGGTATGCGATGATGTTCGCGTGACCGTCACTGATCAGCACCCCGCCGACCAGGACTCGACCCACGGCGAGCACTCAACCCACGGTGTGGACCCGAACGAGGAGCCGTCAGCCGCGTGGGGCTGGCATGGCACCCCCCAGCGCGCCGGCAAGATCGCCGGTTGGTTCACCGCCTTTGCGCTGTTCGCGATGCTGATCGGGAACAACGAGGGCCACGTGGGCGACTTCTTCCTGATCGCCCCCGGCACGATACTTGTGGTGATGCTGATCGCCAGCCACCTCAAGGCCCGCAAAGCCAAGCGGCGCTGAGGATCGGCGGGTGGCCGGCACCCGCGGCTCCCCAGCCGTCGAGCTGGAGGTCGGCCAGCGAACCGTCCGGATCACCAACCCAGAGCGGGTGTATTTCCCCGCGCGGGGTGAGACGAAGATCGACCTGGTGCGTTACTACCTCGCGGTCGGTAACGGCATCGTTCGCGCCTTGCGCGGACGTCCATGCATGTTGCACCGGTTCCCTACCGGAGTCACCGGTCCCAAGGTGCACCAGAAGCGGCTGCCGGCCGGCGCCCCGCCATGGGTGCAGACAGTGCGGGTGGACTTCCCGTCCGGGCGCTCCGCAGACGAGTTGTGCGTCACCGATCTCGCCGACGTGATCTGGGCGGTACAGATGAGCACTGTGGAGTTCCATCCGTGGAACACCCGGGCCACCCAGGTGGAGCACCCAGATGAATGGCGCATCGATCTGGACCCGCAACCCGGCACCGGG
>JBHEMR010000172.1:0-16472 GCA_046262495.1 Pseudonocardiaceae bacterium | reverse complement strand
GCGGAAACATACCGTGCCTCCGGCCGAAACACCCACTGTTCACTCTTTTCCCACGCACCACCCGATCGTGATGCGTGTCTCGACACAGAGGAGTGAACCCCGTGCCAGACACAGGTGACACTGCCTGGATGCTTGCCAGCTGCGCCCTCGTGCTGCTGATGACTCCGGGCCTGGCGTTCTTCTACGGCGGCATGGTCCGCTCGAAGAGTGTCCTGAACATGATAATGATGAGTATGTCCGCGATGGGGATCGTGGGCGTTCTCTGGGTGCTATACGGCTACTCAGAGGCATTCGGCAACGACGCCGGGCACGGCCTGATCGGCAACCCTGCCCAGCACGCCGGACTCAAGGGTCTGTTCGGCGGGACCTACGTCGCCAGCGGGGGCGCCAAAGTCGCTATACCACTGGTGGGAACCATCCCGGCGACGGTGTTCGTCGCGTTCCAGGCGATGTTCGCGATCATCACGGTTGCCCTGGTCTCCGGTGCCGTCGCTGACCGGATGCGGTTCGTGCCGTGGCTGGTGTTCGCGGCGCTGTGGGCGACGTTGGTGTACTTCCCAGTCGCGCACTGGGTGTTCATGGCCAGCGATTTCACCGCGCCGGGCGAAGTGGGTGGCTGGATCAATGTCCGGCTCAAAGCGATCGACTTCGCCGGTGGAACGGCGGTGCACATCAACGCGGGTGCTGCGGGCTTGGCGCTATGTCTGGTGCTCGGCAGACGCCGAGGCTGGCCGCGTGAGGCGATGCGTCCGCACAACCTGCCATTGGTGATGCTCGGTGCCGGTCTGCTGTGGTTCGGGTGGTTCGGCTTCAACGCCGGATCGGCCGTCGCCTCCAACGGCGTCGCAGGCATCACGTTCATCAACACCACGGTGGCCACCTGCGCGGCCATGTTGGGCTGGCTGCTGGTCGAGCGCATCCGGGATGGTCGTCCCACCAGCCTCGGCGCCGCCTCCGGCGTGGTGGCTGGCCTGGTCGCCATCACCCCATCGTGCTCGTCGGTCTCTCCGATGGGGGCGATCGCGGTAGGCGCAATCGCCGGCGGGCTGTGTGCGCTCGCGGTCGGCATCAAGTTCCGGTTCGGATTCGACGACTCGCTTGACGTGGTCGGCGTGCACCTCATCGGTGGTCTAGCCGGCACTCTGTTGGTCGGTTTCTTCGCCACGTCGGCCGCCCCCGCTGGGATCAACGGCCTGTTCTACGGAGGAGGCACCGACCAGCTGTGGCGCCAGGCGGTGGCCGCCTTCGCTGTGATGATCTTCTCGTTCGTTGGAGCTTCGATCATCGCGCTGATCCTGAAGTACACCATCGGTCTGCGAGTGGACGAGGAGGCTGAGCGGACCGGTATCGACGAAACCGAGCACGCTGAGGCTGGCTACGAGCTCAGCACGATCTTCACCACCGGGACCGGCTTGACGAACAGCCGGCCCACTCCAGCGCCACCCGCGAGCAAGGTCCCGGCCTCGGCCGCCAGGAAGGATGATCAGTGATGAAGCTGGTGACCGCAATCGTTAAGCCGTTCACGCTGGAGGACGTCAAGGCCGCCCTGGAGCACATCGGGGTACTCGGAATGACGGTCAGCGAAGTGCAAGGCTTCGGTCGGCAAAAGGGGCACACCGAGGTTTACCGGGGTGCGGAGTACTCGGTCGACTTCGTGCCCAAGATCCGGGTGGAGGTCGTGGTCGACGAGGTGCAGGTGGACAAGACCATCGACGCGCTGGTCGAGGCGGCTCGAACCGGGAAGATCGGGGACGGGAAGGTCTGGGTCACTCCGGTGGAAACCGTGGTTCGGGTGCGAACCGGCGAGCGCGGTCTGGACGCCCTGTGACGTCATAAAGCTGCGCCTTATAAAGCTGTGACGTGGTGACTTCGCAGCGGGGTACCGGTACATCTCACCGGTATCCCGCTAGCGGAGTGATCGGCTCGAAACGTGTTTGTAACGTACCAGCGGTCGCCGCGTTACAAGGCTCGCGAACCCTCAAGGCGACCGACGTCGCCGGGTGGATGCCAGCAGGGATGGCATTGCCGGCGACCTCCAGCACGGATCGGGAGGGTGATGAAGCGGCCAGAAGCCCTCTCCCATCCCGGAGGCTCGGACACCCCCGCAGACGATCTCGTCAAGGCCCGCGCCGCCCTCCTCGGCGACAATCCTCGGCAGCGCCAGCTCGGCGCGCAAGCGCTGCGGGCAGCGCTTGCGGACCTCTACGAATTGTGGCTCACCTCCCGCTGTACGGCGGTGGGCATCGGTGGCGGCAGCGCATTGCTCGCGGTCGGTGCGCTGGGTCGCCGAGAGGTCGTGCCCTACTCCGATCTGGACCTGGTCCTGCTACATGACGGCAAGCGCGACGTCTCCGAGCTCGCGAACTCGTTGTGGTACCCGCTGTGGGATGCCGGCATCGATCTTGACCACAGCGTGCGAACGGTCGGACAGGCTGTCCAGGTGGCAGCCACCGACCTGCGCGCCGCGCTGGGGTTGCTCGATGCGCGCCTGATCGCGGGGGATGAGGAGTTGTTCACCGCAATGGACACCGCCGTGCGGCGCGCGTGGCGCAGTGGCGTCCGCGGCCGGCTCGACGAGCTCGTCGAGTCGACACAACAGCGGTGGCGGCGCAGTGGCGACATCGCGCACCGGGTTGAACCGGATCTCAAGAACGGCCGCGGCGGGTTGCGGGATGTGCAGCTGCTGGACGCGCTGTCCGCTGGCCAGCTGGTGGACCGGACTGGGCCCGACGTGCGGGAAGCGCGCGACCTGCTGCTCGATGTGCGCACCGAGCTGCACCGGTTCGCCAGCAGGGGCCGCGACGTGCTCCGTGCGCAGGAGGCCGACCAGGTTGCCGCGGCGTTGGCACTCGGCGATCGGTTCGACCTGGCCAGGCGCCTTTCCGGAGCAGCGCGGACCGTTGTCTATGCAGTGGACGTTGGGTTGCGCGCCGCGCGGGCCGCAGCGCCCGCGCCCCGCGTTCGCGCCCGGCTGCCCGGGCTGCGCAGCCTCACCCGGGGACCGGTACGCCGCCCGTTGGATGAGGGCGTCGTCGAGCATGGCGGCCAGGTGGCGCTGGCCCGCGACGCAAACCCGGCACGAGACCCGGCGCTGGCGCTGCGGGTCGCGGCGACGGCGGCCCGAACCGGTATGACGGTCGCTACCGGCACGTTGGCCACCCTGGCTGAAACGGCGCCGGAGCTGCGCCGACCATGGCCGCGGCCAGCGCTGGAGGAGCTACTGTCGTTGCTCGGTGCCGGCCCGGCGACGGTGGATGTCATCGAGGCGATGGACCGCACCGGGCTGTGGGGGCGCCTGTTCCCGGAATGGGGTGCGGTGCGTGACCTACCGCCGCGCGATCGGGCACATGTCTGGACCGTGGACCGGCATCTGGTGGAGGCCGCGGCGCAGGCGGCCCGGCTGACCACCACGGTCGCTCGCCCGGACCTGCTCCTCCTCGGCGCGCTGCTACACGACCTGGGCAAGGGTCGCGGCGGCGATCACAGCGTCGTCGGCGCCGCGCTCGCCGAGCAGATCGGGCACCGGCTCGGGCTGTGGCCCTCGGACGTCGAAACGCTCTGCGCGATGGTGCGCCATCATCTGCTGCTACCCCATACCGCGACCCGCCGAGACCTCGACGATCCCACCACCGCACAGCGGGTGGTCGATGCCCTCGGTGCTGACCCGACGCTGCTGGAGCTGCTGATTGCGCTAGCGGAGGCGGACAGCCTGGCCACTGGCCCTGGCATCTGGACCGAATGGCGCGCCGGCCTGATCTCCGACCTCGCCGAGCGGTGCCGTGCGGTGCTGGCCGGCCGACCGCTACCGGCTCCAGAGCCGCTCACCGAGGAGCACCGTGCGCTGGCGCTGCAGTTCGTCGGCAGCGGTGCGCTGCACGTCACCGCGAGCGGCGCTACCGGACCGGATGCGATGACCACCATCACGGTCGTGGCTCATGGCCGGGCGGGGCTGCTTGCCCTGGCAGCCGGGGTACTCGCGCTGCACTCGCTGCGGGTCCACTCCGCGGACATCCGGCTCGTGGAGCTGCCCGGTGGTTGCGCGGCCGTGCAGAGCTTCACCGTCTCGCCGCGTTTCGGCCGACCGCCGGACGTCGCGCTGTTACGCCAGGATCTGGCGCGGGCGTTGGACGGTTCACTGCAACTGGCGGATGCGCTGGCGGTCAAGGAGCGCGACTACGGCGAGATCCCAGCGTCCGCGGCGGGGTTGTCCGACATCGAGACCAAAGTGCTGTGGTTTGACGACGAGGCAACCGGCGCGGTGGTCCTCGAGCTACGCACTACCGACCGGATCGGTTTGCTGCACCGGGTAGCCGCGGCGGTGGAGAGCAATGCGGTCACCATCCGGTGGGCGCGGGTCGTCACCATGGGCGGCTCGGCAGTGGACTCGTTCTGCCTGACGGTCCCCGGTTGTCACAGTGCCCCCGATCGTCATGCTGCACTACGGCCAGAAACACGCGAGCGGATCGAGCGCGCGGTGCTCAGCGCGGCCCGGTAAGTACCGGGGCTACCATCCGGCGACATGCACGGAACCCGGGACGAGGCCGTTCCCTCACCCCCGCCCTTCGAGATCGTGCGGCGTGGATTTCACCTTCAGCAGGTTATTGACCACGTCACCGCTCTCAAAGCTCGCGTTGCCACCATCGGGACCGAACGCAACGTTGCGCTGCAGCGGGCCGACGACCTCAACGAGCAAGTAGAAAAGCTGCGTCGGGAAGCCGCGGAGGCGACCAGACAGCTAGATCGGCTGCGTAAAGAAGCCTCCGAGACGGCCGCTGAGCTGGATCGCCTGCAGCGGTTGCCGCTGACCGGCGCGACCGGACGGATCCAGCGGATGCTGCAGATAGCCGAGGCCGAGGCAGCCGAGCTGGCGGCTGCCACCGAGCAGGAGACCACCGCGCTGCGGGAGAGCGCTCGGGCCGAGGCCGATCGGCTGCTGACCGAGGCCAGACAGGAGTGCGAGCGCCTGGAGGCGGAGTCCAACGCCTGGCGCCAGGCTGTGGAAACTGAAACCGGGGCCGATCGGCTGCTGGCCCAGGCCAGACAGCGGTGCGAGCGCCTGGAGGCGGAGTCCAACGCCCGGCGCCAGGGTGTGGATGCTGAAACCGCGGCCCGACACCAGCAGGCGGAGCAGCAGGCCGAGCGGCTGCTGGCCGAGGCCAGACAGCGGTGCGAGCGCCTGGAGGCGGAGTCCAACGCCCGGCGCCAGGCTGTGGATGCTGAAACCGCGGCCCGACACCAGCAGGCGGAGCAGCAGGCCGAGCAAGCCATCGCCAGGCGCGAGGCCGAGACGGACGCCTGGATCCGTGATTATCAGACCCACAGCGTCGCCGCGCTGCATCTGATCATGCGGATGGCAGGCGAGCGGCTGAGCAATCGGGTGCTGAAGGTCACGCGGCAGGTGGCCGCGGCCACGCAGCTGCGATCCGAGGTCACCGATCAGCTGTCTGAGATGCACCGCCTGCTGGTCGGCGCGCTCGGCGTGGCCGATCAGCTCACCCCCGCTGAGCAGGCTGAGCAGGCTGAACTGGCTGAGCAGGCTGAACTGGCTGAACTGGCTGAACTTGCCGAGCAGACCAATGGCGCTGAGCCCCCGGATACCGCACCCCCGCGGGAGCATCGGCCTCGGCAGCCAGATCAGCCCACGGCGAGATTCGGTTTGCATCCGTAATAGGCGTCGTGCCCGTCCGCCGAGCTCGGCGTGCCGCCAAGTCGAGTAGTCCTACCTAGTCGGAGTTGCGGGTATTCACGCTCCCCGGCGCGGGCTGGTTTGGGCAGGCTGATCGGGTGGCTCGGCGCGGAGGTCGGGCGGACGCCAGCTTGCTGCCCCGGCCGGAGACTCGGGTGGCGGCTATGCCGTGCCGACCGCAGGAGCCCATGCCGGACCGCCGGCGCAACCCGGGGTGGGGCCTGGGACGCCGGCGGTTGCGGCTCGTGAGGTCGGGCCAGGTCGGACCAGTCGCCCGACGCGACTACGCTGGGGTTCAGTAGTCCAGACTCCGGGGCGACCACCCCGCAGTACCCCAAAGGGAGTGCGACCGGCGTGTTCGACACCCTCTCCGACCGGCTCACGTCAGCGTTGGCCGGTCTGCGCGGCAAAGGCAGGCTTTCCGATGCCGACATCGACGCCACTGCCCGCGAGATCCGCATTGCGCTGCTGGAGGCTGACGTCGCGCTGCCGGTGGTCCGCCAGTTCGTCGCGCAGATCAAGGAGCGCGCCAAAGGCTCCGAGGTCTCTGGTGCGCTGAATCCGGCCCAGCAGGTCATCAAGATCGTCAACGAGGAGCTCATCGGCATCTTGGGGGGCGCTACTCGGCGTCTCGAGCTGGCCAAGGTTCCCCCGACTGTGATCATGCTGGCCGGCTTACAGGGTTCCGGAAAGACGACGCTTGCCGGCAAGCTCGCCCTTTGGTTGCGTAGTCAGGGCCATACCCCGCTGCTCGTCGCCGCGGACCTGCAGCGACCCAACGCGGTCACCCAGTTACAAATTGTGGGCCAACAGGCCGGGGTACAGGTGTATGCCCCGGAGCCGGGCAACGGTGTCGGCGACCCGGTCGACGTATCCCGCCGCGGGGTAGCCGAGGCCCGGGCTCGCCAGTACGACATCGTCGTGGTGGACACCGCCGGACGGTTGGGTATCGACGCCGAGATGATGCGCCAAGCCGTCGACATCCGCGATGCGGTGCGACCCAACGAGATCCTGTTCGTCATCGACGCCATGATCGGCCAGGACGCGGTGTCCACCTCGGAGGCGTTCCGCGACGGCGTCGGGTTCAGCGGCGTCGTGCTGACCAAGCTCGATGGTGACGCGCGCGGTGGCGCCGCACTGTCGGTGCGGCAAGTCACCGGTGCGCCGATCCTGTTCGCGTCCAACGGGGAGAGGCTGGAGGACTTCGATGTCTTCCATCCGGACCGAATGGCCAGCCGGATCCTGGGCATGGGTGATCTGCTCACCCTGATCGAGCAGGCCGAGCACGCCTTCGACGCCGAACAGGCCGAGCAGACCGCCGCCAAGATCGGCAGCGGCGAGCTGACCCTGGAAGACTTCCTCGAACAGATGCAGGCCATCCGCAAGATGGGGCCGATCGCCAACCTGCTGGGGATGCTGCCCGGCGCGGCGGGGATGAAAGAGCAGCTCGCCCAGGTCGACGACAAACAGCTGGACCGGCTCCAAGCCATCATCCGCGGCATGACGCCCACCGAAAGGGCCGATCCGAAGATCATCAACGCGTCCCGGCGCCAGCGTATCGCCCGGGGCTCCGGAGTGTCGGTCAGCGAGGTCAACCAGCTGGTGGAGCGATTCTTCGAAGCTCGCAAGATGATGCAACAGATGGCTGGCCGATTCGGCTTCGGGGCCGGACCCGGTCGCCGCGGCCGCAAGGGACGCAAAGGCAGTAAGAAGGGCAAGGGACGGGGCCCGACACCGCCTCGGACGCCCAGGGGACTGCCCGGTGGCCTGCCAACAGGGCTACCGGGAGGGTTGCCCCCGGGCATGCCCGACTTGTCCGAGCTGTCCGGGCTGGACCAACTACCGCCCGGTTTCGACCCGTCGAAACTGAGGTTTCCCAAGAAGTGAGCCAGCCTCCGGCAGCGGCCGCGATGCACCTGCGCGGGGTCCTGCTTCCTGCTGGGGAACCCAGCGACCTGTGGGTCGCCAATGGGGTGATCTGCGCTGAGCCGATACCAGGTGCGGTCACTGTCAACGACGGCGGTTACGTGCTCCCCGGCCTGGTCGACGCCCATTGTCACGTCGGCATCGGCGCCCGGGGGCCGGCGACCCTCGTCGACGCCGCGGATCAGGCCGCCACCGACCGCGACGCCGGCACCCTGTTGATCCGGGATTGCGGATCCCCGATCGACTCCCGCCCGTTGCAGGCCCGCGACGACCTACCACGAATCATCCGGGCCGGTCGCCATCTAGCCCGCCCCAAGCGCTACATCCCGACCATCGGCGTGGAACTCGATGATCCCGCGCTACTCCCGCAGGCCGTGGCTGAGCAGGCGGCAACGGGCGACGGCTGGGTCAAGCTGGTCGGTGACTGGATCGACCGCGAAAGCGGTGAGCTTGCCCCGCTGTGGCCTGATCGCGTGCTGGTCGAGGCGGTCGCCGCCGCGCACGCCGCCGGGGCCAGGGTCACTGCGCACGTCTTCGGTGCCGACGCGCTGCCAGGTTTGATCGCCGCCGGGATCGACTGCATCGAGCACGGCACCGGCCTGTCCGCCGACACCATCACCGAGATGGCCGCGCATGGCACCGTGCTGGTGCCTACCCTGATCAATATCGAGACGTTCCCGGCGATCGCGCAGCGCGCCGGCAAATACCCGCGTTATGCCGCGCAGATTCGGGCATTGCACGTCCGGGTCCAAGACACCATCGGGGCTGCCGTCGAGGCGGGAATTTCGATCTACGCCGGCAGTGACGCCGGCGGTGGTATCCGGCACGGCCGGCTGGTTGACGAGATCGCCGCGTTGCGAACGGTTGGGCTCACCGGTACGCAGGCGCTGGCGGCGGCGAGCTGGGCAGCCCGCGACTGGCTGGGCGTTCCCGGCCTGGTGCCCGGTGCGCCGGCGGACCTGCTCGTCACGCGCACCGACCCGCGGCTGGACACGGACGCTCTGCGCACCCCCGTGTTACTGATGTTGCGGGGGCGGGTGCTGTGACCACCGTTCCGCGTGATGCTCGCCGTGGCTGGCTGATGCTGATCTGCTTCGTGATCGCGGAGGTGACGTTCCTGGCGGTCTCGGTACTGGTGCTGGTGCCCTTTGCGCTGACGTTGCGGCATGGGGCTGCCGGCACCCACTTGCCCGGCGGGGCATTGGTTGCTGCACTCCTGGTGCCTACCCTGGCCGCTGGTGTGGTCGCGGCCACCGGTGCTGCGCTGCTCGCCCGAGGCAAGCTGCTGGAACGGTTACGCAGCCAACTGTCGGTGCGGTGGCGGCTGCAAGACGCCGCCCTAGGGCTGGCTCTGGGCGTCGTAGGGTTAGTGGTCACGGTGCCAGCCTCGGCGTTGTGGGCGCGCTGGGTCGGTCAGAGCCACGCGAACTCGGCGGTGGGGGAGGTGTTCGACGGTCTGCGGCTGCCTCTCGGACTGGGCTTGCTGCTGTTCTTCGCGGTGTGGTTGGTCGCGCCGGTATGCGAGGAGGTACTTTACCGCGGCGTGCTGTGGCGGGCGATGGAGTACTGGCGGTGGAACCGCTGGGTCATCTTCGGGCTAACCACCGTGGTGTTCTCGTGCGCTCACTTGGAGTTGCTGCGTACCCCGCTACTGGTGGTGATCTCATTGCCGATCGCGCTGGCCCGGTTGCTCACCGGCAACCTGCTGGGCAGCATTGTCGCGCATCAGGCGAACAACTTTCTGCCCGCGGTCGGACTTCTGCTGATCACCCAGGGGGTGATATCCGGCTGAGTGGACGGGCGATACGCCAGCGGCCGGGACGATCTGGCACAATAGGCGGCTGTTGTCGCGTCGGGTTTTCGCCTCGCGCCGTGACGACAAACGTCAGTGACCATTGACCTCGCGAGCATCGTCGGTCCGTGCCCCACCATGGGCCGTGCGCGCTCACCGTGAACCTCGCGCGTTGACAGGAGTAGCTCGACCCGTGGCTGTCAAGATCAAGCTCATGCGGCTCGGCAGAATTCGCCAGCCGTACTACCGGATCGTCGTCGCCGATGCCCGTACCCGCCGTAACGGCAAGGCAATCGAAACGATCGGCAAATACCACCCCAAAGAGCACCCCAGCGTCATAGAGGTCGACTCAGAGCGGGTGCAGTACTGGCTCGGTGTCGGGGCCCAACCCACCGACCCGGTCCAACATCTCCTCCAGATCACTGGAGACTGGCAGCGGTTCAACGGTCTGCCGGGTGTCGAGGGCACGTTGCAGCGAGCCGAGCTGAAGCCGGACAAGGCCGAGCTGTTCAACCGGGCGTTGGCCCAGGCTGGCGAGATGCCGACTACCGAGGCGACCACGCCGCGAAAGAAGTCAGCCCGCCAGGCCGACACCCCAGCCAGGGGTTCCCAGACGGCCTCCCCGCCAGCTCCAGCAGTGGCGCCAGAGAAGGCTCCAGATAGCGCGCCGGTCGCCGCCGACGATCGGGAGGACACTGCGACGGTCGCGGACGGCCAGGTGTGAGCATGCTGGCGGACGCGCTTGAACATCTCGTGCGGGGAATCGTCGACAATCCCGACGACGTGCGCGTCCAGCTGGTGACCACGCGGCGGGGCCGCACCCTCGAGGTGCACGTCCACCCCGATGATCTCGGCAAGGTGATCGGTCGCGGCGGGCGCACTGCCACGGCCCTGCGCACGGTGATGGGCGGTATCGGCGGGCGTGGGGTACGCGTCGACGTCGTCGATACCGACCGCTGAACGCGGTGGCTGAGGCGTCGATCGTGCAGCCGGGCAGTGACCCCACAGGGACGCAGTCCAAGCGGGTCGTTGGCCGGATCGGCAGACCGCATGGCCTCCGGGGAGAGGTTGCGGTGCAGGTGCGCACCGACTTCCCCGAGCAACGCTTCGTCGTCGGCGCGCAGCTCAGCGGTGATGGTGGCCGTACGCTCACGGTGGAGGCCGTGCGTCCGCATAGCGGTGCCCTGCTCGTCCGCTTCGCCGGGGTGGACGATCGTGATGCGGCAGCACAACTGAGCGGTCTCGTGTTGACCGCTGACGTCACCGCACTGCCCGAGCTTGACGATCCCGATGAGTTCTACGACCACCAGCTCGAGGGCCTGGCCGCGGTAGGGCCAGACGGTGTGGCGCTGGGCACGGTGCGTGAGGTCGTGCATGCGCCGGCTAGCGACCTGTTGGTGCTGGCGACCGACCACGGCGAGGCGCTGGTGCCCTTCGTGCGAGAGATCGTTTCCGAGGTCGACCTGGCTGGTGGCCGAGTGCTGCTCGACCCACCCCCCGGGTTGCTCGACTGAGGCCAGCCGTGCTCATCCAGGTCGTCACGATCTTCCCCGAGTACTTGACGCCGGCTAGGGAGGCCCTGCTCGGCCGGGCCATCGACCGCAACCTGATCAACTTCGAGGTACATGACCTGCGGGACTGGACCCACGATGTGCATCGGTCGGTGGACGACGCCCCCTACGGTGGTGGACCCGGCATGGTGATGCGACCCGACGTCTGGGGCGACGCGCTGGACGACGTACTCGCCGGCGAGCCGCCACCTCGGTTGGTGGTGCCCAGCCCCGCCGGACGGCCCTTCACCCAGCAGTTGGCGGCCGAGCTGGCGGCGCAGCCACGGCTCGTTTTCGCCTGCGGCCGCTACGAGGGTATCGACCAACGGGTGATCGACGACGCGGCCGACCGGGTCGCCGTCGAGGAGATCTCAATCGGCGACTATGTGCTTGTCGGTGGTGAAGTCGCTGTGCTGGTAATGGTGGAGGCGATTGCCCGGCTGCTGCCTGGAGTGCTGGGCAACCCCGCCTCGGCGACGCAGGACTCGTTTTCCGACGGTCTTCTGGAGGGGCCGTGCTATACCCGTCCGGAGGTGTGGCGCGGGCGGGAGGTCCCGGCCGTGCTTCGCTCGGGCAACCACGCCGCGATTGCCCGTTGGCGCCGCGACCGCGCTGTCGAGCGCACCGCGGCGCGTCGTCCCGATCTGTTGGCGGCGTTGCCAGCCGGTGCGCTGGATGGAGCGGACCACGCTGTACTCGAGGGCCTGGCCACTCCGCGTGGATGAATGCCACCGGAGGTCAACTCCCGGTTTCGTCGCCGACTGCAGCGTCTGGCACACTGGATCGGTTGCCACAGCGCAGCAAGGCAGGGACGGCCCCCAGGGCGGAAGTTTTTGCCATCACCGACGCCGCTGTTTGCGCCCACCTGGGCGCTCCGAACCGTGCACAGCACACGAACGACGAGGATGGACTTGCGATGAACACCCTGGACGCCCTGGACGCGAAGTCGCTGCGGTCCGACATCCCCGATTTCAGGCCTGGTGACACGCTCAAGGTGCACGTCCGCGTCATCGAGGGCTCGCGCCAGCGGGTGCAGATATTCCAAGGCGCGGTCATTCGCCGGCAGGGCGGCGGAGCGCGGGAAACCTTCACGGTACGCAAGGTGTCCTTCGGGGTGGGCGTGGAACGCACTTTCCCGGTGCACACGCCGAACATCGCCAAGATCGAGGTCCTCACCCGCGGGGATGTCCGGCGCGCCAAGCTCTACTACCTTCGCGATCTCCGGGGTAAAGCGGCCAAGATCAAGGAGAAGCGTGAGACGCCGTCCGCGTCCTGATCGCCCCGCACCGGCCGTCTGTCGATAGCCTGAGGACGTGGCCCACCTGGCTCGCTCGACCGAACCCGCTCGTGGCGACGATCCCGACGGTTTCCCGAGCCGCCGCGTGCACCGGCATCGTCTGTCCAAGCGCAAAAAGGGCTCGTTCTGGCGTGAGGTACCGATTCTGGTGCTCACCGCGCTGGTGCTCACGTTCTTGATCCAGACGTTTTTGGCTCGGGTTTACGTGATCCCCTCGGCATCCATGGAACCGACCCTGCACGGCTGCCCTGGTTGCACTAACGATCGCGTGCTGGTCGACAAGCTGACTTACCGGTTCGGTGATCCCAGATCGGGCGACGTGGTGGTTTTCCGCGGCACCGACTCATGGGCCAGTGAATTCACCAGCCAGCGATCGGACAACATCCTGATCCGTGGGCTCCAGCAGGCTGGCTCGCTGGTCGGTCTCGCTCCGCCGGACGAGCGCGACTTCGTCAAGCGGGTGATCGCAGTTGGTGGCCAGACCGTGCAGTGCTGCGACAAGCAGAACCGTGTCATGGTCGGTGGTACTGCGCTGATCGAGCCCTACGCCGTCTTTATCGGGCACGAGCCCCAGGAGGAATTCGGACCGGTCACGGTGCCGCAAGGAAATTTGTGGATGATGGGGGACAATCGGAACAACAGTGCGGACTCGCGACGACACGTGGCGGATCAGCGATCGGGCACGGTGCCGGTGACCAACGTCATCGGCAAGGCTCGCGTAATCGTGCTCCCGCTATCGCGTTGGCAGGGCATCTCCGACCCTAACCCGCAGCAGCCTCAGGAGCTCGGCGCGCCGGGGCCCTTCAGGCCGTCCGGACTTCCGCTGGCAGCTGGCCTGGTGTTGAGCTGGCCAGTGCGGCGCGGTGGCCGGCTGCTGCGGGAGCGGGTGGTCGCCAGGAGGCGTGGCTGACGACTGTGCCGGGCGTGGGACGTAGCACCCGTCAGACTCTGCCGCGACCGCCGAGGGCGGTGGTGCGCAGAGACGCTGGCATGTGGGCCCTGCAGACTGTGCTGCACCGCAAGGGTTTGGGCCCTGTCGCTGGGGTGGACGAGGCAGGTCGAGGTGCCTGCGCTGGGCCGCTGGTGGTCGCCGCGTGCGTGCTCCGGCCAGCCGACGCGACGGCTCTGGCCGGGCTCACCGACTCCAAGCTGCTCACCGCGGCGCGCCGGGAGCATTACCATGACCTGATCATCACCAGGTCGGTCGCGAGGAACGTGGTGGTGATTCCACCCGACGAGATCGACGAGTTGGGGGTGCATGTGGCCAATCTGGAAGGCATGCGCCGCGCCGTCGCCGGCCTCGCGGTGCATCCCGGTTACGTGCTCACCGACGGCTTCCGAGTGCCGGGCCTGACGGCCCCGAACATGGCAGTGATCGGTGGAGACCGGGCTGCCGCTTGCGTGGCGGCGGCTTCGGTGTTGGCCAAAGTGACCCGTGATCGGATCATGGGTGGCGTCCACGAGCGGATGCCCTGGTATGGCTTCGGTGAGCACAAGGGCTACTGCACGCCCGAGCATAATGCGGCCCTGCTTGCGCATGGCCCGTCCGCCGAACACCGATTCAGCTACGTCAACGTCGTGCTGGCGGCGCGAATGCACGGCATCACTGCCCCGCCGCGCAGGGCTGCACGGGCGAGGTTGTGGCCGATGGCGCCGCCGGTAGTGGTCCAGAATGGCGTATTGCCGAGAGCAGGAGAGGTCAGCACCCGATGAAGCGACCGATGGGCTGTCGATGAGCGCCGAGGATCTCGAGAAGTATGAGACCGAGATGGAGCTGTCGCTCTACAAAGAGTACCGAGACATCGTCGGACAGTTCGCCTATGTCGTGGAGACCGAGCGGCGCTTCTATCTGGCCAACGAAGTTGATGTCCAGGCACGCAACGCCGACGGTGAGGTGTACTTCGAGGTACGGATGTCCGACGCCTGGGTGTGGGACATGTATCGGCCAGCCCGCTTCGTTAAGTACGTCCGAGTGCTCACGTTCAAAGACGTCAATATCGAGGAAGTGGACAAACCAGACTTACGGCTACCCGAAGGCACTCCATTCGGTGGCTGACCGGGCCCGATTTGGACGGGCGGGCAGGTCGAGCAGCGCCTTACGGTCCGCTAGTGTCGCGTTAGCGAAGTTACATTCTATGTAGTCGCGGATTTCTATGCCCGAACAGATGAGGCTGGCTGTTAGAAGAAGTAGCCCTTTACGGCTCGGTACGAGTGTTGGTTAGTCCAGTGTTCACCAAATCGTCGGCTTGACGCATAGCTAGGGTAAACGCGCGCCAAGGTTTTCGATCCCATGCGTCACCAGCTATAGCCTAAAATCCAACCGCCGGAAGGCTCTAAGCATTACAAACTTCGCGGCGGTTGCAACTTTCAGTGAGCAATCACACGCTCGATGCGACGGTGGCAACGCTGAAGGAACGCGGCATTCACTTCCGCAGCCTGCAAGAGCAAATAGACATGCAAGCAGCGGCGACAAGCTCGTTTCCACCTCTTCGGGGCCTAGCTGAGTTTGAGCGGGACCTCATCCGAGAGCGGACGCAGGCGGGCCTGGCGGCAGCACGAGGCACGAGGAAAGTGGGTGGTAGACCGAGGGTCGAGGCACTCAAGACGCCCCAGAAGGGTCCAGATGGCCAAGCCCTCTACCCCTGCCCCTCAACCGATCAATGCGTGGTGCCCTTCCTACTAGGATTTGGCGAACAGCCGTCGAGTCGAGCAGTAGCTCCCGATCGGGCGTCAGCTGGCTCCTCGGCGCCCCTCGAATACTACACATCCAGGAGCTCAAGTTACACGCATAAGAACAGAAACTCGTTGCTTGACACGCTGGTGACGCTGTCACGTCCCGCGGTCACGTTGACTTCGGCTGGATCTGGCTTCTTGAAAGGGAACCAGGGCTTGTCTCCCTCGTGGCTCTCACCTTCGTCGCCTTGGCTGCCGCCGAATACAAGACCTGTGGATACCTTGTCCGGCGGGCCGTCGCCGAGTAATCCGTCACCGTCCGGATCTTTGCATTTCACCGAAAACTCGAAACCGGCTATTTTGGCTGTTTGGCCCTCGGCAAAGCGCACCATGGTCGGGGTCTTTCCGAGGATCTCACCCGATGCAGGGCCATCTTTGTCATAGGTCCAGAAAGGTCCAACCGTGACCGGTCCGGTTCCACTGGTGCGGTGGATCTCGACGCGGATACCGAACGAGAAGCCGCCACCTTCTTTAGTCGCCAGTTCAAACATCGGTGCACCATCCTTTGCTTTGGTGCACCACCCACGACCGATCTCGTCGGTGAAGTCTCGGCGCGCTCCTCTCCCCTCCGCGCACAGCCAGACAAGCTCAACCCCGGTCACCACCGCTCGCGTCTGCTCCGGTCCGGGCTGCGGGTTGGGCGGATCCTCGGGGCCAGGCGGTAACCGACGGTCAGAGCAGTGCCGGCCGGCCGGCCAGCACTGCGTAGCCTGGGCTGGGAGCGCAAGGCCGATGCCGGTCGCCAACAAGAGGACGGTCGCCAGCAGCATGCGGCCGCTAGTCACGCGCAAGCGGCTCATCCGGCGCTGATTAGGCACGTCTTGAGAACGAGCGCAAACTTGTTGAGCAACGATGTGGGGGTCACCGCCGTGCTGAGCTGGAACATAGCCAGGTTCCGGGGCGCACGCAGGCAGATGTGGCGGCTGCGCCAGCCCGAAGGAAAGTCGGTGGTCAACCGAGGGGGGGCGGAAGCCCTCAACACGCCGCAGAGCTGATCTTCGATGTGGTGCAGTTCGGCGCGGCCTCGTCGCTGAAGACAGCGAGTTCCTTGAGCTTGGCACCACGGAGCTCTTCAACCGGCGTCAGTCTCAGAGGTGGCCTTGGCGAACACACGAATGCAATCTCGTCGAATTTATGCCGATAAGCGATACTCTATGAAGGTAGCTCATTTCATAAACACGGCTGGTAACGTATCGGCATGTTCTTACTGACCGATCTTTTCGATGACTTCGACGTAGAAATTCAATCACCTTCGGTAAGCGCAGGACGGTGAACAACGTCGGGCGCTGCGCTGTGCCCTCGACACTCTACTCATTTCGCTGTCACCGACATGACAACACGCATCCGGCGGCGGCGGTTCCGGCTGCCGCGGGCGGTGACCGAACCGATCGCGGCAGCGCTGCATCGCGGAATGGTGACGGCGAGAGGAGCGGACCGCACCCTGCGGTTGGCGTGGACGGTGGCTGACCTGGCCGGGCGGGACCGTCC
>JBHEMR010000171.1:0-9153 GCA_046262495.1 Pseudonocardiaceae bacterium | reverse complement strand
GCTCGCCTCTGGCCTCCCGATGGGCGGCGACTTGGAGTTCGCCGACGAGCTCACCCTCGGCCGCGCACTGTCTGGCCGCCGGGCGGTCTGATCCGGCACACGGCAGCAAGTGGCGAAACCGTCGCAGGGGTGCTTGTGGATCGTCTCCCCAGCATCCACAAGCACCCCTGCGGCCCCCAAACGCCCCCGGCTA
Organism: Pseudonocardiaceae bacterium; assembly: GCA_046262495.1. Lineage (GTDB taxonomy): Bacteria > Actinomycetota > Actinomycetes > Mycobacteriales > Pseudonocardiaceae. The sequence goes on along the minus strand of JBHEMR010000171.1, from coordinate 8,960 downwards.
CGTCAGCCCTCGTCCGGCGGATCCTCCACTAGGGTCGATACGAAATACCAGTCCTGTTCAGACAGTCGACTTGCGCAGCGTGGGCACTGTCCCCGCTGCCGGCAGAGTGAGGCGACTTTGTCGCAGGCGTGGAAGACGGCGAATTCGACTTCTGCAACTGCGTACCGCGTGACTGATCTCTAGCTCCCGAACCCAACAGCAGCGCTGCCCAAGGTCGGTTGAACAGCTCTGCTGTTGAGTTCGGGAATCTGAGACCGCTCAGCCACCGCTCCGCAGGGTGGCTAGCGCAGGGTGCGGTTCACCGCCGACACGACCGCGTTGAGCGAGGCGGTGACGATCGATCCGGAGACGCCGACGCCCCACAGCACCTGCTCGTTGACGGTGCACTCGACGTATGCCGCTGCTGCGGCGTTGTCACCAGCCGACATCGCGTGTTCGAAATAGTCCAGCACCCGAACGTCAAACCCCAGAACAGCTAGGGCGTCTACAAAGGCCGCGATCGGACCGTTGCCCGAGCCGCTAATCTGATGTTCCTCGCCCTCCACCATGACGCTGGCGCGGATGTCGTCGTGGCCTTCGCCGTCGTCGGACAGCTGGTGACGCAGCACTCGCAGCGGAGTGCGCCGGTCCAGGTAGTGCTCGGCGAAGATGTCCCAGATCCGCTGCGGCGAGACCTCGCCACCGTCGATGTCGGTGTGCCGCTGGATGATGCGCGAGAACTCGATCTGCAGCCGGCGCGGCAGATCCAACTGATGTTCGGCTTTCATGACATAGGCGACGCCGCCCTTGCCGGACTGGGAGTTCACCCGGATCACGGCCTCGTAGGTGCGACCGACGTCCTTGGGGTCAATCGGCAGGTACGGCACTTCCCAGTGGTACGCGTCCGCCTCAACCGCAGCCGCAGCGGCGTTAGCCTCTAATGCCTGCAGTCCCTTGTTGATTGCGTCCTGGTGGCTGCCGGAAAACGCGGTGTAGACCAGGTCGCCACCGTAGGGATGACGTTCCGAAACAGGCAGCTGGTTGCAATATTCCACTGTTCGGCGGATCTCGTCAATGTCGGAAAAGTCGATCTGAGCGTCGATGCCCTGGCTGAACAAATTCATTCCCAGCGTCACCAGACACACGTTGCCGGTGCGCTCCCCATTGCCGAACAGGCAGCCCTCGATGCGTTGCGCGCCAGCCTGGTAGCCCAGTTCGGCGGCGGCCACCGCGGTGCCGCGGTCATTGTGCGGGTGCAGCGAGAGGATCACTGCGTTGCGCCTGTCCAGGTTGCGGTCCATCCACTCGATCGAGTCGGCGTAGACGTTGGGCGTGGCCATCTCGACGGTGGCCGGCAGATTGAGAATCACCGGCGCCTCTGGCGTCGGCTGCCAGATCTCGGTGACCGCATTACACACCTCCGCGGCGTAGCTTAGCTCGGTGCCGGTGTAGGACTCCGGTGAATATTGGAATCGAAAATCTGTCTCAGAGTACTTACCCGCATACTCGACCAGCATCTCGGCCGCCGAAGTGGCGATCTTCTTGATCCCTTCGCGCTCCTCCCGGAACACCACGCGACGCTGCAGAATAGACGTCGAATTATAGATGTGCACGATTGCCTTAGCCGCGCCGTGCAGGGCCTCGAAGGTACGCTCGATCAGCTCCGGCCGGCACTGTGACAGCACCTGGATGCGCACGTCCTCGGGCACCGCATTCTCAAGGATGATCTCTCGAACGAAGTCGAAATCGGCCTGGCTGGCCGACGGGAACCCGACCTCGATCTCCTTGTAGCCCATTCGCACCAGCAGCTCGAACATGCGTCGCTTGCGGACTGGGCTCATCGGATCGATCAGAGCCTGGTTGCCGTCTCGTAGGTCCACCGCGCACCACAGCGGTGCCCGGCTGATCGTGACGTCGGGCCAGGTGCGATCCGGCAGGGATACCGGCTCTACGGTCTCAGCGAAGGGCCGATAGCGATGCACGGGCATCGCGCTGCCGCGCTGGACGTTCCAGCGGGCTTGGTCTCTCGGAACAGGGCCGGCCGGTGACCGGATTCTGCTGGTACTGCCTGCGGCGAAGGTGCTGGCTCCGATATCGGTCGGATCGGGAGTCATCGTTTGCTGCTCTGCGCTCTTTTGGGGCATGACCTCGGGCTCTCGGCTAGCCGGTTATCCGACCGGCGGATGCGCGCGAGCGACTCCGCGACGGGGGGCCGGTCGTCGTCAGACCCCGCCGCGGCAGCGAAGCAGGAGAGCGCGTGCCACCCGATCACGGTAGTCGGGGCGCCCCGGCGGCACGCAACTGCCTCCCGGATGCTGAGAAGGCAGTCACGGGAGATTCTCAGGAACTTGCGCGGTGAGCACTCGTGCACGAGTTGTGTTGCCCGTGGCAGACTTCTCGCCATGGGCTCAAGCCGCACAGCGGTCCGCGGGACGCGCACCAAAATCGCCGCCGTCCTTGCGACTCTGATCCGGATCGTGGGAGGACTCATCGTCGTGATCCTGGTGGCGCACGTGGTGCTCACCTTGGGCAATGCGAATCCGGCCAACGGCATTACGATGTTCCTGACGTACTGGGCAGACCGGCTCCAGTTGGGCTTCCGTGGTCTGTTCAACCCGGTCGATCCCAGAACGCGCCTGCTGATCGATTACGGCATCCCTGCGGTCCTCTGGCTTGTCGTCACTTGGGTGCTGGTCCGTCTGGTGCGGCGCCTCGGCTGATCGCTCCGCGTGGGCCGGGATGCCAGTCTATTTGCACTGTCGCCCACTCGGACCGATTACCGCCTGCCCTGGGCGGCCACGCGCAAGAGCGACGATTCCGGGTGAATGACCGAGTTTCCACTCATTAGGGTGGCACGCTGACTGCGTGTAGTAGTACGTCGAAAACCGTGCCCGATTTCGGTGTATTGCCGGGAAGTCGACGTCCCGCAAAGTCACGTACAGTCACTGCTTCGAGAGGTCCTGGAAGCGCATGAGGGGCCGGGGGTGCCGGTCTCGCTCCCGTGCCACCCAGCGTGCCGTCTCCTTCACTACCTGCTATCAAGCCAGGTCAATGAGGGTATACAGATCATCACCGAAGCGCTGAAAGCCGTGGAAAAGCGTCCGTGGAGGGAGCCATAGACGTTCGCGACAGCCGCACGGCGGTCCGGGGGCGGGTGGAGCCACTACACTGTGTCTACCCCGGTAACTCACTTGCTTTCTTGGTCGACTTCGTCCAAGCTGCCGCGTACCTGACGGGAGCAGCTGCCCCGGGGAGGCGTGTTGACGAAAGGAGGCCGTCCAGCGGCGACGGCCGTTGCGGCGACACTCGTTTGTCCCGCCACGACTCCCCGCCCAGCACGCTTCCCTAGCATGAAAAATCCTGCACTAAGGAAGCGGTGGTGGAGTTGGCTAGAACGGATGCTCGATCCAGGGGATCTGGAGGAGCTGGACTGTTCAACGTAGTCAGTGTGGTGATTCTTGTCGTCGGTGTCTTGGCCATCGGCATAGCGGCCGCGCTGCTCGCCCGAACCCTGGCGGCGGCGCAGAGCATTGACAAGAAGGCCCAGACGATCGCCGGAAATGCCGGCAACATCAATGTAGCGACCAACTCGGTCGTTCAGTTGAACCGGACCAACGAGGTTGCCGCCTCGATCCTGCAGAGCGCGAAGCCGCTGCAGGGCCTGCTCACCACGGCAGACACAACCGCCCGGGACATCGACGGCTTGGCCAAGTCGATCAACGGTACCGCGGGGACCATCAACGGCTCGGCCGGGACGATCAACGGCACGGCGACCACGATCAACAGCACCGCGCGGGACATCAACACCAGTGTCGGCACCATCAACGGGACAGCGTTCACGATCAACAGCACCGCGAGGGGCATCGACAACCGGGCCTCGGCCATCCTTGATGTCGCCAACCGCATCGATGTCGACGCGAAGAACATCAATGATGCCTTGACCAGGACCATCGTGATCGCCCGAAACATCAAGATCGACAGCAGCAACATTCTCAACCAGGCGATCAGAGCTGAGCTGACGTCGCGTTGTATTGATGCGAAGGTGCGGCTTAACCTGATCAACCCGCCGCAGCCGGGCTGCTAAAGGAGGATGGAAGATGACAACAACGCAATTCGATAGAACCTCGTCAACCGCACCTCCCGCCGGCACGAGCTCGTTCGCTCGGTTTCTGTGGATCTTCACCACGCTGGGACTCATCGTCGTCATCGTCGTCATCGGCTTCCTGATCGGCATTGTCCGGGCGCTGGAGTCGATCGACAACGGACTGTTCACGGCGTCGAGTTCGGTGACGGGTGCGACAGGTAACGTTCAGCCCCTGCCCAACTACATCCAGACGATCAACGCCGCTCTGACCGACATCGACACCTCCTTGAAGCCGATTCGCGGCCAGGTGGCCGACGCTACCGCTTCACTGGTTTCGATCAGGGGCACGGCGCAGAACATCGACGCATCGTTGAAGGACACCTCTGCATCGTTGGTCAACACGTCAGGATCGCTGGTCAACACCTCGGGAACGCTGGTCGGCGCCTCCCAGTCAGCGGCCTCCATCTCGACCTCATTGGTTGACACTTCCAACGTGCTGCTCAACATCCTCGGGCTCGCGCAGTCCATCGACGGCACACTGGAGGCGGCGCAGAACATAGACAGTCGCGGCACCGCCTTGATTCCGGTGAACGTCCAGCGAGTGAATAACATTCTCCAACCCATTGAAAACGACACCAGCACCATCAACCTTCAGCTCGCGGAGACCAACCGCCACCTGACCAACATCTGCTCGTCGCTGGTCCTGAACCTGCTGCCTCCGTTCCGGTGCGAGCCGGCCCGACCGTAGGAGGTGACTAATGGCACGACAACGCTTAACGGGGCAAGCTCTCCCTGGGATCATGCTCGTCATCGTCATCCTCTGGGCGCTGACTGCGGTGATCTTCCTGACCGGCATCCTGGCGGCGGCTAACCGGATCGAAAGCCGGGTTGGCCAGATCAACTCTTCACTGACGCCGATCAACACCAACCTCAACACGGTGCCGGTCCTCAGCAAGGTCTCGGATACCGCAAGCCAGATCCGTGATGCGGCTGCGAACCTCAGTCCGACGGTCGGGCGCATCGCCGATTCGGCCGGCAGCATCGACACCAGCCTCAAGCAGGTGAACGACTCTGTTGGTCCGATCAACAAATCGGTGAAGGCGATCAATGCTTCAGTGCTGCAAATCAACCAGAGTGTGGCAACGATCGGTCCTAACCTGGTCGCGGTTCGCGGCCTCACCGGAACGATCAACGCCTCCGTGCACTCGATCGACGGTGAGCTTGCCGGGACCTTGAACGATGTCTACGACATCAAGGGCCGGGTTACCTTGATCAATGACGAGGCTGAGGATGTTAACCGGACCGCTCAGGGAATCAAGGGCGACACCGCATCCATCAGCGCCATAGTCGGCGTTGCTGGGATCCCGCGCACGGTCAACGGAAACGCGTTCGGGATCGAGACCTCGCCGCTGCTTCTGAGGCCAGGCAACGCTGGCGTACTGCGGGAAATGGCTGCGGCGTCTGCTCGGCAGGATCCCGCGTCGAGTCAGGCGATGCTCCCGACACTGGATCTGCTGCCGCAGATTTCAGCACTCGGGTTGCCGGAGTTGCCGGCGCTGCCCGCCGGGCCGGTGCCCTCGATGTTGACCAGCCTTCTGAATCAGTTGCCGGTAGTCGGTGACACCGGTGACCTCCTCAGTCAGGTGGTCGCACCGAAGTAGCCTCACGCAGTTCGCACAACGGTCCCAGCAGGGGGGCGTCGGCCACGCCAGGCCGGCGCCCCCCTGCTGTCTCCCGTCGCGCACAGACGTCCGAGGCCTAGCTGGTTCACGCCGTGTGATCAGTCGAATACGCCAAGTTATTGTTGCTTTCGCCACCCGGATGGCTTACTTTCGAGGTTGCGTGACCACGGAGAGTAAGGGGGGACCAGCTCGGATCACTTGGGGATTGCTGCGGAGCGCGGCGCTTGACCGCGCGCTCATAGGGGGCTGCAGGCGATTCCGAGGCCGGTCCGGGTTTTTTGGCTATGCATGGCTCCTCCGTCGGCCAGAAAAGGAGCGATATGAGGGTTTCAGACATCTTCACACTAGCCGCCGACAGCGGAAGCGGCGGTGACAGTTACTCGAACTTCGGCTGCAGTGCTGGGGATTGTTACGCGGGGGATTACGGCCGCTTCAGCTACAACTACTACAAAGTTTACAACCCCTCCTCCAGGCCCAACAACGGGTGCTACAACGGCGGCTTGCGCAACGAAAGTGCGACCCGCGGTGAGGGGTTCCAGCGTATCCAAGCGTAGTTCGCAACATGCGGCTCGCCCGGCGGTGGCGTGCACTCCGGTCAGCTCACGGCACGGAACAAGGCCACCACCGGGCGAGCTTCACGGAACAGCCCCGCCGGCCCGTCGGCACGCGTGCCACGAAGCGGTCGAACACGGGTAGCCTCTGCACCGTGCCGCGAGTGGTCGTCGACGTCGTACCCAAGCCTGAAATCCTCGATCCGCAGGGTCAGGCGATCGTGCGCGCTTTACCTCGGATGGGCTTGCACGGGGTGCGCGACGTGCGGCAAGGCAAGCATTTCGAGTTGGACGTCGACGACGACGTCGACGCTGAGACGCTGCATCGGATCGCCGGCGAGCTGCTCGCCAACCCAGTGATCGAGAACTGGACGGTACGCCGCCTGTGAGTACCGGTCGGACGAGCGGAACCTGTCGCATCGGCGTCATCACCTTCCCCGGCACGCTCGATGACGTCGACGCCGCCCGCGCGGTGCGCCACGCCGGGGCACAGCCGGTATCGCTCTGGCACGCGAACGACGATCTCCACGGCGTGGACGCCGTGGTGGTACCTGGCGGGTTTTCCTACGGTGACTACCTTCGCGCCGGTGCGATAGCCGCACACCAGCCGGTGCTGCGAGCGGTAGTCGACGCCGCCCGTCGCGGCACGCCGGTGCTGGGCATCTGCAACGGATTTCAAATCCTTTGCGAGGCGGGATTGTTGCCCGGCGCGCTGGTGCGCAATGCCGGACTGCACTTCGTCTGCCGTGACCAGAGGCTGAGGGTGGAGACCACCGCCACCGCCTGGACGGGTCGATATACCGCTGGCGCTGAAATCGTGGTGCCGCTGAAATCCATCGAGGGCCGATATGTAGCCGATGCGTCGACGTTGGCCGCCCTGGAGGGTGACGGGCGGGTGGTCTTGCGCTACTTGGAGACGAGCCCCAACGGCGCAGTGCAGGACATCGCCGGGATCGCGTCGGCCGATGGCCGGGTGGTCGGCCTGATGCCGCACCCAGAGCACGCGATCGACTCGCTCACCGGTCCGTCGACCGACGGGTTAGATTTTTTCCGCTCTGCCGTCGACGCGGTGCTCGGTTCGGTATGCGCCTAACCGCCTTATCCTGCGCCTGCAGGACCGTCGGTCGGCGGCCTGCCACGGAGCGATCAGCCTCGAACTCCGCAACATCGGTTTCGTCGCCGACCACACCACCCACTACACCGCGCTCATCCACACCGTGCTCATCCACACCGTGCTGCGCGGCGTCGCCACCACGGATATCTGTCCCGAGACGAGCTCCCGCTAGGACCCTTGCTCGGGCACGGTAGGACCGCCGCCGCGCCCCGCCCACACCGGCAACAGGTCAGCGACCGCGATGTTGAGGTCGAAGGGCTCGGTGACGGACAGGCACCGGTCCGGCCCGGTCATCTGGTAGGAGTCACCGTGGCCGATGCAGTAGGTGCTGACCAGGGGCGGTTCGAGCTCGATGCGCCAGTAGTGCGGGATGCCGTAGCGGGCGTAGAGGGCAGGCTTGGTGGCGCGGTCCTCGAGGTGGCTGCCCGGCGACTCGATCTCGATAGCCGCCAGTACCTCTGACGGTGCGAACCAGTGCCGCCCCGGGTTGTCGCTACGGACGACCAGGACGTCGGGAATGCGGGTCAGCTGCCGCCCGAACCGGATCTCCACGGCCTGGGTCACGACGAGCGGCTCGGGCGCGACCGCCTCCAGGCGGACTAGTAGCCGGGCAGCCACGGCCTGGTGCAGGCTCGACGGTGAGGGGGACACGGTCAGCGCTCCATCCGTCAACTCGTACCGGTGGTGACTTTCGGGTAGCGCGTCGAGGTCCTCAACTGTCCAGCCCCCAGACGGCACCACGAGCAACGAATCGGCCACAGTCGCCTCCTTCCGCGGAAGTCTATCCCCGCAGCCCGTTCGCAATTCGGCTCGCAATGGCGATCGCGGCGTGGCCCGTACGCTGCGGGGGTGCCGGTTGATTCTGTGCAGCATGCGGCTGCCACGCCTGAGCAGGTGCAGCCATACCGGGAGCTGGGCCTCGCCGATGACGAGTACGCGCGGATCAGGGAGATCCTGGGACGCCGGCCGACGGCCGCCGAGCTGGCGATGTACTCGGTGATGTGGAGCGAGCACTGCTCTTACAAGTCCTCCAAGGTGCACCTGGGCTATTTCGGGAAGACGACCACTGAAGACATGCGGGCGCGGATGCTCGCTGGTATCGGGGACAACGCTGGCGTTGTCGAGGTCGGCGACGGCTGGGCGGTGACGTTCAAAATCGAGTCCCATAACCATCCGTCCTATGTGGAGCCCTACCAGGGCGCGGCGACCGGGGTCGGTGGGATCGTCCGCGACATCATGGCGATGGGCGCCCGACCGGTCGCGGTGGCCGACTCGCTGCGGTTCGGCCCCGCCGATGCCGCGGACACCGCGCGGGTGTTGCCGGCCGTGGTGGCTGGGATCGGGGGCTACGGCAACTGCCTCGGCTTACCCAATATCGGTGGCGAGCTCGCGTTCGACCCGTCCTATGCGGGAAACCCCCTGGTCAACGCCTTGTGTATCGGCGTGATGCGGGTCGCCGACCTGCACCTGGCGCACGCCAGCGGTACCGGCAATAAGATCATTCTTTTTGGCGCGCGGACCGGACTCGACGGCATCGGTGGGGTCAGCGT
>JBHEMR010000170.1:0-7077 GCA_046262495.1 Pseudonocardiaceae bacterium | reverse complement strand
TCCACCTCACCCGCACCAGCTACCCGGACGCGCTGCGGTGCGGTCGCCTGGAGCTCGACGGCCCACCCGCGTTGGCCCGGGAGTTCACCACCTGGATCCGGCGCAGCCCGTTCGCCGTGCACGTCCCGGGTACCGCCGCCCACCGGGCCGCCTCGCCGGGGTGATGGCTACGCATCGGTGTCCTGCGGAACACCGGAACAGCGCTCGGTTACCCAGTCCGCTCCTTTGCTGCAAGGTGGGGGTTGAGGGTTCAAGTCCCTTCGTCTCCACGAGGTCTGTTGCTGCCGTGATGGAAGCGGCGGTAGCTGTAGGCGAGCAGCACCAGCACCACGATGCCGGAGAGGATCAGGCTGGATCCGGTTGCCACGCCGCCGAGCGGCAGCGCTGGTACGAGAATCCAGGCAAGGCCGGCTCCCATGAGCGCGAGTCCGCACAACGCCGTCGCGCTGGTCCGCACCGGTGAGGCGACGCTCTGGGCGGCGGCTTGCATTGCCCGCTTTCGCACCGGACCCGTCATCCGGCGTGCCCACGGATACTCGTTGGCGAGCAGAACTAGACCAGCCAGCACCAGCAGCAGGCCCGGCCCGGGCAATATGAGCAACGCGATCCCTACCACGCACAGCGCCACCCCGGCGACCGTCACGAGCACCCGACGAGCCAGTCCGTTCTGCTTCTCGCTCTGCCGCTTCACTTGGTGCATCGCAGCTCCCATCATGAGATCACTGTGCGTCACGTTACGCGATCGCGTGTCGTGGACGGCTACTCATGGTGCGCTGTACTCGTGCGTGTGATTAATACGTCACGCCGCAACACTAAGCTGGTTCGGTGTCCACCGGGGAGGTGCTCGGCGATCCGGCGCGGTTAGCGGCGGTGGCTAGAGTGCTGCCGGTGGCGCAGGCCAACCGAAAGGCGCTGGACCGGCTGGCGGAGTTGGCCGCGATCGTGATGGACGCCCCGATCGGTATCGTGAATCTGATCGACTCCCAGCAGAATTTTGTGGGCAGGGTTGGACTCGGCGAGCCGTTCGCGACATCCCGGGTAGCGTCGATTGACACCGGTTTCTGCCCGTCCACGTTCTTCGCGGGTAGGCCGCTGTACATCGAAGACGCCGCCGAGCCCGCGTTTACTGATCACCCGGCCCGTGTCGAGTTGGGTTTCAACGCCTATGCCGGCTGCCCGCTGCGCGACGCCGACGGGCACGTGATCGGCACCCTGTGCGCGGTGGACACCCGGCCGCACCGGTGGCGGCGGGTCGATCGCCTAGCGCTGGAGGCGCTGGCGAGCTCGGTGATCAACGAAATGACTCTGCACCAGGACATCAACCGCCGCCAACGGTTGCTGGATGCTTTCACCGCCGCGCCGGCGGCGATCGCGGTCACCCGTGGCCCGCAGCACATCGTGGAGTATCACAATCCGGCCTACGAGTCGCTGTTCGGCGAGCTGCCGCTAGAGGTGCCCGCCCGTGAGGCGATGCCGCAGGTGCCGGGTGAATTCTTCGCATTGATGGATCAGGTGCTGGCCAGCGGTGCGGAGTACCGCACCGATGAGGCTCCGGTGACCATGCTCTGGCCCGGCGAGCAGCGCCCCAGCGAACGATTCTTCGACTTCTCCTACTCCGCGATCCGTCGCACCGCCGGCGATGGCGTGGACCACCGGGGACTGTTGTTGGTCGCGGTGGAGGTCACCGACCGGGTCCAAACCCGCCGCGAGCTGGAACGCCATGCTCACCGTCAGGAACTACTCGCTCGGGCCAGTGCAGCGTTGAACCGTAGCCTCGACCCGGGCGCGGAACTGCAGGAACTCGCCCGGGCGGTGGTTCCCGAGCTCGCCGATCTGTCGACGGTGCACGTGCTGGTCCGCCCGGTGGCTCCTGGCACCGATCCGCCGCTGCCGGTGATCACCGACCGGGTGGCCGTCGCCGGCATACCCGGCGTCCCGATGGCGCCGCGGCTGACCGGTCTGCGCTGGAACGGCGACGGCGACCCGATCACCGCGGCAATCCGCTGTGGTGAGCTGGTGCGCCAACCCGTGTCCACGGCCGAGGTGCCCTCGTGGGCGCAGAGGACCGGAACGGCTGACGTCTTCCGCGACGGCTTGAGCCAGGTCGTGGTCGCCCCAGTGATCGTGGATGGTCTTGTGGTGGCGGTGGTGTCCTTCCTGCTGCATCACACCAGACCGCCGTGGAACGAGGATGATCTGCACGCGCTGGGTCAGATCGCCCGCTACGCCGGGATCGCTTTGGAACATGGCTTGACCTACCAGGCGACTCGTCAGTCGGCGTTGGTGCTGCAGCGCAGCCTGCTCACCGAACCGCCGGCGGTGCCCGGACTGCGGATCTGCGCCCGCTACCGCCCGGCCGGGCGTGACGAGGTCGGCGGCGATTGGTATGACGCGTTCCAGCGCCGCCCGGACCAGCTTGCCGTGGTGATCGGCGACGTCGTCGGGCACGACATCGCCGCCGCCGCGGCGATGGGTCACCTCCGGGCGACGCTGCGGGGGTTGGCTCTGGACCGCGACGAAGGACCGGCCACGATCTTGGACAGGCTTGCAAAGATCAATTCCGCCCTCGCGATCACCCCGTTCGCGACCCTGATCTACGCCAATCTCACCCGTACCGACGAACTCTGGACGCTGCGCTGGGCCAGCGCCGGACACCCACCCCCGTTGCTCGCCACACACGGCGGCGTTGTGCTGCTGGCGGAGGTCACCGGCACCGCCTTGGTCTGCACCCGAACTCCGCCGCGTACGGAGGGTGAGATCACCCTGCCCGCTGGATCGACCCTGCTGCTCTACACCGACGGTTTGGTCGAACGCCGCGGCACGGACCTGACTGACAACCTCAGTGCCCTGGTCGGCCGAGTCACTGCCGACGCACGCCACCTCATCGAGCCACTCTGTGACGAGCTGTTGGCCGAAGCACCTACCGATGACGACATCGCGGTGCTGGCCATCCACGTCTGCTAGGTCGTGAGATCGTCGAACTCCCCGGCTTTGACGCCGTGGATCCACGCGGTCATCTCGGCGGGAGTGAACAGCACTACGCCACCGTCGGGTTGGTTGCTGTTGCGCACCACGATGCGCCCATCGGGCAAGGTGGCGACCTGGACGCAGGTTCCGTTGTTTCCGCTGAAGCTGCTGATCCGCCACGCCGCGGCGGTTAGCTCTAATGGACTAGACACGGCTCGTGCCTCCGAACTTACTCCCCGACGACTGATTGGATGAATGAGATGGACCGTTCGGGGTCTAGGGCAACCCGCTGTAAATCCTCAGCTACCATGATATACGATCGAACCTGTTCTGCATCTTGTAAATACACCGCACTGTCGTGGAGTTCGACGTAGCCGATCGACCGCACGTTCGCGAAACCCAACACGACGAATTGACCGGTCAGCGCGGTGTGCGGGCCATCCTCGGGACGGATCACCTGGATTGTCACGGTGGGCAGCGCAGCCATGGCCAGCAGATGCCGAAGTTGAGCGCGGCACAACTCGGGGTCACCCACCGCGAGACGCAATGCACCCTCGGTGATAACGGCGTGCAGCTGGAGCGGTCGCTCAGGATCGGTGAGCCGACGGGTGCGGGCAATCCGAAGGCCGACGAATCGCTCGCTGTAGTCGGCGCGCACTCGCGGCGTGTTGGCGGTGACCGCCGCGGCGTAATGCTCGGTCTGTAACAGGCCCGGAATGAGCATCGGCTCGAAAACGAACTCACTCTCGGCCAGGCCTTCCAGGCCGACGAACGTTTTCAACCAGTCCGGCACCACTTGAGCCCATGGCGCCCACCATCTAGCCTCGTCGGCTTGGCTGGTCAGCGAGATGAGCCGGTCGATATCGGCTTGCTCAGCGCCGTAGCCGGCGAGCAGCCGAGCGATGTCGTGCGGATCCTGCTGCTGGCGACCGGTCTCGAGATGGCCGAGCTTGGCCCGGCTAATCCCGCTCTGTTCGCTGGCATCGGTCAGCGACAGCTTGGCCGAGTTGCGGTAGTGGGCCAGCTCCACGCCGATCAGCCAGCGCAGCGGTGCTGGACCGTCCCGCAACGACGTTTCGGCTGCCGGTTTTGTCATGAGACGTCTCATGTATAGTCCCCCGAAACTGATACACGTCCCACCGCCCGAGAGTACGGACGGACCCGACCGATGGAGCGCGAGGAGCGCGAGCCAGTGCCGCAGTGGTCGATGAACGACCGTGCGTACTGAGTCGACTTCGCCGAGCTTCGTCGCCGGGATGGTCGCGGGTGAGGCTACCGGTCTGCGTCCCGAAAAGCTGGCAGGCTCGCTGTCTGTTTCGTCCCGAGTGTCGCGATGGATCCTGATGGCTTCGCCTGTGCGTCGGACGACGTACGGGGTTCACTCAAATCGTCATTTACTACTGACCGGGAAGTCGACTGTGGACCAGGCTCCGCCGGATTGTCAGATCCGAGACGAGGCGCAGCTCTTCGCCGGTGCGCCGATGCGCCGCGCATCGCAGCTAGCGACCCTGCGGATACCCGAACCACAGTTTCCCACCAGGACCCCCGCCGGTCGACGGCCAAGCCGCCCCGTGCCGGTTCGCGCTCCTGTGGGTCAGCCGGATCCCAGCGATCAGGCCGACCGGCCAGGCGTCGAACAGCTGCGGTGGGCCCGCTGTCCCGATGACGGGCGCTTGCATCTGCTGCAGCCTGCTGGTGTCGACCTCGCCGCCGCGAGCGGCCACGCCCAGGCAGTATGTGGACACCGCGTACCCGCTCAGGGCCTCACCATCAACGGCGTTCCGTCGGGGGCGCTGTGTATGGCCTGTGTCATCGGTGCGACCTCGTAGAACAGCTTAGGCTCAGTTGAGGTAGCCCTCGACCTCACTGGCCGGGCGGACCTCGGCGTCGTCGGGATCCTGGCCAGCGGCCGCGCGAGCCCGACGTTGCCGCAGTAGATCCCAGCATTGGTCGAGCTGCTGCTCCAGAGACCGCAGCTGGGCGTGCTCGTCGTCGGTGCTGATCTCACCGCGGCCGAAGCGCTCCCGCAATGTGTGCTCAGCATCGACCAGCTCATGGATCCGGCCTAGCACGTCACCGTCATCGGCCATCCGACCTACCCCCTGTCCGCACGCTTGCGCCAGATACCCCGACGATACCGAGCGGCAGAAGCGGCACGCCGTCAGCTGGTTGTGCCGCTGGACGTAGCTGCGCCAGACAGGGCGTCGCGCACGAGTGGCCACGCGGTCTTGTCTGAGGCGTTCTGGCTCTGGCTCTCGGACGGGCCATTCGCGCCCGGAGTGCCCGGCTCGCCTGGTGTGCCGTCGGCCCGCAACAGCGATAGGACGGTACGGGGCGGCAGCAGCTCCACGTGGTATTCGGTAAGTTCAGCCAAGCTCATCGCGTCAGACATCGGATCCCCCTTAGAAGGCCGTCCCGGTCGCTCGGACAGAGTAGGCACCTCACCGGCGCCGGTACCGGTTCGGCTTCACCTAAAATGCCCAGCGCAACTGTTTGTGGCAATCCGTAGCAGTACCGAAGCTCTTCGAGGCCTACTTACGCACGCGCCTTCAGCGTCGCAGGACCTCCGCGACAGACTCGGTCGAACAGCTCAGCCATCAGAGCGCGCATCCGTTGATTACGATCACGGTGCCGGCATGGTATCGGTCGGCGTCGCCGTACCGGCCGAACATCGGACCGACCGAACATCCAGGAGTTGACGGTTTGAACAACGACTTCGTTCACTTGCCGGGGACGCCGGAGACGGCGTTGCGCCACGAGGACCTGGCGACCTTGCCCGTAAGCGCCCCAGCAGCGCCGTGGCGGGTCACCGCTGCGGCGCTGCTGTGGATCGATCGCCCGGACGCCCGCGCCCGGGCGGCGATCGATGCCGTCGTGCCGAAGGAGGTCTCGGCCGGCGCCACGCCGATCGCCACCGTCGGCGCAGCGATCCGGTACCTGCGCACCCCGGTCGGGCGTTACTCCGAGATCATCGGAGCAGTCGTCTACCGCCGGGGCGCCACCATGTTCACCCACGTCCCCTTCATCGCCGTCGACTCCGCGGCGAGCGTGGTCGGCGGGCGCACCAACTGGGGGTTGCCCAAGACGTTGGCCAGCTTCGACGGTCAGCCGGCGCACGGCATCTCCATGGCCGCGACCGGCGGTGACTGGTGCGTCGAAGCTACCCCGACCGTCCACCGGCTCGCGTTGCCCATGGTGGTACCGAAACTCCTGGCCCTGGTCCAGCTCGGCCCGCACGGTACGGTGTGGTCGCTGCGACCCAGCTGTTACGGGGTGACGCGGCTGGCCCGGGTTGACGTGCGGGTGACGGCTGCACCCACCCTGTCGGATTGGTTCCCGTCGGGAATTCGCTGCGGTGTCCTCAGCCCCCGGCTGACGATGTTCCTCGGGCCGGTCGCCGCTGAGCCGTGAGCTGGTCCTCGGTGCCGCGGCCTCCTACTCGAAGGCGTGCTGCTGCCTCGCGCGCGTGCTTCCCCCGAAGCAACTCCAATCCGCATTCAGCTGGCTCAGCGGGGCTATCAAGGTGGGAATTACCCCGCTGAACCCGCGGTGCTGCGAGCCGACGCTGCCAAACACCCCGACCTGGTCCTGCTGGATCTCGGTCTACCTGACCTCGACGGCACCGCGGTCATCGCAGAGTGACGTAGCTAGTCCACCGCGCCGATCATCGTGCTCTCCGCTCGCACCGATGGCACCGACAAAATCAACGCGCTGGACACCAGGGCCACCAGGGGCCGGCGCCGTCACGTGAGCTAATGCCGCGGTGCGATCGCCGGAGGCATAGATGGCCAGCCTTTGGCGGACTGCGCCGGGTGGGTCGAAACTGCGGTCGTAGGACTGCCAGCCACCTCACGGACCCGGGCTTCGTCCATCGGGTAGCCCGGATGATCCGATGATCTTCCGGATAGCTACGGCCTGCTCCACCGCCTCCGCGCGAGTTGTCGGGGGTGGCGTGGACAAGGTGGGTAAGGTAAGGCCACGCGAGGCGCACTAGCGAAGATCGATGTTGACCATCATCGACTGGGTCCCTCATCGCACGGCAACAGAACGCAGTTGTCGGCTTGGTGGCAAGACAGGTGCGGTGGGTGTTATAGCCCACTGTTGCGGGTA
>JBHEMR010000169.1:0-5154 GCA_046262495.1 Pseudonocardiaceae bacterium | reverse complement strand
TGGTGAGGCCGAACGCGCGATTCCTGCCCGGGGTCAGCCGCTGGGTCGAGGGTCTGGGCCGGCTGCGAGAGGTAGTTCGACAAGAGCTTGTCGCCGCCGAGCTGGTCGAGCACACCGCCGGGAAGAAGCTGGAGGTGTTGGACGTCGGCTGCGGGCAGGGAACCCAGGCACTGCGACTGGCACGAGCCGGACATTCAGTCACTGGGCTGGACATAAGCAAGGAACTGCTCGACCGGTTCCGCGCGGAGCTGGACGGCGAACCCGCCGAGGTCCGCGACCGCGTCCGGTTGGTGCTCGGTCCCGGCGAAGCCGCCACCGAGCTGACCGACGGACCGTTCGACGTGCTGCTCTGCCACGGCGTGCTGATGTACCTCGACGACATCACGCCCATGCTCACCGCGCTGTCGCGACTGGCCGCCCAGCGCGCCATGCTCTCACTGCTCGTGCGCAACGGCCTGGCTTTGGCCATGCGGAACGGGCTGTGCGGCGACTGGGCCACCGCGCAGGCGGCCTTCGACACCACCGACTACACCAACCGGCTTGGGCTACCTGCCCACGCCCACACTCCAGCCGACCTCGACGCCGTCCTGGTCCCACTGGGCTGGAACCCGGAGCGCTGGTACGGCGTACGAGTCTTCACGGACCACCGTGACGAACCCGCACCATCCCCCGACAGGCTCCGACCGATCCTTGCCGCCGAGCAGGAAGCAGGCCGCCGCGACCCCTACCGCGCCGTCGCGGCCCTCCTGCACGTGCTCTACCGCCGCGACAACGACCGACTTCAGCGCTGATCACCCCGGTGGACACCGTAGTCACGGTCCCGCAGGCGAGTCCCATATTGGGACGCGCCAATCCCACCTTCGACGCCGCCGTCGCTAGCGCAGCACTCGACCGGCACGCCGTCGCCAGCCTAAGCCCTCGCTCCTAGCTTGCCCCGACGTCTTCGCTTGTTCTTGGAGTGTTGGTCCCCACTGGCCGTAACGGCATGGACTGACTGAGCGATCCACATGTGTGCAACGTAATCGGGCGGACACAAAGAGTAGCTGATAGACGCCTATGGTCGGTGAACCTGCAAGAGAGGTTATGGCAGCAGTGAATCCAAACCAGTCGCCTGTTGGTCGCGGCCCCGCACGGCAGGGGCCTGCCCGGAGCGCTGAATCCAGCGAGGGCGACCCCATCTTTGCGAGCTGCTCGAACCCTGCGATCCCACCGCGCACACGGCAGGTGGTGGATCTTTTCCAGCCCGTCACCAGCTCGCAGCCACCGCCACCTGCGGCTACCGTCACCGACCAGCCGGTCACGCCCGTCGACGGGCTCAACCAAGAAGGCGAGCTGTTCGCTGCCACGCCGCAGTCAGGGTATGTCCCGGGCGCACGGCGGCGGGCCGATCGGGGGGCCGGACTGATACTCGGGACGCCGGGGGCCGTGATCGCTCTGGTGGCAAGCGCCGCGCTGGTGCTCGTTGCGGCCGGGATGACCATGTTCACCACCTCGTCGCCCACCGAGTCACCAGTTGGCGCACTCACCCCGGGTCGGTTAGCCGCTCCCATAACACCCGCGATCAGCGATGAGCACCTAGTAACCGTTCCGCCCCTCGACGCACCGGCAGGGTTTGCCCGGCAGACACCGACCAAGGCGTACTCCCCAAAGCCGCCTCCAGCGCCCGCACACCAACAGGCCTTGCCGACAGCCCATCGTGCCGTGCCGGCTTCCCCTGCTCCGCCGCCCGCGCCGGATCACGAGCCGCTGTTACCCCCGCCATCATCGCCGCCATCACCGGTGACGGCCCAAGATGTCGGATATCGGACCATCACTCCCGGCTCCTACCGAGGGAACACGGAACCGCAGACGACCGATACCGAGCCGTGCAACTGCGACAGCACGATACGCAAGATCCCCAATCATGGGGACCGGCCATCCAAGGCTGACCGGCAACGTGAACTCCGAGCACAGCGACCTGGCTACCGCTCAACGAGCACGGCCCAAAAAGAATCCAGGGTCAACGAGGAAGGGCAGCAAGACAGGCCGACAGCGCGACCAGGCGCCAAGGCAGGGCCTCGACCATCGTCCAACCGAGGCCCCTGATCTCTGCTTTCTACACCCCGCGAAGGCTCGTCTTATCGGACTGGTGCCGCCGTTGCGCAGCGGCGGGATCTTCCAGGGCACAGGCATCACTGCAGATTCGGGAACGATCGTCTCGCAGCGGGATCGACATCCATTAGCCCGCGCCGCACCGGCTTCCCCGCATCAAACCGCTCCGCACCGTCTGCGCTGTTACCCGGACAGCGGCGTGAGCGGACGTGTACGTGAAACGTCGGTCGCTCGATCCACGTCGGCTTGCCGGCTGTTCGATAAGCGGTCTGTGGCCACACCCGGAGACTCACTGACAGGTTTGGTACCTCTCGCGCGGACGCAGATCACCCCATAGCTGTGTCTTAACGAAGAATCGTCTTCCCGAAGAGTGCGCGCTGCTAGCGCACTCGGATTTCCTAAACAAGAAACGGCGGGCTCTCCCACGGTTCCGCCCGATATCCGTTCGACCTCGCCCACACCGATCCCATACGCGGGCGCTTGATCACATCCCCGCACTGCTTACCCAGGACTGCATAGCGTACAGAACGCCTCGGCGGGTTTACACCGACGAGGGGCGGAGAAATGCGCCACTCCCCACCCCTGGTGGAGATCCAATACCGATCAGGCGGGCCGTGCCGCACCCGACGGTCACCCCACGGCCGCCAGTCCACGGTGTGCATCCTCGAACGCCTTCACTACCTCAGCGGAAATCCGACCACGATCCGACACCTGACGGCCAGCTTCGCGGGCCCATTCGCGGATCGCAGCAGTCTTCTCACGGTCCCCGCGGGAAGTCCCGGACGGACCAGGGCGACCGTTCGACACGGCGGTGCGCTTGCCGACCTTGCGTCCCGCGTTCGCGTAGTCCGCGAGAATGTCCCGCAGAACACCCGCGTTGTTTGCCGAAAGGTCGATCTCAAACTCGACGCCATCCAGTCCGAAGCTCACCGTCTCATCAGCCGCATCGCCCGTCATGTCATCAACAAGTGTGGTCGCTACCTTGCGCGCCATGAAGATCTCCTAAGTCGAGGGATTGTCTGAGGCGATGATAGAGCAGCTGTCAGCTAAACGTTAAGCAGGGTGCATCCCTGCCAGGCAGGGGAACCGCATGCCGCCCTCGACTGGACTGATCGGATATATCAGGCTCGCCGCCATGGCTCGGGCACGTTGGTCGTGCGATGCGGTATCAGTCGGTGCTATGCGCCTCGACTGCCCGCACTCGGACGGGGCGCCATTGTATGGCTTGGCGATCAACCGGGCGACCACACGAACGTCCGCATATCAAGCAGATGAGGACATTGCAGTCATCACGCGCGTCCGGAACCGAATCAAGAAACGATCCGGCCCCCCAAGGCGGGTGACCCACGGGGCATGCCTTACGCGCCGCCTTCGAACTGAGCCGTTCAACGACCTCGCCGCAGGCTCAGCTCAGCCCACGTGGACACGGATCACCCAATAGGTGTCTCTTAAGCCGAAGCTTCGGCGGCGTGTCGGCTGAGAACAGCTCCTGAGCTGGGGAGACGCTCTCAGCGTAGGTTGTTAGTAGACAGTTTGTAGACAGAGTGAGGTCTCTTCGGGCGCCGGCGATGCAACCTCGTGATCTTGCGGACTGGCTCGCGAGCCGAGTCGGCCTGTCGCATGTAGACAGAAGGCCGGATTGAGCCCGCCAAGATCACGAGACTTCGGCTTAAGCGAAGAGTCGTCTTCGCGTGGTGCCACATCGACTAACCGGTCATGTCAATTACACAATTGATCGGATACTCCCGGGCTGGCGATCGCGGACGGTGGCGCGGCCCGCCACGCATGCCGATCGATGAGGACCAGGCCGAGGGCGATCGCGCACCAGAGGGCACCGGTGAGCCAGTCCATCCTGGCCGCGTCGGCGTCGGTGAAGTCGAGGGCGGCGTAGCTGACGGTGCCCTGCACGATGTGGAACAGCATCGTCATCAGCACGCTGCCGCCGGTGTGGTTGAACAGCCACACGTAAACCACAGTGATCGCGAACGTAACGACGAGCCCGATCGCGGCGAGCTGCCCGGTCATCACCAGCGGCACGTGCCACAGCGCCACGAACAACCCAAGGATGAGGGCGGCCCCCAGCGGTGCCCGACGAGCCTGGAGCTGCGGGAGCGCGTAGCCGCGCCAGCCCGGCTCCTCGCCCAGCGGCCCGTCCAGCGGGTTGACGAACCGCACCGCGAAGACCAGGGCCAGGGTGGGCCACGCCATCTCCGCCAGGACCGGGGCTGGAGCCCCCAGATCGCAATGTTCGCCAGTGTGGCCACGACCAGGACCGCCAGCGGCGTGCCGAGCGCCACGATCCACCAGGGCCAGCCAACCCGCCAGCGGATCACCCTGGCGCCCAACGTCCGGTAGCCCGACCAGCCCTCGGTCATGCCAATAACGACGAGGGCAGCGACGAGCGGCCCACAGTCAAAAAATGGAGCAGGCGAGAGGTCCAGGCCAGACCCACCATGACAGCGCGAAGGCCAGACCGAGGAAAACGACTAGGCAGTGCTGACGGGTCCAGCCAACGATCGATGACATCGTGCTCCTCGCCGAACCCAGCGGCCCCGCGATACCGGCCGCCCGGCGCTGTGGCCCGACCCCCTTCCGCCTAGCCAAGGCCCATAAATGAGACGGCCCAGTGAGGCTGCTGGGTCGGGGTCCACAGCGTCACCGGGCTGTGGCGACGCGGGGCGACAGGATGTGGAAGTTATCCATGAAACGCGCGCTGGGGGTCATCGACGGCTTCCAGCAGTGGCACGACGCTGACCGCGGCTGGCACGTCGTCGACGAGGTGCCAACGGGTGTTGCTGTCGGGCCAGTACAGCCGCCATCCCGCAGCGCTGTGACGCAGTCGCGCGAGGGGACGGGTGGTCCATTGCGGGCCGAACTGTGTGTCCGGGGCGTCCCAGGGCACCCGGCGTTCCACAAGGATCACGTCGTGCCCGCGGACCTCATGCTCCAGGCGTACCTGATGCCGGGCATGCTCGGGAATCCGTTGCTGACACCAGCGCTGGACCCAAGTGAGGTCGGTCTTGGGGAGATCGATAGCCACGCGGGGCAGGCTATCCGTCGGCA
>JBHEMR010000168.1:0-9843 GCA_046262495.1 Pseudonocardiaceae bacterium | reverse complement strand
TCCGCTGGAGGTGCACCCGGAAGCTCGACTCCAACCCCAAGACAGACAGGGCCAACACGATGGCGCCGTAGATGAGGAACGGCGTTATCACGTAGATCCACTGGTCGGGGGTCACATGCTTCATCACGGCACCTCCTGGGGCACCGGCCTATCCCTGGAAATCAACTAATCTGCACGATTGATCTTCTATCGGCTGCGCCCACATACCACTATAAGCACACTCTTGTGGCGACCTACTTGTGGTCACCCATCCCTACGCCGTACGTCCAACACACGTGTCAGGCAGCGCTACCATCCGCAGAAGGTTGCGCTGCCTGACACATCCCTGCATGAACACTGGACAGCGGGCGGTGAGAGGCCAATCCCTATCGGAAAACCGTCAGTGGGAGTGTTCGTGGTCCTCTACGAGGTTGCTCTCATGGGGGTGCGGGTGTTCGTGAGACTGCCCATTATGGCTGTGTTCGTGCTCGTGTTCAATGTGCTCGTGATCATGCAAGAGATGTGTGTGCGTATGCGTCACATCCCCGTGGGTGTGCCCGTGAGCGTGCTCCGTGGTCATTCGGCACCTTTCCAGGTCGTATCTATCTTTCGTCGAGGTCCCACCTACCACATGCGAATTGATCGGGCCCCGTTACCCCGATGCTACACGCGTCTCACGGGTCCTCGGCAACCATCGTAATTAAATGCAGCTACCTTTGGTTGCATCGAGGTGGCGAAAATTGATCGGGCGGACAGTGGCCGCGATGACATTCGCACGGCCGCTCGGCGAGGCTTCCGTGTGCGGCCGTACCTCGGCCTCGTTTGGTGCCCGGTGACGCGGCTGGAGTCGCAGCGCGAACGAGCGTGACGTCACCCGCAACGGCAAGGTCTGCCCGACACTTCCTCGCGCCATAAATATCCCGGTAGGACCTGTGCTTCATGTGGTAGCGAATCGGTCATATGATCATTCATTTACTCGTGCGCAGGTGTCGGCCGAGATTGTCCTCTGTGGGAGACAGGCAAATTGCCATCTAGCCATTAAGAAGGTTTCTTCTGCGGCACCCGAGGGGCGGGCGTCACACCTGGCACCGGCATGGCGGCCCCTCACCAGGCTGGTGCCGATGAGGGCCGAGCATTTACTGCTAACGATGTCCGGCGTCATGCTCGGCGCACTCGCGCACGGCTTACCCCAACTGATCCTGCCGCAGGGGTGCCGACCGCAGCCGACGTGCTCACCAACGACCTGCTACGGGCTGATAACCATGCGCCTGCGTGATCACCGGCGACCGCCCCGCACCTCCTCCAGGCAGGTCAGCGAGCAGTCGCTACGGGGGGTGGGTTGGTGCCGTTGTCCTGCGCGCCGAGCGCTCACAGCAGCGATGGGACGACCCTACTGCGCAGCACGACCGAAGTGCCCGCGCGGTCATCGTCGGGCTGGCCGATGGTCACGGTGTCCACGCAGGCCCGCATGAGGGGAATACCACGGCGGCGGTTCTCGTCGTCGATCGGTGGCGGGCGCCAGCGACCGTGGTCGCGCACGATGACAGTGACCCGGCGCTGGCCGCCCGGTACCGCTTCAACCTCGCCGCTGATGTCCACCACTTGGGGGAACTGGTGGTCATGATAGGCGTGTTCAATCGCGTTGCTGACGGCCTCGCTCACTGCCAGAACGATGTCTTCCCGCTGACCGGCAGGCCAGCGGGACGCAGTAAGCCAGTGCCGTACCTGGTGCCGAGCCACCGACGGCGCGATCGGGTCTACCGGCAACTGCAGGCACAGCGCCTGCCTCGATGGAGCGCGGACGGCCGGGTCCTTGGAACGGCCCCGGTCGCGAGGCGACGTATCGGGCCGCAAGGTGTCGTCATTACCGGTCGGTGGCATCGCGGCGCCATTGTTGCGGTCGCCGCAGCCTTCCGCAACACTGGAGCCGACGGATACGAAGATCAAGACGGCACGGCCTGGTCCACGGTGTGGAACAGTGCGAGAACGTCGTCGAGCCCAGCCAGCTCGATGGGACGGATCACTGGACGAGCGTGGTCGACCACGATGTGCAGCGGCTCGCAGCGCCGCCGCGCCGCGCGGGTGGCGTCGACCAAAGCCTGCAAACCCGCCGACCCCAGGAATGTCACGTCGGTCAGGTCGATCACCAGAGTCGCCCCGTCGGGGAGCTGGTCGAACCCAGCGGCGACCGCTGCCCGTAGCCGGTCGACGGTGAGCACATCGACCTCCCCGGCCACCGTCACCACTAGCGCCTCACGCTCGGCATGCAGCACTCGGCGGGTATCAATCCGCATCAACTGCTCGGCGGCCGGACCTCGGCCAGCGCCGGGATCAGACTCAGATTCGCCAACGCCTGCCTCATGCACCCTCGCACCATATCGGCCGGGTGACACCGGTGCGGTCGTCGGCGCGGTTGCTCGCATCTACACCGGATAGTGGCCATGGTCGGGCGGATACCCGCGCGGGCGCGCGACACAGATCACGACACAGTAAGGACATCCACGGTGCCGAGAAGAATCTTGAGAGGGTCAGGTAACCAGCCGGCACGTCCGCGATCGGGCGGTGGCCCCGTGGCACTCGCGGTCGCCGTGGCGCTGGGTTTGACGTTGCAGAGCTGCGGAACCCCTGCGACCAAGTCGGCCGGCCCCGAGGGACCAGAGGGAATTGCGGTGGAGACCGGGCCGGCGTTGGCGCCGGCGTCTACTGCTGCCGACGGTGCGCCGGTGGATGGGATCCAATGTGATGCCAGCGAACAGGTCGCCTACCACATTCACAGCCATCTACTGGTGTTCGTCAACGGTCAACCGCGCAGCCTTCCCTACGGAATCGGCCTCGTGGCGCCGGTGGCTGAGAAGACCGGCCCGAACGCCTTCGCGCACGCCAGCCGCTGCTACTACTGGCTGCACGTGCACGCTGGCGACGGGATTATCCACATCGAGTCGCCCACCCAGCAGACCTACACATTGGGTCAGTTCTTTGCGCTCTGGCGCCAACCGCTGAGCTCCGACGCGGTCGGCCCGGCCACCGGGACAGTCACCGCCTACGTCAATGGTAAGCCGTTCACTGGCGACCCGAGCACGATCCCACTCCGAAATCACGAGGACATCCAGCTCGACGTCGGCACGCCCACCCCGGCACCGGTGACCGTGGACTGGTCCCACGCCCAGCTGTGAAATGGCTCGCCGATCACGCTGGTAATCGTGACAGCGGCGACTATTGGACAGCGCTCCATGCGTCGTGCACGCGGAAGGTCTCAGTGCGATCAGCCTGCCCGTAGACCCCACCGCCGAGGTCGGCGCCAGGTGTTACGGCAACCTCACTGCGGTGGTGTATCGGTGCGGAGCGGCGGTGAAACGGGCCCGGCAGCGGTCAGAACAGAACGACAATCGCTGGCCGTCGTGGACTGCCCTGGCCGGGGCGGCCGCAGTCTCGACCTGCATGCCGCAGACCGGGTCCTGTGCGTAGCCGGTGCCGCCGCCGAAGCGTTCCCGGTTGCGGTAGAGCCAGTAGAGCACGGCGAACGCGGCCACGGCGATGACGTTGAGGATAGTGGTGTAGTTCCAAGCCACGGCTCCCATCGCCACCGTCTGGGGGTGCCCGGTGGGTACCAGGTGCAGGGCGACGAAGAGGTACTCGGTGGCCAGCCCGGCGATGCTCATCACCGCCCAGAACACCGCCAGCAGCCGCAGAGTCAGCCGGGTGCCGTAGTACTTCCGGTAGATAAACAGCAGCGGGAGCGTGATCAGGTCGGCGAAGACGAAGGAGATCACCCCGCCGAAGCTGATCCCCCCTACCCACAGCGCCGCTGCCAGCGGCACGTTCCCTACCGAGCAGACGAACGCCAGGATCGCCAGCAGCGGACCCAGCGCCACATTCTCCAGTGAGGACCAGAACCCGTGGCCGGTGAGGAACAGGGACTGCCACACCTCAGTGGGCACCAGCACCGTGGCGAAGCCGGCGACCAGGAAGCCGATGACCAGCTCCTTGCGGAGCATGGTCAGGTCGCTGATGGTGTAGCTAGCGGCGTCTGACCAGCCGGCTCGGCTGCGGATTCGCTGCGCCAGCGGGCGTCTCTGCTCGGGGCCGTCGAGGTCCTCGTCCAGCTGGCCGTAGTGGGCATGCCCGTCCGCCTCGCGTTGACCGGTGTTGAGCCGGACGCGCGCGTCCTCGGCGTCTCGCCAGGGAATGACCCGGGGCAGCACCAGGGCGAGAAGGACGATCATGATGGCGCCGCCGACGAATTCCGCGAGGGCGAACTGCCAGCCCAACAGCAGCCACAACACGATGCCCAGCTCCACCACGAGGTTGGTGGACGCGAACATGAACACCATCGAGGCGGTGAAGTCCGCGCCGCGGGCGAACAGCGATTTGGCTAGTGCGGCGGCAGCGTAGGAGCAGGAGGAGGACACCATCCCGAGGAACCCGGCCTTGCCCACCGTCGCCGGCCGGTGATTCCCCAGGGCACGACGCATCTGCCCCCGGCTGACGAAGGCCTGCACCGCACCGGAGAGGCCGAAACCGAGCACCAGCGCCCAGAAGGTCTCCCAGAACATCGAGAATGCCTCATAAAGGCTGTTGCCGATCGCATTAAGCACGGTCATGACTTGACCAGCCGGGTGATCGCAGCAGTGGCCTCGCGGACCTTCTCCTGCGCCAATTCGCCGCCCTGCGCCGCGGCCTCGACCACGCAGTGCTTGAGGTGGTCATCGAGGAGCTCCAACGCGACCGCTTGGAGCGCCCGGGTGGTCGCCGATACCTGGGTCAGCACGTCGATGCAGTACTTGTCATCCTCGACCATCCTGGCCAGGCCGCGGACCTGACCCTCGATGCGCGCCAGCCGGGCCAACAACGCCGCCTTGTCAGCTATGTAGCCGTTCATCATCCGACCTCCATGCCCGACTATAACCCATACCCCCTATGTGTATTCCAGGTCAACCCCGGAACTTGCGGTAACAGTCAATCGTGGTCGGGGGTGCCGGTGAGGTGGTGATCGGCCGCGGCCAGTATCTCGGTGACCAGCCGCCGTACATGCCCACCACGTGCGGCGTATACGGCCCGCCGTCCGTCGCGTCGCGTCGTGACCAGCCCGGCGAGTTTCAGTTTTGCCAGGTGCTGCGACACCGACGGCCTGGCCGCCCCCACCGCGGCGGTGAGGCTGCCCACGTCGTACTCGCCGGTGCCAAGCAGCCACAGCAGTCGCAGACGAGTCGGGTCAGCCAGCATCCGAAGCGCGGTCACCGCAGCCTCGATCTGAGCGCCGGTAGGTGGCTGTTGCGCGGCATCGACCGTTGCCGTGTTGTCGCGTGCGTACATGAGCACCTATAGTGTCACAGCACCGGTTATCATGCGAAGGGCACCACCATGGGCGGCGATCACGGGCACGGCCACGGTCATGGCTGGCGCCTGCCGCATCTGATCACCCCGCACTCGCATGACAGTGCCGAGAAGGTCGATGCCGCGATGGAGACGTCTCGGGACGGCATCCGCGCCTTGTGGATTTCCCTGGCCGTCCTCGGTGCTACCGCCGCCGTGCAGGCCGTGGTGGTGGCGGCGTCTGGGTCGGTGGCGCTGTTGGGCGACACCCTGCACAACGTCGCCGACGCCCTGACCGCCGTGCCGTTGGGGCTCGCGTTCCTGCTCGGCCGCCGGGCCGCGACCCGGCGATACACCTACGGCTTCGGCCGCGCCGAAGACCTGGCCGGCATCGTCATCGTGGCGATCATCGCCGCCTCGGCGGCGCTGGCCGGCTACCAGGCGATCGGGCGGCTAGTGCACCCCGCGGATGTCTCGCACCTGCTCGCGGTCAGCGCTGCGGCGGTGATCGGCTTCGTCGGCAACGAGACGGTCGCCCGCTACCGCATCCGAGTCGGCCGGCGGATCGGCTCCGCGGCGCTGGTCGCCGACGGGTTGCACGCCCGCACCGACGGGTTCACCTCGCTCGCGGTGCTGCTGGGTGCCGGCGGGGTAGCTATCGGCTGGCGGTGGGCGGACCCCGTCGTCGGTTTGGCCATCACCGCCGCGATCCTGCTGGTGGTCAAGGACGCCGCCCGGGAGATCTACCGGCGGTTGATGGACGCGGTCGACCCCGTCCTTGTGGACCAGGTTGAGGCCGCCCTGCGGGCCACGCCCGGCGTGCTCGACGTCGGTGCGGTCCAGCTGCGCTGGATCGGCCACCGGTTGCGCGCTGAATGCGACATCGCCGTGCCGGCTGACCTGACGGTTCTGGCCGCGCACACCATCGCCGTGGCGGCCGAACACCGCCTCATCCATGCCGTGCCGCGGCTGACGTCGGCCATCGTGCACACCGACCCGCACTCCCGCGACGGCGCCGACCACCACGCCGACCTCGCCCACCACCGGCTGGCGCACGATGGATCCGCACCCGCGGCAGACGTTCGGTAGCTCAACCGTGCTACGGCGCCTTGACGACGCCGATCAGGTGCCCCTCTGGGTCGTTGAAAAGGCCGATCTCGATCTCTTCCATGACCTTCTCCGGACCCATCACCCGCGACCCGCCGAGGCCCTCTGCCTTGGCCAGCGCGGCCTCTACGTCCGGAACCCCGACGTAGAAAGTGACGTGACCGGGATAGCCCTCCGGCCCCACCCCGATACCACCACCTATCCCGGTGCCCTCCCCCGAAGCGCTGCCCTCGCGCTGCACGATGCCGTAGTTCATCGGATTGTCAGCGTCGATCTTCCATCCGAAGAGGTCGGAGTAGAAGGACCGCAACGCAGCCCCGTCCGTGCCAATGACCTCGAAGTGCACTACCGGCTGTCCCATGGTGTCTCCTCGTCCGCACCGGCGAACCGGTGCTTCGTACTTCCTCAGGACCTCGACCTTATGACTCCGGCCCGCCCGGGAACTCATCGCCGCAAAACCCCGGACGCTTCAGCCGTCCAGTGCTACGCGATAGTGCGCCGCCGCGCGCAAACGGTTCGCCGGCACAGGCCACTGACAGATTCTCCGCGCGATCTGCTGACAGAAGATCAGCGCTCAACAGTGAGTACCGCAGTGCCCGAGCGGCGTGGTCCGGCGCAGCCACGAAAAGGTACGGACGCTGCGCTTCCGGACGTGCCGGAAAGCGCGCAGGAGCTGGTCTTCTTCCGACACGGCGTAAGTCCGGTGCGTCTCTAGGTGGGACGCGGAGACCTGAACGTAGCGAAGAGGGCATCGAACTCTTCGCGAATCATGCCCACCAGCGCCCTCCGCTATCCAGCGGCCGGTACTTGTGGTGGCGTCGAGGCCGGCTAGTCGATGAGGGGAACGATGACCCGACCGAGTGGCGTGAGAGACACCGGGACCAGCTTGAGGTTCGCCAGGGCGAGCGGGAGTCCGATGATCGTCAGGCCCAGCGCGATAGCTGTGAGCACGTGGGCGATCGCCAGCCAGAAGCCAGCGAAGATGATCCAGATCACATTGCCGATGACCGAGGGTGCGCCCGCGTCGGCGCGGCGCACAAGCCTCCGACCGAAAGGCCACAACGCGAAGCTCGCGATCCGGAAGGAGGCCAAGCCGAACGGGATCGTGATGATCAGCAAGCAGCATACGATCCCCGCGAGCAGGTATCCGAGCGCCATCCAGATGCCACACAGAATCAACCAGATGATGTTGAGCAGGGTGCGCACGCCATCAATTCTTCCAGGATCCGCGCTGCAGCCGTCCGCCGGCCGGTTGCTGACCAACCCCTCTGGAAGATCACTGTTTGTGTGCCTATCGCAACAAAGCAGGTACCGCGACGCATTCTGATCAAGTACTACGGCGTTACCAGCCACGGCCTGGCCGAGGCTCCCCGAGTCGAGCGAAGTTCTCGCCGGTGACCGCGGGTTGTGCTGGCGGAAGTCGTTTTCGTCGAGGTCGTCGATCGATTTGATTTCTCCAGACAGGAAGCCGCGCCCGAGCGCGGAGGAGGCGACGAACCCTAATGGCCGCTGATCAGCTCTTGTCGCGCTCCCGGGCCTGGCGGGTCTTGCGGTCGCTGGCCTTGCGCAGGGCGTCCACCAGCTCGTCCTTGTTCATCGAGGAGCGGCCGCGCACGCCGAGCCGGCGCGCCTGGTCGAGAAGCTCTTTCTTACTCGCGTTCGCGTTGACACCACCGGCGGTCTCGCCGCCGGGGCCGCGCCCGGTCTTGGGGTCGCCGCCCTTCGCGCGCTCGTCTGAGGGGCCCGCGGTGTCCTTCGGCTCCCAATGGTCACCGACCTTCTGATGCGTGTGCTTCAGCGCCGCGAATGCGGTGCGATGCGACCGCTCACCCTCGCCGTAGCTCTCGACGGCCGAATCATGTGCCTTCGACCAGGTCCGCTGCGCCTTTTCCGGGGAACGCTGCAGCGTGCTGGGCATCTCGTCCTTGGCTGGCACCGGCCTCACCTCCTGTAATAGATGCCCAGGGATACCCCTCGCGACGAGGACCTAACACTGCGCGGCACGCCGTCGAGATCAACTCGCCAGGACCTGGGGTGACAGCACCTTGAGCATCGCGTTGGCCCATCGCATCTGACGCAGCGACTGCGGATGGCATCGCTTGGTCAGCGCGAGCAGCTCAGAGTCCTTGGCGGCCTGCGCGCCTTGACCGAGCAGCTCCCAGTCCAGCGAGACTCCGGCAGCGACGCGGTGTAAATGGCGCAGGTCAGCGAGCAGCAGTAGACCCGGTTCCGGGCGGCGGCCGACCAGCTCGCTGGCCTTGCTACGCACGGCGGACAGCAGGCCGGAGTCCTCCTCGGGATCGTCCTTGAGGTTCAGGCCATAGCGCTGGCCGATCTTGGCGAGCTCGTGCACGTGCTGCTGTGACCACCGGGCCAGGTCCCGGGCCACGTGATGGATCTCGTGATCGACCTTGTGCCGGTCGGCCACTTTCAACAGGTCGGTGGTCAGGGAGTTCTCCGAGCGGTGCAGTTCGCGCAGCGCGAGGTCGAGCTTCACTGCACGCCTCCGGTACTGGTCAGTTGTTCGTCTGCGTGGGCGGCGGGGCCGCCGTGGGTGGCCGGGACGTCCGCGAGGACGGGTCGTGACGCGGTGTTCGTTGGGGCCGGTGCGGCGTTGCCGTCTCCGGCGCCTACCCGGTTGACCCGCGCCGCGGCCGTCTTGAAGATCGGTTGCTTGGACACCGGGTCCCAGTCGGTGATGGTGAGCTCGTTGGCGGCGCGGTGATGATCGTCAGCGTCGGAAACGTCCCAGTAGCCATAGTGAAACGGCACGAACAGAACGCCGCCGCGGATGCCGCTGATCCGCACTTGAGCACGGATCGTGCCGCGGGCAGAGCTGACGTCGACCACGTCGCCCTCATTGATGCCCTGGTCGGCGGCGTCTTTGACCGACATCTCCACCCACACCTGCGGCGCCGCCGCCTGCAGCTGTGGCGCTCGCCCAGTTTTGGTTCGGATGTGAAAGTGGAACAGCGTCCGGCCGGTGATGAGGTAGCACGGGAACTCGTCGGAGGGCGACTCGTGCGGCGGTAGGTACTCGGCAGCTTTGATCACCGCTTTACCAGCGGGGTTCATCGCGCGGTACTCGGTGGGCTCCAGCGGAGCCCCGGTGATCAGGTCCTTGCCGTAACTCTCGCAGTAATCCGGTGTGCTCCAGAATTGCCCGGCGACATAAATCCGTTCCGTTCCATCCGGGTGCTCCGCAGTGCATGGCCATTGAATGCCGCTGCCGCCGCGCAGCTTCGCATAACTCAGCCCGGTGTAATCGCACGGACGGCCGGCGCTGCACCGTTTCCACGCCTCGACCTAGATCATTCACGCTGATCCACATCTGCTCGATCGCCCGCTGTGTGGATCTTCCCCGGGTAGATCGTGGGTTCGGGCGTGCTGGGATGGCCGATGGTGCTCGGGTGGGCGTCGAGTTCCACGCGCTCGGCCGGTGGT
>JBHEMR010000167.1:0-12684 GCA_046262495.1 Pseudonocardiaceae bacterium | reverse complement strand
GTTTCGTAGGAGGGCAAGATGAACCATGGCGCGCAGATCGGCTGGTAAGGCATACCGCGAGCAACAGCGGGAACGTCTGGTTCGGCTCGGGCTGCACGGCCGCCAGCTCATCGAAAAACTTGTGACGGACTTGTTGCGCTGTGGCTGTCGGCCCCGGGAGGCCTGGCGGTTGGCCCACGAACTCACCCAGGAGGAGACCGCGACTAGATTCGACCGAATCAGGGGCGACCCGACTATCCGCATGCGGAGCAGTCGTATCTGTGAGCATGAAAAATGGCCTACGGGAGGTGTCCGGCCGTCGGTGCGGACACTGAAGATCCTGGCGGCCATCTATGAAACCACGTGGGACCAGCTGGTCGACGTAGACGATCTGGAAGCAATGCCGGCTTGCGACCGGCAGGCATTTCTGGACATCAGCGACTTGCGCCACGGTGATTCGTTGGATCTACCGGTACCGCGGCAGAACAGTCGTCCGAGTGCGCAGGGTCTTCCAACTACGCAGGGCGGCGACGACCCACGGGCTCCTCAGATGATCGTCGCGGTTGACCCGGCGGCTGTCGGTGAACGGCTGACCGGACCAACACCGGGGCGTTCGGGGGGCGGCCTGCCCGGCGAGGTTACGCACTTCACCGGGCGGGACAGACCGATGGCGGAGCTGCGCGCTCAGATTGCCGAGCAGGTTCCGCACGGCACCGTGGTGAGCATCTACGCAATCGACGGCATGGCGGGAGTGGGAAAGACGGCGTTCGCCCGGCATGCCGCCCAGGAGTTCGCGTCGCGCTACCCGGACGGAGGCATCTGGGTTGACCTGTTTGGTCATACCCCTGGCATGCAGCCACGCGAAGCATATGGCGCGTTGGAGCAGATGCTGCTCCAACTGGGTGTGCCGCCGGAGGCGATCGAAGCCGATCTTGCCGACCGCCAAGATCAGTGGCGCCACCATATCCACCTGCGGCGCATGCTGATCGTGCTGGACAACGCACGTACTAGCGACCAGGTGCTGCCGCTGCTCCCCGAAGCGCCTGGCTGTCTTGTGTTGATCACCAGCAGGCGCAAGCTGACCGGTCTGACCGACGCATACCCGCTCTCGCTGGACGTCTTGGGGTGGGGCGAGGCGGAACAACTATTCATCAAGCTGGTCGGCCCGCAACGATGCAAGGACCGCGAGGCTGTCGGGGAGATCCTGACCGCGTGCGGTCGGCTGCCATTGGCGATCAGACTCATCGCCGGGTGGTTGCGTCACCACACGGGCGAGCTCCTCGCAGACGTCGCAGCGGACTTCGCCGACCAGACCGCAGCGCTGGATACATTGATTGCTGAGCACGTTTCGGTGCGAGCGGCGTTCGAATGGTCCTACCAGCTCATGACTTCTGAGCAGCGTCGGGCTTTCCGCCTGTTGGGCTGGCATCCCGGACCCGAGATCACACCGGTGGTGATCGCTGCGGTGGCCGATGTATCACCCGGCCGGGGAAGGCAGCTATTGCGTGAGCTGGTCGACCACAATCTGCTGGAGCAGCTGTCAGTCGCGGGCGTTGCTGGGGGTCCGCGGTACCGAATGCACGACCTGGTGCGCCTTTACGCCGGGGAACGTGCCGATGCCGAAGAGCCGCCAGGCGAGCGGGCGGCGGCGGTGGATCGGCTGGCCAGCAGATATCTGGCGATCATCAATGAGGCCGACCGGTTGCTTCGGCCCTATGTCTCAGGCGACCCTGGTAAATGCGCCGACCAGGATGCTGTGCTGGCGTTCGCTGACGCCTCGCAGGCGCGTACTTGGCTGATTGTTGAGCGGCACAATCTGCTCGGATGTGTACGAGCGATGAGTTCGACCGCGCAAGGCGCGGACTTGGCGACTGTATTGGCTGGACATTTCCGCGACTTCGGTTTCTGGTCCGACGTCCGGTATCTTCACGGCCGAGCCTTAACCGTCTGCCGGCACCTTGGTGATCGGCGCGGTGAGGTCGACGCGTTGTGGGGGCTGGGCTATGTTGAGCGGCTGGTTGGGGAGTACGTCCAAGCCCGCAATTACCACACTCAGGCGTTGACCCTGGCCCGGCAGCTCGATTACCGGCGAGCTGAAGTCGACGCGCTGGGCGGGCTGGGTCAAACTGAGCGGCTGGTTGGGGAGTACGTCCAAGCCCGCAATTACCACACTGAGGCGTTAGCCCTCGCCCGGCAGCTCGATTACCGATTCGGTGAGGCGGACGCGCTGCGGGGGCTGGGTCAGGTTGAGCGGCTAGTCGGGGAGTACGTCCAGGCCCGCGAGTACTACACCCAGGCCTTGGCCTTGGCCCGACAGCTCGGTTTCCAGCGTACTGAAGCCGACGCGCTGCGCGGGCTGGGCCAGGTTGAGCAGCTGGTCGGGGAGTACGGACGGGCTCGCGACTACCACACCCAGGCGTTGGTGCTGGCCCGCCACCTCGGTTACCAATTCGGTGAAATTCTGGCCCTGCGGGAGCTGGGCCAAGTGGAGCGGCTGGTCGGGGCGTACGTCCAGGCTCGCGAGTGCCACACTCAGGCGTTGGCCTTGGCTCGGCACCTCGGTGACCGGCGTGATGAGGCCGAAGCGCTGCGGGGGTTGGGCCAGGTTGAGCAGCTGGTCGGGGAATACGGCCAGGCTCGCGAGTACCACGCCGAGGCCTTGACCCTGAGCCGCAATGTCGGTGACCGGCGTGCTGAGGTCGAGGCGTTGCGGGGGCTGGGTCAGGTTGAGCAGCTGGTCGGGGAGTACGGGCAGGCCCGCGAGCACTACACCGAGGCGTTGTCCCTGGCCCGGAACCTGGGTTACCGATTCGGTGAGGTCTTGGCGTTGCGGGGGCTGGGCGACGTCGAGCGGCTGGTCGGGAAGTACGGCCAGGCTCGCGAGTACCACACCCAGGCCTTGACCCTGTCCCGACGCCTTGGTGATCGATTCGGTGAGGTCTTGGCGCTGTGGGAGCTGGGCCAGGTTCAGCGGGTCGTCGGCGAGCACGGTCAGGCCCGCGACTACTACACCCAGGCCTTGACCCTGGCCAGGCAGCTCGGTTACCGGCGCGCTGAAGCACAGGCGCTGCGGGGTCTTGGCGAGGTTGAACGGTTCGTCGGGGAGTATGGCCTGGCCCGTCAGTACCACACCCAGGCCGTGACCCTGGCCCGATGTCTCGGTGACCGGCCCGGCGAAGTCTTGGCGTTGCGGGGTCTGGGCGAGGTTGAGCGGTCCGTCGGGGAGTACGGCCAGGCTCGCGGGCACCACTCCCAGGCATTGGCCCTGGCCCGGCAATTCGGTTACCGGTTCGGTGAGGTCTTGGCGCTTCGGGGCCTGGGGTACGTCGAGCGGCTGGTCGGCGAGTATGTCCAGGCCCGTGAATACCACTCCCAGGCGTTGGCCCTGGCCCGGCAACTTGGCTACCGGTTCGGGGAGATCACGGCGCTGCGCGGTCTAGGCGAGGTTGAGCGATCGGTGGGGGAGCATGGCCAGGCCCGTGAGTACTACCACCAGGTTTTAACCCTGGCCCGGCGACTAGCTGACCGGCGCGGTGAAGCTGAGGCGCTGTGGGGACTCGGTCATATCGCCTCCGATACCGCAGACCGCGGCCAAGCCTGCGAACTCTGGCGCAACGCGTTTGAGATCTTTGAAGAGCTCGGCGTCGCGTTCGCGGAGACTGTTCGCGCGGCGATGGACCAGCTGGGCTGTTGAGCCGCCAACAGGCTCTAGCTGCGGCGCACGCCTCACAGCCGGTTGTGTAGCGCCTCGGCGGCGGCAAGTAGGTCGGCAGCCCAACGGACGCCGGGACGCCGGCCGATCCGCTCCACCGGCCCGGACACCGACACCGCCGCAACCACGGTGCCAGCCGCGTCGCGCACCGGCGCCGACACACTGGCCACCCCGGACTCGCGCTCCGCCACGCTCTGCGCCCAGCCCCGCCGACGGACCTCCAACAGAGTCCGCTCACTGAAGACGGCTTCGCCGAGCACAGCGCGTTGGGTGGCCGGGTCAGCCCATGCGGCCAAGACCTTCGCCCCCGAGCCGGCAGCCATCGGTAGCCGGGCTCCCACCGGGACGGTGTCCCGCAGCCCACTCGGGGGCTCGGCGGCTGCCACGCAGACTCGGACCATCCCGTCGCGCCGGTAGAGCTGGACGCTTTCGCCGGTGACGTCGCGCAGCCGGGGCAGCACCATCGCCGCGGCGTCGAGCAACGGGTCGAGCGCGCCCTCGCCCAACTCGCGCAAAGCGGGCCCGGGACGCCACCGCCCGTCAGCGTCACGACGGAGCAACCGGTGCACTTCCAGCCCCACCGCCAGCCGGTGCGCAGTGGCCCGGGGCAGCCCGGTACGGACGCACAACTCGGCCAGCCCGCAGGGGTTATCGGCCACCGTCCGTAGCACCATGACAGCCTTGTCTAGTACGCCGATTCCGCTATGCTGTTCCACATCTCGATACTAACTTCTCGCCATATGAGATGTCCAGCATGTGGGAGATCCGAACAGAGGGATACTGATGGGACGCACACTCGCAGCGAAGGTCTGGGACGACCACGTTGTCCATCGGGGCGGTGGCGACCCCAACAGCGCAACGCCCGACCTGCTCTATATCGATCTGCACCTGATCCACGAGGTCACCAGCCCGCAGGCCTTCGACGGCCTGCGGTTGAGCGGTCGGCCGGTCCGCCGGCCCGATCTCACGATCGCCACTGAGGATCACAATGTCCCCACCACCGACATCGAGCTGCCGATCGCCGATGAGGTCTCCCGCACCCAGCTGGAGACGCTGCGCGGCAACTGTGCGGAGTTCGGCGTACGGCTGCACTCGATGGGCGACGTCGAACAGGGCATCGTGCACGTCGTGGGTCCTCAGCTGGGTCTGACCCAACCGGGGATGACGGTGGTCTGCGGTGACTCGCACACCTCCACGCACGGTGCGTTCGGCGCGCTGGCGTTCGGCATCGGCACCTCGGAGGTGGAGCACGTGCTGGCCACCCAGACCCTGCCGCTGCGCCCGTTCAAGACCATGGCGGTGGTCGTGCATAGCCGCGATGGTGCGCTGCCCGCCGGCGTCACCAGTAAAGACGTCATCCTGGCGGTGATCGCCCGGATCGGCACCGGGGGAGGCCAAGGGTACGTGCTGGAGTACCGCGGAAACGTGATCGAACAGCTGTCGATGGAAGCCCGAATGACGATCTGCAACATGTCGATCGAGGCGGGAGCCCGGGCTGGGATGATCGCGCCGGACGCCACCACCTTTGACTACCTCGCCGGCCGTCCGCATGCGCCGGCGGGTCCGCAGTGGGACGCGGCTATGCAGTATTGGAAAGAGCTGCACACCGATGACGACGCTGCCTACGACGCTGAGGTAGAGATCGACGCCAACTCGCTGACGCCGTTCGTGACCTGGGGTACCAACCCCGGCCAGGGCTTGCCATTATCCGAACGGGTACCCGATCCCGAGCAGATCAGCGATGCAGGCGAGCGGCTCGCGGTGCGCAAGGCACTGTCCTACATGGACTTACAACCTGGTACACCGCTGCGCGACGTCTCGGTGGACACGGTGTTCCTCGGATCTTGCACCAACGGGCGGATCGAGGACCTGCGGGCTGCGGCGGCGGTGCTCGCCGGGCACCGGGTGCACGACGGGGTGCGCATGCTGGTGGTTCCCGGGTCGATGCGGGTGCGGGCTCAGGCCGAGGCAGAAGGCCTACACGAGGTGTTCACCGCGGCCGGTGCGCAGTGGCGCTCGGCGGGCTGCTCGATGTGCCTCGGGATGAACCCCGACCAGCTCGCCGTCGGTGAACGCTGCGCATCGACGTCCAACCGCAACTTCGAAGGCCGCCAAGGCAAGGGTGGCCGTACTCACCTGGTCTCCCCGCTGGTAGCGGCCGCCACCGCAATCCGCGGCACCCTCTCATCCCCCGCCGATGTGGAGCCGTGAGCGGCAAACAGGAGTTCTGGCCTCGCGCCAACTAGCACAGCCACTCACGAGCGACCGAAGGGAGCATGAACGATGGAAGCGTTCACCTGTCACACCGGGGTCGGCGTGCCGTTGCGTCGCTCCGATGTGGACACCGATCAGATCATTCCTGCGGTGTACCTCAAACGGGTCAGCCGCACCGGTTTCCAGGATGGCCTTTTTGCGGCTTGGCGTGCCGACAAGGAATTCGTGCTCAATCACGAGGCCTACCGCAACGGCAGCGTGCTGGTCGCCGGGCCGGACTTCGGCACCGGGTCGTCGCGGGAGCACGCGGTCTGGGCGTTGCTGGACTACGGGTTCCGGGTGGTGATCTCGCCGCGGTTCGGTGACATCTTCCGAGGCAACGCCGGCAAACAAGGTCTACTAGCGGCTCAATGTGAGCGGGCCGATGTTGAGACGCTGTGGAAGCTGCTGGAGACGGAGCCGGGTACCGAGGTCACCGTCGATCTGTCGCAGCAGACCGTGCAGGCGAAGGACATCACGGTGGCCTTCACGATCGATCGCTACACCCGCTGGCGCCTGCTGGAGGGCTTGGACGACATCGCACTGAGTCTGCGGCACGCTCCGGAGATCGACACGTTCGAGGCCCACCGCCCATCTTGGCTGCCGACCACGACCGTGGCGTAGGCCCTGTCCCGCAATCAGTGAACAGCGCTTCTTGGTGTGGCACATGGTGTTTGGGAGCCCTTCGCCCTACGGTGATAAGAAGGTAGCCGCCGCGGTGGCCGGTGTGGTCGATGTCGTGGTCCGGGCGGTGAACGCCGGCGACAAGGTCACCATCACCGGTTTCGGCGTGTTCGAGAAGCGAGCCCGGGCGGCCCGAACCGCGCGCAATCCCCGTACCGGTGAGGCAGTGACCATCCAGCAGACCGACGTGCCCGCCTTTCGCCCAAGCGCACTGTTTCGCGAAGTGGTCGGTGGAACTCGAGTCTTGCCGCAGGCGGGCACGGCCAGCACGGTTGCGGCGGCGTCTGCTAACCCCGCGCAACCGGAAACGAGGCCGGCAGTGTCGCCCAGCGTGCCGACGACCACCACTGCCCGCCGTCCGGCCACCAGGGTTACCGCGGCCGCACTCTGACTGCTGTGCACCTGCCCACGACAAAAGCACCGAAGGTCAAGGTCAAGGCGGCGAAGGCGGCAAAGGGTGAGCCGAAGGCCAGCGCGAAGATCGCCGCTAAGGTTAAGGGCAGCGCAAAGACCCCTTCCAAGGCAGCGGGGAAGAAGGCCGGCAAGAAGTCAGTGGCCAAGAAATGAGCCGTCAGCCCACTGCGTCGTCGTAGTAGTTGGCGGCCTGCAGGATCAACGGTCCGAATGACCGACCGCCGAAGAACAAACTCCAGTAACTGGCCTTCGCGCTTCGCACGTCGAGCAGCTCGAGCTGCGCCTGCTTGGCCAATGTGCTGACCAGGTCGGGAATCACCTCCCCTTGGCTGCACACGGCGGCGGTACCCCCAGCCTCGGCCGCGATCTCGAGCAGCCTGGTCAACGCGGCCTCCGGATCGGCGAGAAAGCCGTCCTCCGACAGTAGCGGTTCATCGATAATCGGTACTCCGAGATCCGCGGCGAGACCTCCAACGGTCTGGCGGCATCGCAGCGGTGGGGCAGAGTAGATCCGCCGCGCGCCGAACAGCGGCAGCAATGTTCGCAGGACTTCGGCTTGCCGGTGCCCCGCGGTGGTCAGAGGACGCAGGTCATCGTCGCCCTGCCAGCGCTCGCTTTTGCCCGCCTTAGCATGCCGAACCAGCAGCACGGCGTGGGTGATGGCAGTCCCGCCATCGAGCCCGGCAAGCAGTGTCCGATCGTGCTGGTGGCTGAGCTGATCGTTTGCCTTCGCTAGGGGTAGCCAGCGCAGCTCGTCGACTTCGTCGCTGGGACGAAAACTGCCGCTGGTGGGATGTGCCGCCCAGTAGTGCACCACCTTTTCGCCTTCGGCCACCCGATAACAAGTGGTGCCCAGCCTCGGGCCGAGCGTGACGGTGTGGCCGGTTTCCTCGGCCACCTCGCGGACCGCGGTGACCGGCAGCAGTTCACCGGAGTGCACCTTGCCCTTGGGCAGCGACCAGTCGTCATAGCGCGGCCGGTGTACCACCGCTACCTCGACGTCCCCCGAGGGCGACCGCCGCCACACAGCGGCGCCGGCGGCGATGAGGGCAGGCACAGCTCAACCACCCCTGCGGTGCCGAAGAATCTGCTGCAGCTGATGGTCGCAGACGGTGGATTCAGCGCTGGGCGATGGGCTCCATGAGCCGCCCGCCTCCAGCACCCAACATCGCGTCGCCGGGCCCAGGGCGGAGCTGAGCATCGCATCCAGCTCGGCGGTCACGGCCGGGTCGGCCACCCGCACCAGCACCTCCACCCGGCGGTCCAGGTTGCGGTGCATCATGTCGGCGCTGCCGATCCAGTGCTCGCTCGCACCCCGGAAGTGAAAAACGCGCGAGTGCTCCAAAAAACGGCCCAGAATCGAACGCACACCGATGTTCTCCGAAAGGCCGGGGCGTCCGGGGATGAGTCCGCAGATGCCACGGACCACGACGTCGACACAGACGCCGGCCAGCGCCGCCCGGTACAGCGCATCGATCACCTGCTCATCGACCAGGGAGTTGACCTTGATTCGGATCCCCGCCGGACGCCCCGCCCGAAGGTGGGCTATCTCGCCCAGGATCCGTTCCACGATGCCGCGTCGGATTCCATAGGGCGCCACCAGCAAGCTGCGGTAGGAAGTCTGCCGCGCGTAGCCGGTCAGCGAATTGAACAGGTCGGTAAGGTCGGCACCGACCGCTGGCTCGGCAGTGAACAACCCGATGTCCTCATAGAGCCGGGCGGTCTTCGGGTTGTAGTTGCCGGTGCCGATATGGCAGTACCTGCGGATCGTCGAGCTCTCCTGTCGCACCACCAGCGACGTCTTACAGTGCGTCTTCAGGCCCATCAGCCCATAGACCACGTGTACCCCGGCGCGTTCCAGCGCCCTGGCCCATCGGATGTTGGCCTGCTCGTCGAATCGTGCCTTAAGTTCCACCAGCGCGACGACCTGCTTACCAGCCTCAGCGGCGTCGATCAGCGCGTCGACGATAGGGGAGTCACCGGACGTTCGATAGAGCGTCTGCTTGATTGCCAGTACCTGCGGATCCACGGCGGCCTGTTCGATGAACCGCTGCACGCTAGTGGAGAACGAGTCGTAGGGATGGTGCACCAGCACGTCACCGTCGCGCAGGGTGGCGAACACATCCTTGGGGCTCTCACCCTCGCCGAAGGCCGGGTGCGTCACAGGGACGAACGGCTCGTCCTTCAGCTCCGGGGCGGGCAGCGCGTGGAGTTGCCACAGGCAGGACAGATCTAGCAGGCCGGGCACCGCGACCACGTCGTGCGGATCGACCTCGAGTTCGCGCAGCAACAGCTCCAGCACGTGCTCGCTCATCCGCTCGGCCACCTCCAGGCGCACTGGTGGACCGAAGCGGCGTCGCGCCAGCTCCCGTTCCATCGCCTGCAGCAGGTCCTCGTCGCGGTCCTCCTCGACCTCGAAATCAGCGTTGCGGGTGACTCGGAAGATGTGCCAGTCGACCACCTCCATGCCGGCGAACAATTCCCCGAGATGAGCCCCGATCAGCTCCTCCAGCGGCAGGAACGTGGCACGCGCCGATCCGCGGTCGTTCTCCACCCGGACCAGCCGGGGCACGTTGTTGGGCACCTTGACCCGGGCGAAGCGCTCGAGGTGACTGTCCGGGTCACGGACCATCACGGCCAGGTTCACCGACAGGTTGGAGATGTAGGGGAATGGGTGGGCCGGGTCCACCGCCAACGGGGTCAGCACCGGGAAGATGTGGTCGGAGAAGTACCCCGAGAGTCGCAGCCGCTGCTGGTCGTCAAGATCAGACCAGGTGACGAAGGTGATGTCGTGCTTCTCCAGCTCCGGGCGCACGGCGTCGAGACAGATACGGGCTTGGCGCTCAGTGAGCTCCCGGCTGCGCATCGCGATCTGCGCCAGCTGCTCGCGCGGGGTCAGGCCGTCCGCGCTGCGCACCGCCAGCCCGGCCTCCTCGCGGCGTTTGAGCCCGGCGACCCGGACCATGTAGAACTCGTCGAGATTCGACGCGAAGATCGCCAGGAACTTGGCCCGCTCCAGCAGCGGCTGGCTGGTGTCCTCGGCGAGCGCCAGCACTCGAGCGTTGAAGTCCAGCCAGGACAGTTCCCGGTTGA
Source organism: Pseudonocardiaceae bacterium (assembly GCA_046262495.1). Classification (GTDB taxonomy): domain Bacteria; phylum Actinomycetota; class Actinomycetes; order Mycobacteriales; family Pseudonocardiaceae. Next base: position 2,549 of record JBHEMR010000167.1, on the reverse strand, counting down.
GGTAGCGGTCATCAGGCAGATCGGTGACAGCGGGTACCGGGGTTGCCGCTGGGGGAGCCGGCGGCACTGTCGCTACGGGTCCGTCAGCAATCGATACGGCACGGCCTGCGGTCGTGAGACCGGTGTTCTCGCCGTGCGTGTTCACCCGACCATTGTTCCGTATCGCGCTCGGCCGTGGGTATGCGCTGCGTTGAATCTACTGGTTAGTTGCGGGCCAGTGCGGCGCTGGTGAACCGGCCGAGTCCCAAGCCGCGCGCGATGGTCAGATCGGCTGCGGTGTCGACGTCGCACCGCAGCCCCGGCCAGAAACCGGTGAGCTTCCGTGCGCCGGTGGCTCGATGTGCTGCCGCTGAGGCAGGTCCGAAGCAGGGACCCAGGAGCTGTCCCGGTGGGGCCAGTAGCAGGGTTGTCCCGGTCTCGGTCCGATCGGTGCAGAACGCTCGGCCGCTGCTGGCCAGGGCGGCGCGGATGGCGTGGTCCAGCTCCTCCGGGCGCAGTGCAGGAAGGTCGGCCTGCAAGGCTCCTACCGTTGCGGTCGGATCTGATGCGCGGAGCACAGCCTCCCCGTATCGCAAAGCCGGGTTGAGGCCGGCGGCCGGCTGGTCGGGAATCGTCTGCACCCCGTCGTCGGCGAGGGCCGCGCATACCGTCCCGTCAGAGCAGATCACGACCACCTGGCGAACCACCGGCACCGCAACCGCGGCGGTGACGGTATCCCGGGCGAGTGCGATCACCAACCGGGCGTGCGCCTTCGAGGCACCGGACCCGCCATCGGCCGCACCCCGCAGCCGAGTCTTGGCCCAGGTGAGGGGTTTCACCGGGACGAGCAGATCCACGTGCACACCCCATCGTCCCGCTGGACCTTCGATCCGGCAGCAGGGAAGACTTCGGTTCACGTTGCACACAGTCCCAATCGGCTCAGGCAATCAGGCGATCAGCGGGAGGAGGGTTGCGTGGCACGGGAGAAGGCCGGCCTGTCGGTCCCCTTGGCGGTGCAGCGGATCGCGGTGATGGGCGCGGGCTCGTGGGGCACCACCTTCGCCAAAGTGCTCGCCGACGCCGGCCGCGACGTCGTCCTGTGGGCCCGCCGGGTCCAGGTAGCCGACGCGGTCACCCACCGCCACGCCAATCCAGAATACCTGCCGGGGGTGACGCTGCCGGCTTCATTGCAGGCCACCGTGCGCGCGGAGGCGGCGCTTGACGGGGTGGACGCAGTGGTCTTCGCCGTACCCAGCCAGACGCTGCGTGACAACCTGCGCGAGTGGCACCGGTCGATCCCACCGCAGGCCACCCTGGTAAGCCTCGCCAAGGGCGTCGAGCTCGGCAGCCTAAAGCGGATGAGTGAGGTTGTGGTCGATGTCACCGGTGTCGGGCCCGACCACGTGGTGGTGGTGTCCGGCCCCAACCTCGCACGGGAGATCGCTGCCGAGCAGCCCACCGCGAGCGTGGTCGCCTGCATTGATCACGACCGGGCCGTCGCGGTGCAGCAAGCCTGTGGAACCCGTTATTTTCGGCCTTACACCAACACCGACGTCATCGGTTGCGAACTCGGCGGCGCGTGCAAGAACGTCATTGCGCTGGCCTGCGGGATGGCTGCTGGGTTGGGATGTGGGGACAATACTCTGGCGACGCTGATCACCCGAGGCTTGGCCGAGATGGGACGGCTGGGTGCGGCGCTGGGGGCCGATCCGGTGACCTTCGCGGGCCTGGCCGGACTCGGCGATCTGGTGGCCACCTGCGCCTCACCGCTATCCCGCAACCGTTCTTTCGGTTATCGGCTCGGCGTCGGCGACACCCTTGAGCAGGCCCAGCAGGCCACCCACGGCCAGGTGGCCGAGGGTGTGAAGTCGTGCCTGTCGATCCAGGGGCTGGCCGCGCGCTGCGGCGTCGAGGTGCCCATCGCCGACGGAGTACGTCGAGTCTGCTACGACGGTCAATCACCACGGGAAATGGCCGGCAAACTGCTTGGCCGCGCCCACAAATCGGAATGATCCGCACTAACCGTGAGCACCGGTCACCGCGGGGCCAGTTCGGATATCTGGTGCCACCCGTCTTGCGGCACCTCGACTTTGACGATCTCCGGCGCCTTCACGATCACGTCGGGGATCCACGCCATAGCGGTTTGGAAGTGCTCGGAGTTGAGGTGCGCCTCGTCAGCCTCGCTGGAGTCGAACCCCTCGATGACGTGAGACACCAGGCCACCGAGATCAGGGCTGGGAGCGTGCACCCCAAGGTCAACCATGCGGCGCCGACCACCCACCGTCAACTTGACGACACCGCACTTGCGGTGGCCGGAATATCGCCCTGCCAGGTGCGGCTGTCCATTGGTGTGGAGAATCCCGAGGAGCTGCTCGCCGATCTGCGCCAAGTACTCGACGCAGTCCTTGACGGGGATGCGGATCTGCTGGTTTGATCATTGATGTGAGCGGCACTCTCGTCCTCGTCCGGCGGTCCCCGGTGGATCTGCGCCGGGTGGCGAGCGCGCTGTGTCCCGCGCGGTGAGCTTGTTCCGCTGACCGCGTTTCCTTGACAGCCTGCCCTTCTCGGGT
>JBHEMR010000166.1:0-3008 GCA_046262495.1 Pseudonocardiaceae bacterium | reverse complement strand
GCCGGCGAGGGAATCGGCGTCACGACGTTGCTGCCCGGTGCGGTACGCACCCCGTTCTTCGAGCATCGCGGATTGCCCTACGACCGGCATTTTCCCCGCCAGCTCGCCCCCGCGAAGGTAGCCGCGGCGCTGCTCAAGGCGGTTGAGCGGGGTGAGCCGGAGGTGTTTGCGCCGCGCTGGCTCACGGTGGCCGCGCGGATGCAGGGCGCGGTACCAGAGCTGTTCCACCGGCTAGCCCAGCGCTTGGGCTGAGTGTCTGTTGCTGTGCGCGATCAGGCTGCGGTCGCGACACCGAATCGTAGCCGGATGCCCTCGCCGCGCAGCTCCCGGCGAAACCACAGCAGTGATACCACCGCAGCGATCCCCACCAGGGTGAACGAACCCGCGGTGGTCACCATCAGGAAGTCCCCCAGAGTGGCGCGGGCGAGCACCCACAGCGTCGCCACGCCGTTGGTCAGGAACACCATCGCCCACAGCAGCGATACCCGCCGGAAGAACCGCTGGACCCGAAGGTTGCTCGTGAGGGCGACCGGGAAGGCGCAGAAGTCGTCGGCCAACCGGGCGATCAGGGGCCGGCGTAACCGTACGGTGGCCAGCAGCCCGAACGCGATCAAGAAATTCTGCAAGGTGGGCTGCAGGAAGTAGAGGAACACACTGCCGGTGGCGTACCCGATGGCGGTGCGGACCACCAGCAACCCCGTGGTGAGCCACAGCACGGCGGGGATCGGCGTGCGGGTCACCACCCTGCGCCCCAGCGCCGTCAACGCCCAAGCCAGGGCCGCGATCAGCCCACCGGTCAGGTTGGTCAGCGTCAGGAGCAGGTAGAACAGCCCTAACGGGGCCAGCACCACCTCCAACAGGTGCCTCGCCGCTTGGCGCAGCTGACCAGACAGCGCCCCGAGATGGATGACCTGCGCTCGTGAATGCATCGCGGTGGAGAGTAGCCGCGCGGCCGATCGGCCCAAAAGCGGGTGCCCCTGGGCCGGCTGGTTCTTCAGAGCCGCAGGCAGACACGCGTCGCATCCCATTAGTTTGCCCGCAATCCCGCCAGTTTGCGCGCAATCCCGCCGGGTATTCAAGCAGTAGCCCGCGAACTACCCACCAGCTCCCGAACTCAACAACAGCGCTGCTCCCAGGACACGTGACAACTCTCCTGTTGAGCTCGGGAACGTGAGTGCGATGCGGGTGAGAGGGAAACTGGGGAAATCGGAGAAGGTGTGTCAGAGCACGACAACCGACGTGGCCGGCGCACTGGGGATGACTATGCGCGGGGCCTGCCCGGATACCATGATCCGACCGCAGGGTTCGCGGGGGCGTCACCGGCGCGCAGTGCGCTGACACTGCGCGCCGTACTAGCCACCTTTGGACTGGTGTTCTGCGCCGCCAGTGCGGTATTTCTGATCGTATCCGGCCTGACAGCGCTGGGCGTGGTACTCGCGGTGCTTGCTGCAATCGCCCTGGTAGACCTGAGCTGGGTCGTTCATCGCAAGCGCCGCGGCGAACCCGGCTGACTGAGCCTGAAAGAAAAGGGCACGCTCCACCTAACCCTGGGCCATGTCGTTAAAGCGGCTGTAGTGCAGTTGGTGGGCCACTGTCACGGTCGTCGTCGGCCCGTTGCGGTGTTTAGCCAGGATCAGGTCGGCTTCACCGGCGCGGGGATCGTCGCGCTCCCATGCATCGGGCCGGTGGATCAGCATCACCATATCGGCATCCTGCTCAAGGCTGCCCGATTCGCGTAGATCAGCCAACATCGGCTTTTTGTCGGTGCGCTGCTCTGGACCACGGTTGAGCTGCGAGATCGTGACCACTGGCACTTCGAGTTCCTTCGCCAACAACTTGAGGTGCCGGGAGAACTCGCTGACCTCCTGCTGGCGTGATTCGACCTTCTTGCCCGAGGTCATCAGCTGCAGGTAGTCCACGACGATCAGACGCAGGTCGTGTCGCTGCTTGAGCCGGCGTGCCTTGGCCCGGATCTCCATCATCGTCATGTTGGGCGAGTCGTCGATGAACAGCGGGGCCTCGCTGATCTCGCCCATCCGCCGGGCCAGCCGGGTCCAGTCGTCGTCGGTCATCCGGCCGGACCGCATGTCCGACAGCCGGATCTTGGCCTCGGCGGACAACAGCCGCATTACGATCTCGGTGCGGCTCATCTCCAGCGAGAAGATCACACTCGCCATGCCGTGGGCGACCGAGCAGGACCTAGCAAGATCAAGTCCCAGGGTCGATTTACCGATCCCGGGACGAGCCGCGACGATCACCATCTGGCCAGGATGCAACCCGTTGGTCACCGCGTCGAGATCGGCGAAGCCGGTCGGGACACCGGCTGCGACGCCACCCCGGGACGCGATCGCGTCGATCTCGTCCATGGTGGGCTGCAAAAGTTCTTCCAGCGCGATGTAGTCCTCGCTCATCCGCCGCTCGGTGACCTCGTAGACCGCGGCCTGGGCGCGGTCCACCACCTCATCGACGTCAGCGCCGTCGGCGCCGTGATAACCCAGTTGCACGATGCGAGTGCCGGCCTCGACCAGACGTCGCAGCACCGCCTTGCCTGCGACGATTTCCGCGTAGTACCCGGCATTGGCCGCGGTCGGCACGATCGAGATAAGCGTGTGCAGGTACGGCGCCCCACCGACCCGGAGCAGCTCCCCGCGGCGTTCCAGCTCTGAGGAGACGGTCACCGGGTCTGCCGGCTCACCCCGCCCGTACAGGTCCAGGACGCAGTTGAAGACGGCCTGATGAGCGGGCCGGTAGAAGTCGTCGGTCCGCAACACCTCAACCACGTTGGCGATGGCGTCCTTGGACAGCAACATCCCGCCGAGCACTGACTGCTCGGCGGTGATGTCCTGCGGCGGCTGCCGATCGAAGGCCGGTCCGCTGTCCTGCACCCGCACGCCACGGTCATCCACCAGCGCCACGCGTGGGTACCTACCCTTCCCCCGACTGCCCGAGCTTCCGGCGAACACCTGTTCTATCCCGCGGCACCGACAGAGTCTGTTCGCACGGCCCCC
>JBHEMR010000165.1:0-14732 GCA_046262495.1 Pseudonocardiaceae bacterium | reverse complement strand
GGTCAGGGCATCGGTCAGCATCGTGTGACTGTCCACGAGGAGAACCCGCAAGAACGTCACGGGCTCAACTGTGCCCGGCAGTGCCTCTAAGCGGCAACTCCCGATCTGCGTGACGTTGTCGAACTCGTCCATGTCGCTCGGTCCGCCGACTACGCCAAGTCGGTCGTCGATGTTGTCACCGCCGTCGACACGTTCATCTGGTCGCTGAGTGCCGGGCGCATCCCGACCGCCCGGCGGGCCGGACTGGTCCAGCGCCCGGTGGAGCTCAACCAGGCCCGGGGGAACACATACAGCGCGATCGCGGCGTCAAGCACCCGTAGGAACGGGAAGAATATCCAGAGCAGCAGGAAACGCAGTCTGCGTTCGATCAACGCGACCACACAGGTCAGCGCCAGGTCGGCACCGGTCACGGCGAGCAGCAGCACTTGCAGGGTCATGTGCGCTGCGACCACGCCGTGCAGCGACGCTAACCCGGGCCACGACAGCGCGTCCGGGTACACCGCGGGCACGGCGAGAACGACCACCAGGAACGGCAGCAGCAGGAAGAACATGCTGCTGGTGAGCAGCTCGAGAAGCAGTCCTGTGAGCATGGCGCTGAACAGGTTGAACCGGGGCGGATGCCGTCGCACCGTCTGCCACAGGCCCAGCCCCCACCGCTTGATCTGGCGGACATAGTCGCGGAGGTTGTCGGGATCCTGGGGCACCGCGACGGCTCCCAGGGTGAACGCCACCTTGCCCAGCCGCTTCTGGTAGATCTCGAACGTCATGTTGAAGTCCTCGATCACCAGACCGGGCGGGTTCATCTCGATCTGCGGCAGCACAGCCGTGCGATACATGCTGGCGAAACCGGGCACGATATGCGTGGCGTTGGTGAACCGCCAGGTCTGGCCGAACTTCAGCAGCCGCTGGCTGATCGCATAAATGCGCTGGCGGTGGCACACCAGCACCTTGCCGATCAGCGACAGGCCGCGCTCATACTGGATCCGGACCGCGCCGGCCACCGCGACGACCTGGGGGTCGTCGAACAGCGGCAGAGCGGCGTCGAAATATCCCGGCAAGATGGTCGTATCAGCGTCCAACAGCAGCACCGCTTTGAACCGCTGCACCAGCCCGAAGCGCTCGATCGCCTCTTCAAGGGCGCCGGCCTTGCCGACGTTGGTGCGCGTTTCGATGACGTTGACACCGGTCCGGCTGGCCAGCTCGGCGGTCCGGTCGGTGGAACCGTCGGAGACCACGTGGACGTTGCACCGGGGCACCAGCGCGGCGATCGCCGCGATACTGGCCTCGATCACCAGTTCCTCGTTGTGCGCGGGAATCAACACCGCCACGTCCTGCACGGTCATCGACGGACCGCTACGAAGACCACGCCGTCTCAACCGGCCGCGGAGTGTCCTGGTGGCCCAGGTCTCCTCGAGCAGCCGCGCCAGACCAACGCTTGCCCATAGTACGAAGTTAACGCCGAAGACGACGATCGCAACCGACCACCAGGGCATCAGCGGGACGCCCCTTCAGCACCGGGAGCGGCCACGGGAAGGATGTTGTGCAGCGTTGCCCAGGTCCGGTCGTCCTCCGAGCTGATCATCCACAGGAAGACACCGTGGATCCCGGCGGCCTTCGCGGCCTCGAGCTTGGTCGCGGTGCTCTCGGCGTTCTCGTACCAGACCTCGTGCTGGTGGCCTTCGGCGTCGGTGTACTTGAAGTATGGTGACTGGCTGAGCCGGTCGAACTGCGAGGTGGCGTTAAACGCCCTGGCGCGTCCGAAACATTGGATCCAGGTGACCACTTCTCCTTGGCCGCCGTCCACCCAGTCGTAGCCAGAAACCGCAACCCCGAGCACGATCTTCTCGGCGGGTATCTGAGTCTTGGCGTAGGTCAGCACATCGCGGACCCAGGACAGCGGCGCGACCGGTCCCGGCTTTGACCCTGACCAGTTGTAGTCGTACGCCATCAGCCGGACCTCGTCGACCGCCGCACCGATGGCTGCGTAGTCCTGCCCGGCGTTGCGCCCGTCCTCGCCGGCGTCGGTGGTCTTGGCGAACACGGCGATCGTGAGGATCTTGTTCTTATCGTGTAACGCGTCGGCCAGGCGCGTCACGAACGTGGTGAACACCTGCCGGTCGGCGGCCGGCAGATCCTCGTAGTCGATGTCGATCCCGTCGTAGCGCTCCCGCTGCACCAGTGCGACGATGTCGTTGATGTGCCGGGTCATCGCGGCGGGATTGTGCAGCATGTTCGCGACCGGTTCGTAGGCCCACAGGCCGTTGGTCCTGTTCGCGATCGACGGGACCAGCGGGATTCCCAACGTGCGCAGCTGCGCCATCCCCGCCGCGGTTTCGGCGGCCCGTCCGGGCGGCACCTGCGAGACGATCTGACCGTTGTTCGTGATCCCGTAGATCCACGGAGAAACCTCGTTGAAGGTGCCCCGGTTGGCTGCCAGGACAGTTTGACCTGCGCTCAGATTCCAATACGGCAGGGATGCCACCGCGAGGCTGGCTGGTTTCTCGCTCGGTCCGAGCATCCGCGGCACCGTGACCAGCAACGCCACCGCGCCCAGGAACAGCACGATGAGGAAACTCGACCCGGTCACCAAGCGCCACCTGCTGGACCGCCGCGGCTTCCCCGTTCTGGGGGCGCCCGGCGGCTGCGGGTCGATACTGGTATTGATCATCAGCGCACCGCTGCCGGTGCCAGATTCGGCCGGCTCTGCTCGTCGATCACTGAGCGCAGGATGTCGTCCAACGTCCGGGTCGGGCGGAAATCGATCAGCTTCCGCGCCCTGGTGCAGTCCGGGACGCGTCGCTGCAGGTCCTCATATCCCGGGCCGATGCCCTGCTCGTAGGTGAGGTGCACGATGTCGCTGGACGACCCGGTCAACGTCCGTACCCGCAACGCCAGGTCGGCGATGGACACCTGTTCGGTGCTGCCGACGTTGACCGCGGTGCCGTACGCGGCGCGCGCGTCCACCAGCGCCACCAACGCCGGTACTACGTCGTGCACATGACAGAAGCAGCGGATCTGCGCGCCCGTCCCGAAGACGGTCAGCGGCGCCCCGGCCAGGGCCTGGGCCACGAACCGGGGGATGACCATGCCGTAGCGCCCACTCTGCCGGGGCCCCACTGTGTTGAACAGCCGGACGATCACCGCCTGCAGGCCGAGCTCGGTGACGTAGGCATGGGTGAGGCTCTCGTCCACCGCCTTGGCCTCGGAGTAGGACCAGCGGTGCAGCAGTGGTGATCCCACCACCCGGTCGTCGTCCTCGGTTAAGCCGATCTTGGTGTTCTTGCCGTAGACCTCGCTGCTGGACGCGATCAGCACCCGGTTTTGGTGCCGGTGCGCCGCGGTGAGGACGTTCTCGGTGCCGTGGATGTTGGTGCGCAGGCTCTGCAGCGTCCGATCCCGGATGACGAACGACCCGACGGCCGCGGCGAGGTGGAAGATCGTGTCAACTTCGCTGGCGAGCGTGTTGACCAGCGCCTCATCCAGCACCGAGCCCTCGACGTAACGCAACCGGGGGTGCTCGCTGATCGAGGACAGGTTGGCCAGTGACCCGGTGGCCAGGTCATCGAGCACGACGACATCGTGTCCCGCGGTCAGCAGGTGGTCGGCCAGGTGCGAGCCGATGAAGCCCGCCCCGCCGGTGATCAGCGCTTTCATCGGTTGCCTCCGATAGGGTCGGGCTGAACGCGGGAGACGCCGGGTCGTCGTCGGGTCATCAGCCGGTCGTAGAGGTCGTCGATTCGGCGGGCCACCGCCTCGATCCCGTACAGCTCGCCGATGGCGGGTACGCCCTCACGCGGGCGCCGCCCGATGACCAGCTCAGCCGCGATCTCCCGGCGCATTCCTTCAACCTCACCGGGTACCTGGCGGGCCCGATCGGTCTCGATGCCGTCCAGCGCCGGGCAGGTCGTGTAGAGCGCCGGGATGCCGTTGGCCAGCGCCTCCAGCACCGACAGCCCGAAGGTCTCTTGCTCGGAGGAGGCGATGAACAGGTCCAGTGACGACAGCATGGCGGCTACGTCGTGCCGTTCACCGGTGAAGGTCACCAGCTCGGCGACGCCCTGACGCTGCGCCTCGGCTTCCAGCTCGGGCCGGATCTGCCCGTCGCCCACGATTAACAGCCGGTGCTGGTCGTCGAGCAGTGGCGCGGCGGCCCTGATCACCAGATCGAAACGCTTGATCGGGTCCATCCGGCCCAGCACGCCGATGACGTAGGCGTCGCGGGGCAGGGCGAACTCGTCGCGGATCCGGTTTCGGGCGGCGGCGTCGTAGGCGACTCGACCGAAGTCCAGACCGTTGGGAATGATCTCGATCTTGCGGGCGGCCACGCCCCATTTCCGCAACCGCTGCGCCACCGCGTCCGACACCGCGATGGTGGCATCGGAGCACAGGTCCGTGCCCAAATAGAGGGCGCGCATCCCGAGGTTCATCCGGCGGCGTTCCAGATGTGTCTCACCAATGGAGTGCTCGGTGGTGACCACCACCGGTGTGCCGGCGAACCGAGCCGCGAGCCGGCCGTAGATGCAGGAGCGGTACAGGTGGGCGTGCACCACGTCGTAACGATCAGCACGAATCAGTCCCACCAACCGCCGCAGCGCGGAGAGCTCGGTGTTGCGGGTCATGCCCAGATCGCGGACTCGCACCCCGTCCCCGGAGATCATCCCGGCGACCGGGCCCGGGTTGTAAAGCGTTACCACATCGGACTGGTGGCAGGTGTGTTGGAGCAGCGACCGCAGCTGCAGCTCCGCCCCTCCCACACCCAGCCCGGTGATCACGTGGAGAACTTTCACTTGCTTCCTCCTCCAGGACACGGTGCCCAGGTTTTGCAGGGGCGCAGGGTGCGAGCCAAGATCACCAAATCCATCCATGGCGACCAGTACTCGATATAGAAGTTGTCGAATCGGATCCGTTCGGCGATCGAGGTGTCTCCGTGCAGGCCATTAACCGCAGCCCATCCGGTCAGCCCGGTGCGCATCCGATGCCGGTCGCCATATCGCGGTATCTGCTGCTCGAATTGAGCCGCAAAGTACGGGCGTTCTGGCCGTGGCCCTACTAGCGACATCTGTCCACGCAGCACATTGATCAGTTGCGGCAGCTCATCGAAATGCGTGCTACGCAACCATCGGCCGAGGCAGCTGGTGTGCTCGGGGAGCACCACCCAGCGGGTGTCCGAGTCTGGGTGGTCGATCATGGAGCGCAGCTTGAGCAGCTCCATCGTCTGGCCGGCTCGGGTAACCCGGGTTTGCCGAAACAGTGCGGGGCCGCCACCGTCGAGCCGGACCGCGACGACGAGCGCAAGCAGCACCGGCGTGACCGCGATGAGCAACGCCGTTGCGGCTACGAAGTCGAAGGTGGCCTTCACCCCGGCACCCAGCCGACCGGCCCCGAGACGGCGCAGCGGGACCAGCGGTATGTCGCCCAGCTCGTCGAGGTAACCGCGGGGCAGGGCAGCGCCGAGCTCGTACATTCGGGGCACGACGCAGACGTCCACCCGCAACGCTCGGCAAGCCCGCAACAGCGGCACCAGGGCGGCATCCCGGGCGGCCGGAAAGCAGACGATGACGCGTTGGATGCGGTAGCGCGCGATCACGTCGGCCAGTTCCGACAGCTCACCGAGCAACGGCAGTCCGATCCGGTGCCGCGGTGGCTGGCTGTCGAGGAACCCTTGGGGCGCCAACCCGAGCTCGGAGTGGTGGCCCAGCAGTTGCCCAACCCGCACCGCGGTGGCGCCGGTGCCGATGACCAGAGTCGGTTCGAGCAGCCGCCCATGCCGGTGCGCGGCCTTCAGCGCCGTGCAGGTTCCGGCGCGTACGGCGACCAAGGACGCGGCGGAGATCAGCGCGAGGGACAGCGCGCCGGATCCGAGCCACGGCAGCACCGCAAGCAGCGGCATCGCCGCCACGCCCACGGTCCGCGGCAGCTGATCGGACACCCGCCGGCAGATTCGCAGCCGGTGCTGCCCGTCGGCCACTAGCAGCACCAGCACCGCGCAGGCATAGGCTACCGTTGCCCATCCCGATGCCCTGACCAGCACGCCGGCCGTGGTCAGTCCGGCGATGTCCGCCACTGGCATGACCATCGGAAGGGCAGTTGCCGGCGTGCCGCGACGTAGTCGTCCCGCTGGCGCCCGGGCGAGTGAGGTGATCACCGACGGGCTCCCACGGGGGATCGTGGCCTTGCGATGGCAGCGAGTGCGCGGGTCACCGTGCGGGCCGCATAGTCGGCGCCGTAGACGAAGCGCATGACCGGTCCGAAGGTCGGTGCCACGGCGGGTCCGACGAAATACAGCTCCGGCGCCGACGACTGGAAGTCCGGCCCGACGTCTGGAGTGCCGGCCAGGGTCCGCACGGCTGACCGCAGCTGGGCGTCGAGGAAGGTCAACCGATCCAGTTCGGGGCGGTAGCCGGTGCAGGCCAGCACGTGTTCGGCCGTGATCTCGTGGGTACTCGCGCCGTTGACCGCGCCGTTGACGTGCAGTCCGAGCCGCACGCCCGCCGGCTCTGGCTGCGCCCACTGCACCGAGTGTCCGACCAGCGTGCGGATCTTGCCGTCCACCCGCGGACGCAGCCAGAAGGCGCCGGCCGGTCCCAGCGCGGTCCGCGCCGTTTGCACCCGCCGCGCGGCCGGCAGCCGCCGGTACAGATCGGGTCGGTTGGAGTAGAACCAGATGGACCAGCCCGAGCCCAGCCCGGCTTCCGGTTCCCGCAGCCGCCGCCGGATCGATCGTTGGTCGGGCAGCGGAGCGCCGCTCCACACCAGTTCCGGTGCGCGGGCGACCAGAGTGACCCTCGCTCCGGACTCGTGCAGCAGGGCCGCTGATTCCAGCGCGGACTGGCCGGCGCCGAGCACCGCGACCTCGCGGTCGGCGAACACCCCCAGATCGTGATGTGCGGAGGCATGGGTACACCGGTCCGCTGGCAGCGTTGCTAGCGAGTCGGGTAGATGAGCGAAGTGCTGAACTCCGGTGGCCACCACGACCCGGTGGGCCAACACAGTCTCACCGTCGGACAGGGTCAGTTCGTAGTTCCTGCCGGCCCGGGTCACGTTGTTGACCATCAGCTCTTCCAGGTGCGGGATCTCCGCTCGCTGGAACCATTCTCCGTAGGCCACGAAGGTCTCCAGCGGCACCGGCAGCCCGTAGTCGGCGTAGTCCCGACCGGTGGAGGTGCAGAATGCGCGCAGCGTGTGCCGGCCGGCCGGGTCGGACAGGTTGGAGGCGAATCCCTGTGACTTGAGGAACATTCCGGCCGGCATCGTGTCGCGCCACAGCTGCATCGGCAGCCCGAACTGGCGAAACGGCACGCCGGCGGCGCGCAGATGCGCACCGAGCGACAGGCCATAGGGGCCGGCGCCTACAATGGCAACTTCGACGGGATCGTTCATATTCTGGCCTTTCGTGCGGTTGGCGGTGTGGTGGCGGGCCGAGGTGCGGCGCGCAGCGGGCGGGTCATCGCCCGCCAGCCCATCCACAGGCACATCAGCCCAAACGGTGCGGGATCATCTTTGGCAAACCAGGCGAGCTCGTCGGCACCGCGAAGCGACGTCACCCAGGACCGGAAATCCAGGCCGCAGCGCCGGTAGGCCAGTGCGGCGAAGGGGTCGTAGTTCTCCACCAGGAAGCGGCGACCGTGCTGTGGTGCACCGTGTGGCACGGGGCGGCCGGTCAGGTCCAGGTGCGCCGCGACCACCACGTCGACGCCTGCGGTGTCGGAGAACAGCCGGAACTGCGCACCCAGCCGGGGATTGAAGTCCAGCAGCTTGTATCGGCCATCCCGGGCGTCGAAGCGGTAGTCGAGGTCGATGATGCCCCGGAACCCCAGCCGGCCCACCAGCTCAGTGGCTTGGCGGTGAAGCTGCGGGTGATCCACCCAGCGCCCGAGGCTGGTCAGCCCGGCGTGCGCCGGGTAGGAACGCTCCTTGATGCCGACGAAACCGGGCCGGCAGCGCGACTGGGCGTCGCAGTAGCCGTGAAAGAAGTAGTCTTGGCCCTCGACATATTCTTGGAGCATCAGTTCTTGATCGCCGCAGGCTCGCCAGGTATCGGCGAGTTCCGCACGGCTGTGCACGACCGAGGTGCTACGCAGCCCCGTTGCGCTGCTGGACCGCCACGGCGTGGCCAGCTTGGCCACCAGCGGGAAACCCACCCGGTCGGCGAAGCGCTGGGCTTCGGGCAAAGATCCCGTCAACGCGGCTGCCGGGCACGGTACACCGAGTTCGCGGCACAACTGGTACAGCGTGTACTTGCCGGCTAGCTGGCGGGGCAGGTCGCTGGGCGGGTCCGGAAACAAGAACCATCGCCGCAGCTCGGTGCCGTGCTCAGCCAGGAAGATCGCGCCGGCGTCGTCGGTGGGGATCAAGACGGCCGGGCGGCCGATCCGCTCGGCGAGCGTCACCAGCCCGGCGCGCACCCGTTCGGCATCATCGGCCGGTGGCCGCCAAATCCATCGGTCGTGCAGGTAACGGGATCTGGCCGCGGGTGCCCACGCGTCCTCGTGCACGCCGTAGACCGGTACGCCCAGGCGCCCGAGGCTGCGGATCGCGCCCAGCCCGCCGTGGTGCATGACGTTGCGGTCGAGTTTGAGGATGACTGCCGGTGTCGTGGTGTCCAGCTCGACGTGCGGTGCGTGGGTCATCTGTCCTCACACCACGCTGCGCTGCGGAGCGCCCTCGAAGAGGTATGTGGCGTCGAGCACCCGCGGGCAGTCCCGTACCCAGGTGTAGTCGGCGTCGGGATGCACCACGTGGATGACCGCCAGGTCCCACTCAGCTCCGGCGGGGGCCGCGACGCTGTGCAGCGGGCCTTGGGGAGTCGCCACGACCGGTACCAGTGAGTCGTGGTAGCCGACGTCGGCGCCGCGCCGCGCGAGGCCTTCGATGATCAGTAGCGCCGGTGATTCCCGGACATCGCTGACCCCGGCTTTATAGCTGACGCCGACTACGATCACCTTGGCACCGGCGAGTGATCGTCCGTCGGCGGCGAGCACCTCAGCGGCCCGCTCGACGACGCGGGCTGGCCGCGCGTGGATGGACTGCATGGCCTGTTCGATCAGCGGTGTTGGACGGTTGCGCCCGTGCAGCTGCCACAGCAGGTAGTGCGGATCGCACGGGATGCAGTGCCCACCCACCCCGGGTCCGGGAAACGCAGCGAGGAAGCCGTACGGCTTGGTCGCCGCTGCGAGCGTGACCTCGATGGGGTCTAACCCCAGTGTGCCGCACACGTCGCTGAACTCGTTGGCCAACGCCAGGGTGACCGCGCGGAAGATGTTCTCATACAGCTTGGTCAGCTCGGCAGCTTCTGGGGAGCTCACCAGGTAGACCGAGTCGGTCAACTGCTCGATCACTCGTGCGGCTCGCAGGGAGCACTGCGTGGTGGCGCCGCCCACCACGCGCGGCGTCTCACGCTGCAGGTGGTCGGCATTGCCGGGGTCGATGCGCTCCGGGCTGAAGGCGACGTAGACGTCCGCGCCGGCGACCAGACCGCGGGCGTCCAGGGGCTCAGTGAGCAGTTGCCGCGTGGTGCCGACGAAGCTCGTCGAGGTCAGGATGATCGTCTGCCCTCGGTGGGCGTGCGCGACGACGGTCTGACAGGCGCTGCGCAGTGCGGACAAATCCGGAATGTGGCGCTCATCCACCGGGGTGGGCACGCAGACGATCACGGCGTCGGCCTCGGCCAGCGCGGCGCTGTCGCTGGTAAGTCGGAAGCTGTCGTCGCCGTTGGCTTTTGCCAACCGGGCCACATCGAGATCGCTGAGGTCGACGTCGCCGGCTTCGATGGCGCGCAGCCGATCCTCGCTCACGTCGAAACCGGTGATCTGCGATGCGCTGCCCAACAACGCCAACGCCGTCGGCAGCCCGACGTATCCGAGGCCCACAATTGCGACCGACCCAAACGGGGCCTGCCCGTTTTCGGCCGTTGGCTGCTCAGCTGGCATGGAGAACGGCACCAGCCGTCTCTCAAGAAGGCGCTCACGCCCGTTGATCGCGAGCGACAGCCGGTGCTCAGCCACGATTCCCCCTGACTGTGGATATGTGCTGTGCAGACCGTGGCATCAGCCAGACGCCGGGTCCTCCCTCATCGGCAGTAGGCCCCCTACGCCACCCGGAGGGCGCTCGCCGCTTATGCCGCTATTCGGAGCCGAATCGCGGTCTGGCATGGGCTCAGGAGCGCCATTCGGAGCCGAATCGCGGACTGGGCGCGGTTGACGGGCGACTTGGGTTGTGACGGCAGCGAGTTGGTCGTGGGTTTGGCGGATGTCGTACGCCCGCGCAGCTAGTGCAGCAGCGTGGGCCTCGGCTGCGCGCAGGTCGGCGTCGGTGAGCCGACGCGCGAGCGCGTGGGTCAGCGCGCGGACGTCGCCGGCTGCCACCCGGGCACCCGCTGCTGGGATGACCGCCTCCGTGAGGCCGGGGATGTCGGCGGCCACCACGGAGCAACCACTGGCCAGCGCCTCGAGCAGGGTCAGTGACAGGCCCTCCCAGCGAGATGGCAGCACCACCACGTCGGCCGCCGCGTACCAGGGTCGGGGATCGGTGGCCGATGGCACGAATCGCACGCCAGGCTGGGTTCCGCCACGCAAGGTAGGCAGCAGATCACCGTCGCCGACGATGCACAACGTCGCTGTCGGGCAGTATTCGCGCACGTAAGGCCACGCCGTGAGCAGGACGTCTTGCCCCTTCTGCCGGGTGACCCGACCGAGACAGACCGCCAGTGGCACGTGCCGGTCGATTCCCAGCCGATGCCGAGCTGCGGCGCGAGTTCGCTCGTCAGCCGGCGCGAAATCCCCGAGATCGACGCCGTTGCGGACCACGACATGGCGGCTCCTTATTCGCCGATGCCGGGCGTGGGCGGCCTCACCGTCGCCGACGCACACGCACACGTCGGTCCAGCGCGCCGCAAAACGTTCCCAGGCCAGCGCCCCGCGGGCGGTCACGCCCCGAGCTGCCAGCCATGACCAACCGTGCGGTTGGAACAGCGTGCGGCGGGCCCCGCGCACCGCGAGTCGCCCGGCCAAGCCCGCCTTTGCTGAGTGCAGGTGCACCACGTCGGGGTCGACCTGGCTGATCAGCCGACGCAACCGCTGCGTCTCGCCGACCGTGGCCACGCTGGGCGAACGGGTCGCGGGCCAGTGCAGCCGCGGCACCCCGGCTGCGGTCAACTCGGCGGCGAGCTGACCGCCGGACGGGCAGGCGACCACCACCCGCCAGCCTCGGGCGAGCTGGTCAAGGGTCGCCGCAGCGACATACCTGGCCACCCCGGCGTCGGTGGGCTGCGCCGCATGCAGCACAGTCAGTGGCCTCACCGGCGTTGCAGCCCCAGATTGGGTCGGGAAGGCAGGTGGTGCCGGTACCACTTGGCGAGCAGCCGCAGCGATCCGTCGCGGTCCCCGATGTAGCTACGCGGCAGTGCGTGCAGAGCGGTCAGCGGCGAGCGCCAGATCGCGCATCCGTAGTGGTAGCCGGCAGCGCGCACCGCATTCACCGCCGGCTCATCAACGTGTCCGTAGGGGTAGCAGAACCCTGAGACCTCCTGTCCGGACACTTCTTGGAGGATGGTTCGGCTCCGGGAAACCTCATTGGTGAGATCGGCGGATGTGATCGAGGTCAGCGACACATGCCGCCGACTGTGCGAGCCGATCTCCATGCCGCAAGCGGCGATGTGGCGGATCTCCTCGGCCGTCATGAGGGTTTTGCGGGGACCCGGCTGGTCCCAGTAGTTGGCGCCGCCGAGCAGGTCGGCGATCACGAACACGGTGGCGGTGAAGCCGAACCGCGCCAGCACCGGCAGCGCGTGCTCGCGGAAGTCGGCGTAGCCGTCGTCGAAGGTGAGTCCGACCAGCCCCCGGCCAGTTCCGTGGCGCCGGGCCGCCAGCAGCTCACGCATCGAGGTCGCGCGCAAGCCCCGCCGGTGCAACCACCGCATCTGCTGTTCGAACCGTTGCGGGCGCACGGTGACCAGATGCGGGTCGTGGTCATAGGGTGCCACCGAGTGATACATCAAAACCCGGGGCAGCGGGCCATACCCGCGGGAATCGGGGCGGTCGTCCCAGTCGTTGTTGGGATGGATTTCGTCGATCGCTTCGCTCATGGTGCAACTTGACGCTACGGCTGCACGTTCGCGGCGGGCTCCTGCGCTGAGAGGGGACCACCTACGCCTATTGGGGGAGACTGGCCGCGGCACAGCGCCCCGCGCGCCACCGCAACAGCCTCCAGCCGGCTGTGCACGCCCAGCTTTGTGAAGATCTTGTTGGTGTGCGTACGGACGGTATTCGCAGACATCCCTAGGTCCTCGGCAATCTCTGCCGGGCAGCGGCCTTGCGCCAGGCAGGTCAAGACGTCGTGCTCCCGGGGCGTCAGGACGTCCAGCGGGCCTTCACGGCGCCGCACCCGGCCGACGTCTGCCCGCAGGTCCCGCAGAACGTGGCCGAGCTGCTCCGGTGGAAAGTAAGAATCCCCCCGGCTCGCGCTGCGCAGGGCGTCGGCGAGGGTGCCGATCGAGGACTCCTTCGACACCCAGCCGTCGGCTCCGGCCCGCGCTGCTTCGACAGCCTGCTGAGGGTCCCGGCTCGCGGTGAGGACCACAACGCGTGCCGACGGGCACGCCGCATGAAACGACGCCAGCAGTCTCGCCGCGTCCTGGGACAGCGCGACCTCGATCGTGATCACATCAGGGCGCAGCAGGGCGACGAGCGCATCGGGATGCGGATCTCGCGTCGTACAGTGCCCGACAACCACGATGTCGGGTGTGCTGGCCAACCTCGCGGCGAGAGCCTCGATCAGCATCTGCTGGTCGTCGACGAGCAGCACCCGAACTGGGCTCATCGCGTGAACTGGGCCAGGCGGTATCTCCCCGCTCATGGCTACCCCGTCTTGGTCTGGCCCTCCGGGCCGTGTTGCTCGTGGTCGACGAGGTCGTAACGAACCGCAAAGGTGGCAGCCTCGAGTCGGGAGTGCACTCCTAGTTTGGTCAGTAGTGCCTGCACATGACTGCGCACTGTAGTCGTCGAAACGCCGAGCCGCAGGGTCATCGCCTGGGTATCGAGCCCCTCGACGAGCAATCCGAGGCATTCCCGCTCGCGAGCGGTCAGATGAGCGGCGAGCCGGCGTGCTTCGGAGACGTCGGAGCGCGCACTGGTAGCAGCCCGGGGTGCGTCCACCACGACCGCGCCGTCGATCACGCGTTCCAACGCGTGGACCAACTTGCGGATACCACATGTCTTGTGTATGTACCCGGCCGCCCCGAGCCGGACGGCCCGCCGCATCGCGTCGTTATCGCCGTCTGCTGCCAGAATGAGTACCCGAGTCGCCGGGCTTACCGCGATGACGTGAGCGATTGCAGTAATTCCATCGCCATCGGAAAAACGCCGACCCAGTAGGCAGATATCGGGGCGATGACGGCGGACCGCCTCAATCGTACCGGCGAGGCTTCGGGCCACCGCAGGTACGCGGAATCCCTGCCCTACCAGTACTCCAACCAGCGATTCTACGAACACCGCGTGGTCGTCGCCCAGTACAATGCTAGTCATGGCGGATCATGTCGAACTGACCGGAACGCCGCAGTCAGTCCGCCCCCCAGCGGTCGCCAATATCCTCACCCCATCATGAATATTTCGCCGCGAACAAGTTCCGCTAGATAAGCGATTGAACGTCTTCAGCCTACAACGGCAGGCGGCGACTGGTTACCGAGATCGCCGATCAGGGCACGTATTATGCCCTTCAAGGACTACCAACCGCACGCGCCGCTGTCGCCAACCACTACCAACCCAGGCGATCGCGCACGTGCACGGTCGCCTATTGTGGGTACCCGACCCCGTGCGCCGGTCGCGTCCCGGGGAGGGGTCCGCGTCGACCACTCCCGCGCCCGAAAGGTCCACCACGGTGCCCGTAGCGACCGCGCTACCGACCACATCCCCCGCTCACCTGTCCGGCCTGCTCGAGGCGGTCCTGCCTGAGCCCTCGCTGCGCGAGCTTGTCGGCCGGGCCGGTGCCGCCGAGCTGGAGCTGCACGGCCCGCCGGCAACTCGCCCGCTGGTTGTCGCCGCGCTGGCCCGCACGGGGCACCCGGTGCTGGCTATCACTGCCACTGACCGGGAGGCCGGTGAGCTGACCGCCGAACTGGCCGACGAGTTGGGCGCCGGGGTGGTCGCTGAGCTGCCCTCCTGGGAGACGCTGCCGCACGAGCGGCTGTCCCCCCGGGCCGACACCGTCGGCAAGCGGCTGGCGGTGCTGCGCCGGCTGGCCCATCCCGAAGAGTCCCCGACCGCACTGCAGGTGGTGATCGCGACCGTGCGATCGCTGATCCAGCCTATGCTCGCCGGTCTAGGCGAGATCTCCCCGGTGCGGCTGCGGGTCGGGCAGCTGCACGACTTCGACAGCGTGCTCGCTCGGCTGGCGGACCTGGCCTACACCCGCGTCGACATGGTCGATCGGCGCGGCGAGTTCGCCGTCCGTGGTGGCATTATCGACGTCTTCCCACCCACCGCCGACCATCCGTTGCGGGTGGAGTTCTGGGGCGACGAGGTCTCCGAGATCCGCTCGTTCGCCGTCGCTGACCAGCGCACCCTGGCGCCCGCCGACGAGCTGCACGCGCCGCCGTGCCGGGAGTTGCTGCTCACCGAAGGGGTGCGGGCCGCCGCGGCGCGGCTCATCGCGCAGGCTCCAGCCGGGCCGGTCGCGCAGCTGCTGGAGAAGATCGCCGCTGGGATCCCGGCCGAAGGTATGGAATCGCTCATCCCGGT
>JBHEMR010000164.1:0-8239 GCA_046262495.1 Pseudonocardiaceae bacterium | reverse complement strand
GAGGTGATCGGACCGTCGCGGACGGAGTTTGAGTCGTCAGCGACCGAACACGTCGGACGCACCACAGTGATCTGCCGGCTGCAACCCGGTCAGCGGCTTCGGGTGGTGAAGTACCTCGCCTACGGCTGGTCCTCGCAACGGTCGATTCCAGCGCTCAACGACCAGGTCCGAGCGGCGCTGGCGGCAGCGCGCTACACCGGTTGGACCGGGCTGACCACCGAACAGCGCGGCTACCTCGACAACTTCTGGGCCGCCGCCGACGTGGAGGTCGACGGCAACTCACAGCTTCAGCAGGCGGCCCGGTTCGGGTTGTTCCACGTGTTGCAGGCCGGCGCGCGCGCCGAGGGGCGAGGGATTGCGGCCAAGGGCTTGACCGGCCCTGGATACGACGGCCATACCTTCTGGGACACCGAGACGTTCGTATTGCCTTTGCTCAGCCACACGGTGCCGGACGCGGCTGCCGACGTACTTTGCTGGCGCCAGCAGACCCTGCCACTGGCGGTCGAGCGTGCCAGCCAGCTCGGCCTGGCCGGTGCGGCTTTTCCGTGGCGCACGATCCGTGGCCAGGAATGCTCCGGATACTGGCCCGCGGGTACCGCGGCCTTCCACATCAACGCCGACATCGCCGACGCGGCGATCCGCCATGTGACCGCCACCGGCGACATCGGCTTCGAGCGCGATATCGCCCTGGAGCTGCTGGTGCAGACGGCACGACTGTGGCGCTCGTTGGGCCATCACGACCTGGCGGGTCGCTTCCGCATCGACGGTGTCACCGGGCCTGACGAGTACAGCGCGGTGGCCGACAACAACGTCTACACCAACCTGATGGCGCAGCGGAACCTGCGGGCGGCCGCGGACGCCGTGGGGCGGCACTTGGAGCAGGCGGCCGCACTGGGCGTCGATGCTGAGGAAGCCGCGTCCTGGCGTGACGCGGCGACCGAAATGGTGATGCCCTACGACGACAAGCTCGGCGTGCACCCGCAGGCCGAGGGGTTCACCGAGCACGCGATGTGGGACTTCGCCGGAACCGCGCCGGATCAATACCCGCTGCTGTTGCACTTTCCCTACTTCGACCTCTACCGCAAGCAGGTGGTGAAGCAGGCCGACCTGGTCTTAGCCATGCACCTGTGCCCGGAGGCGTTCACCGACGAGCAGAAGGCTCGTAACTTCGCCTACTACGAGCGGATCACCGTCCGTGACTCGTCCCTGTCAGCGGCGACCCAGGCGGTGCTGGCGGTAGAAACCGGACATCTCGACCTCGCCTACGACTATCTCTGCGAGACCGCGCTGATGGATCTGGCTGATCTGGCGCACAACACCAGCAATGGCTTGCACATCGCGTCGCTGGCCGGTGCCTGGTCTGCACTAGTGGCCGGGTTCGGCGGGTTGCGTCATCTCGATGACGGTGGTCTGGCGTTCGCGCCCCGGCTGCCTGAGACATTGACCAGAATCACGTTCCGGTTGCGCTGGCGCGGTCGGCGGCTGCGGGTGGAGATCACCCCCGGGCAAACGGAGTACAAGCTTCTCGAGGGCGCCGGGCTGGAGCTGCGGCACCACGGGCAGCTCATCACGATCACGATGGACGCACCGGTCGTGCAGACGATTCCCCCGGTCCCGCCGACAGATCACGTCTCGCAGCCGCAGGGGCGTGAGCCGCTCGCTCGCCGGTTGCCTGGCGAGGCAGCCAGTTAGTTAACTCCGGGGATCTCGGCTATCAGGGTGCGCAACCGCTGATCGCCCATCCACGCCCGCGGACCGACGTGCTGTACCCGCAGGGAGGCCACCGCGATACCGAAGCTCAACGCGCGCTCCGGGTCGGTCACTCCGCGAGACCGGGCGAAGGCGACCGCGCCATGCAGCACGTCGCCTGCACCCACGGTGTCCCGGACGGCGACCCGCGGCACCACCAGGGCCCCACTGTCTTGCCGCGTCCACCAGCGCACCGGCGCGGCACCCGCTGTCACCGCCACCAGGCGGGCTCCGTCGGCCAGCAGCGCCGCGGCCGTTGCGTCGGATCGGTCAGGGTCGGCGGCGAAGTTGGCCGAGCACACCACAGCGTCGGCGAGCGGCACCAGCTCGGCGTACACCGGCTTGGGACTGCCGCAATCCAGCACCACCGGGATCCCGACGGCCTGGGCGGCGCGTGCGGCGGCCACGGCGAGCTCGGAATGGTGCCCGTCGATCAGCACGACGTCGCTGTCCCCGACCAGCGCTGGCAGGTCGGCGGGTGGCACAGCGGTCAGGTCCTCGGCATTGCGGGACACCACCGACCGTTGCCCCGTGTCACCGACCACGGTGATCGCCGAGATACTCAGATCGGGTCCGGCTGCCCAGGCGTCGACGATGTGCACGCTGACGCCGTTGAGCTCCGCCGCCGCCAACCGGGCGACCGGGCCGGGCCCCAACGCGGACAGCAGCACGCTACGCCCGCCCAGCGCACCGAACGTGGCGGCGGCGACCGCGGCCGGTCCCCCGGCGGCGATGTCGCTGCGCTGCGCGACGACCTTCTCGTTCACCCCGGGTCGTTGCCCCACCCGCTGCACCAGGTCCAACGTCGCAAGCCCCACAAACAAACCCCGCGCCGCCATCACCCCAGCCAACCCGGCCCGCATTGACCGGGCTCAGCGGGGTTACCGGACCCGCAATAGCCACGCTCAGCCCGCTGAAAACGGGGTGGGCGACTAACGTCGCGAAGGTGCGGTTCTTGGAGGGGTGCGGGGTTGGTTATGAGCTGACTTATGACGATGTTTTTCTGCTGCCGGCGCGCTCGGGCGTGGTGTCCCGGTTCGACGCAGACCTGTCCACGGTGGATGGGTCAGGGACCACCATCCCGCTGGTGGTCGCCAACATGACCGCGGTAGCGGGGCGCCGGATGGCTGAGACGGTGGCCCGTCGTGGCGGGCTGGTGGTGCTGCCCCAGGACCTGGACCCGGCGGTCGTCGCCGAGACAGTGGCGTGGGTGAAGTCGCGGCACCTCGTGCTGGACACCGCGCTCACGCTGGGCCCGCAGGACGCCGTCGCTGACGCGATCAACCTGCTGCCCAAACGGGCCCACCGGGCCGCGGTGGTTCTCGATGACGTCGGCCGCCCGATCGGGCTGGTCACCGAGGCCGAGCTGAGCGGAGTGGACCGGTTCACCCGGCTGGCCGATGTGGCGCAGACCGACCTGGTAGTCGTATCCGCCGACGACACCGAACCTCGCAAAATCTTCGACCAACTGCATCATCGCCGCCAGCAGCTGGCGCTCGCGGTGGACGCCAACGGCCAATTAATCGGGGTGCTGACCCGCACTGGAGCGTCGCGTGCCGAGCTGTACTGCCCTGCGCGTGATGCCGACGGCAGGCTGCGAGTAGCCGCGGCGCTGGGAATCAACGGCGATGTCACCGCAAACACCGAGGCACTACTGGCAGCGGGTGTCGACGTGCTGGTCATCGACACCGCACACGGCCATCAAAGCAAGATGCTCGACGCGCTGCGCGCGGTCCGGTCCTGCGGGCCGAACGTGCCGGTGGTGGCTGGCAATGTGGTCTCCGCGCAAGGCACCCGCGACCTGCTCGAGGCTGGCGCGGACATCGTCAAGGTCGGCGTGGGGCCAGGAGCGATGTGTACCACCCGGATGCTGACCGGAGTCGGTCGGCCGCAGTTCTCCGCGGTCGCCGAATGCGCCGCCGCAGCCCGCGCGGCCGGTGGTCACGTCTGGGCCGACGGCGGGGTGCGCCATCCGCGAGACGTCGCCCTGGCGCTGGCTGCCGGAGCGGCGAACGTGATGATCGGCTCCTGGTTCGCCGGCACTTTCGAGTCGCCGGGTGAGCTGCAGCGCGACGAGACTGGCCAGCCGTATAAGGAGTCCTACGGGATGGCCTCCAAGCGCGCCGTTGCCGCCCGCACCATCCGCGACGACACCTTCGACCGCGCCCGCAAGGCACTTTTCGAGGAGGGCATCTCCACCGCTCGGATGTACCTCGACCCACACCGGCCCGGGGTCGAGGACCTCATCGACTACATCTGCGCTGGAGTGCGCAGCGCCTGCAGCTACGCCGGCGCCCGGACGCTGCCCGAGCTATCCGAGCGGGCGGTGATCGGGGTGCAGTCAACCGCCGGCTTCGCCGAGGGACGCCCGCTGCCCCGAGGCTGGTGAAGGCCGCGGACCGATCAAAGAATGCGGCCGCGCCGAACCAGATCCTGCAACGCTGCGGTTTCCAATTGCCGGACGGCGCCGTTGAACTGCACAGCTCCTCCGAGAATGCCGATCCGCAGACAGTCACGTTAGCCCGAATGGCGGTGCACTGGCGCGTAGTGCGCTCGACATCAGACCGTACACCCGTAGAATCGACCGAACCCGGCTCACGAGGAGTGTGACGAACTCGGTGCCTGCCGCATCGACGCCCGGCTGCTGTAGGTCGCCGGGCTGCGGGCCCGGCCACCCCAACTCACCACGATCCGCGCGGACGATGTGATGGGCGTCCTGGGTGACATGTGGGACCTGTTCTTGGGTCTCGTTTCGGGCCCATTGTGGGGCCTGTTCGGGTTGGCTGCACTGACCGCAGGCACCTTCGTCTTCGTCGCTGGCGAATTCGCCCTCACCACCCTGGAACGCAGCACTGTCGATGCGCACGTTGCGCAGGTCGGCGACCGTCGGTCCCGGCAGGTCCAGCATGCTCGCAGCACGCTGTCCTTCCAGCTCTCCGGCGCACAGGTCGGCATCACGATCACCACTCTGCTCACCGGGTACGTGTCCCAGCCCGCCATCGCCGGGGTGACCCGGCCCGCCCTACAAGCGGTCGGACTGTCCTTGAGCGCAGTCGACGGGATCTCTCTGGGGGTCGGGCTAACGTTGGCTACCGCGTTGTCGATGGTTTTCGGCGAGCTCGTGCCGCAAAATCTGGCCATCTCCAGACCTCTTCAGACGGCGCGGCAGGTCGCTGGGCCGGTCAATGCGTTTTCGATCGGCTTCCGGTGGTTGATCTTCACCCTGAACGGGGCGGCGAACTGGATTGTCCGTCGGCTGGGGATCGAACCGGCCGAGGATCTGCGCTCCGCTCGTTCACCGCAGGAGCTCGGATCGTTGGTTCGCAGCAGCGCCGCGCAGGGCACGCTGGACGAGGGCACCGCAACCTTGCTGGATCGTTCCCTGCGCTTCGGTGAGCGCACCGCTGAGGAGCTGATGACCCCTCGGGTCCGGGTGCAGGCGCTGCGCGCGGATGAACCGGTACTTGCCCTGGTGGACGCCGCGCGGCGGACCGGATTTTCCCGCTTCCCGGTCTACGGCAGCGACCTCGACGACGTGCGCGGCGTGGTGCACGTCAAGCAGGCTTTCGCGGTGCCAGCCGGCCTGCGTGCGGGGTCCCAGGTCGGCGCACTGGCCAGCACGGTCCCCACTGTGCCGAGCTCGCTGGACGGCGATGCGCTGCTCGACCGGTTACGGGGCCAGGGTCTTCAAGTCGCGATCGTCGTCGACGAGTACGGCGGTACCGCGGGGATCGTCACCCTTGAGGACCTGGTGGAGGAGATCGTCGGTGATGTCCGTGACGAACATGATCGGTTGGAGGGCTCCCGGGTCCAAGCGCTCGACGAGCAGAGCTGGATCATCTCCGGACTGTTACGAGCCGACGAGGTGGCCGATGCGGTGGGATTTGTGATGCCCGAAGGCGACTATGAGACCGTGGCCGGACTGGTGCTGGAACGGCTGGGCCGCATTCCCGACGTCGGCGACGAGGTTGCGCTCGACGGGTGGCGGCTGACCGTGCTGCGGATGGACCGCCGTCGCATCGCGGATCTGCGGCTCACCCAAACCGCCCTCGCTGGGCAGGCGATCCCATGAGTGCCGCCGTGCTGCTCGTTGCGCTGTTGCTGCTAGCCGGTAACGCTTTCTTCGTCGGTGCCGAGTTCTCCCTGATCAGCGCCCGGCGCGATCGGTTGGAGACGATGGCCAAGCGTGGGGTACAGCGGGCTGCCACGGTGATCCTCGCCGGCCAGCAGCTGCCGCTGATGCTGGCCGCGGCACAGCTCGGGATCACCATCAGCTCGCTGGGGTTGGGCTCGCTTGGTGAACCCGCCGTCGCCGCCCAGCTGGAGCGGTTGACCGATCCGCTCGGCGTCCCCGACGCAGTGGCGCATACCGTCGCCTTCATCATCGCGCTGGGCATCGTCACAGTGGCGCACATCCTGCTCGGAGAGATGGTGCCCAAGAACATCGCCATCGCGGGCCCAGAGCGCACAGCGCTGTGGATGGTGCCGCCGCTGGTCGCCTTTACGCGGCTGACTCGACCCGTCATCGCGCTGTTCAGCCACGTCGCACGGCTGGTTCTGCACCTCTTCGGCGTGCAGCCTCGCGACGAGCTGGGCAGTGCCTACAGCCCCGAGGAACTAGCCAATCTGATCGCTGACTCCAGCCGGGAAGGACTGCTGGACAGCCAAGAACACCGCAGGTTGACCCAAACCTTGTCAACAACGCAGCGCTGCGTCGCCGACGTGCTCATCCCGATATCCGGGCTGACGACGGTTCCTGCCGAACCCACCCTGGGCGACATCGAGCGCGCCGTCGCGCAGACCGGTTTCTCCCGCTTCCCGCTCCGCGCCGAGAGCAGGATGGGCGACTCGCAGCTGGTGGGTTACCTGCACGTCAAAGACGTGCTCGGCTTGCTCGGTAAACCCCCGGATACGCCGGTGCCCGCGGGCACCGCTCGACCGCTACCTGATGTCGCGTCTACGGCCAAGCTCGGCGAGGCACTGGCGCTACTGCGCCGCTCCGGCAGCCACCTCGCCCGGGTCATCGGGCCCGATGCGAGCACCAAAGGCGTCGTCGCCTTGGAGGATCTGGTCGAGGAGTACGTCGGCACGGTCCGCGACGCGACCCACGTTGTAGTGGAGCGGCTGCGCCAGTGACCCCACCTTGACACGTGACCGGAATGGTCACGGCTCGAGACGGGCGAGTCGCTCACCACGCCGGGATCGCTACGCTATGGCTGAGCAGGCATGATCCTCGCCATCAGGAGCTGAGCTCCTCCATCGGTGGACAGGAACACATGAGGTTGCGGTCCCCATAGGCCTGGTCGATCCGCCGAACCGGCGGCCACACCTTGGTTGCCGTCCGCCCCGTCGGGTAGGCGGCGAGTTCGCGGCTGTAGGGATGGTCCCATTTGTCGACCAGGCAACTCGCGGTGTGCGGCGCACAGCGCAGCGGGTTGTCGTCTGCGGGCCACTCCCCCTCGGCGACCCGGTCGATCTCGTCGCGGATTGCGATCATGGCATCGCAGAAACGATCAAGCTCGGCAAGGTCCTCGCTCTCGGTGGGCTCGACCATCAGCGTGCCGGCCACCGGAAAGGACATCGTCGGGGCGTGCAGGCCGTAGTCGGTCAGCCGCTTGGCGACATCCTCCACGGTGACGCCGGTGGCCTTGGTGATCGGCCGTAAATCCAGAATGCACTCGTGCGCCACCAGCCCAGCGAGATTAGCTTGCGGAGTCGAGCCATCGGCCCAGCTGCCGGTATAGAGCACGGGAAAGTACGGTTCGAGGCGTCGGGCGATGTAGTTAGCAGCCGCCACCGCGGTGAGCGTGGCGCGGCGCAGGCCGTCAGCACCCATCATCCGGATGTAGGCCCAGCTGATCGGCAGGATCGACGCGCTGCCCCAGGGCGCCGCGGACACCGGTCCCACCGCAGCGTCGGGGGACGTCTCCGGGTGCCCTGGGAGGAACGGGGCCAGGTGGGCCCGCACGCCGATCGGTCCCACTCCCGGCCCGCCGCCGCCGTGCGGGATACAGAACGTCTTGTGCAGGTTGAGGTGGCTGACGTCGGCACCGAAGCGGCCCGGCCGCGCCAAGCCGAGCAACGCGTTGAGGTTGGCCCCGTCGACATAGACCTGTCCCCCGGCGTCGTGCACCAGTTCGCAGACCTGCGTCACCCCGCGCTCGTATACCCCGTGGGTGGACGGATAGGTGATCATGATGGCGGCCAGCTCGGCACCGATCTTGATGATCTTCGTGCGAAGATCATCAAGATCGACGTCGCCGTTTCGGTCACACCCGACGACCACGACCCGCATCCCGGCCATCACCGCTGACGCTGCGTTGGTGCCATGCGCGCTCGACGGGATCAAGCAGACGTCGCGACCGGTCTCGCCTCGGCTGCGGTGGTAGGCGCGGATCGCCAGCAGACCCGCGAACTCGCCTTGGCTGCCGGCGTTGGGCTGCAGGCTCACCGCGTCGTAACCAGTGAGTGCGGCCAGCCAGCGCTCCAG
>JBHEMR010000163.1:0-2837 GCA_046262495.1 Pseudonocardiaceae bacterium | reverse complement strand
CCGTCCGGGCCGCCCGCCCCCGTCACCGCCACCGCGACGTCGGCCCGCAGGAGCCGCCGAACGCCCTCGGCCATCGCGGCGGCCGCTTGTGCACTGACTACCGGCCCCGGCGGCACGGTGAGCAGCTCGTGTTTGACATCGCTGGCGTAGGCCACCACCGCGCCTCGAAACCAGTTGCTCGATCCGGGTGCCTCGGCCAGCGCGCTCGCCACCATCCCGCCGGTCAGCGACTCGGCCACCGCGACAGCCAGCCCTGTGTCGTCGAGGAACGCGGCGATTTTTTCGGCCAGCTCAGCCCGCTCAGCACGATTGTGACCATCGCTACCCACCGCGATACCCCGGCATGCCGTCAGCGACCACCGCATCGCGTTGCCCCATCGGCCGAGGCTCTCCGATGGTGGTGTCGCGCTCGGTCTGGTATTCGGCCTGAGCGTTGATCTCGGCGCCGAGCAGGACGATATAGCTGGTCAGAAAGAACCACAGCAAGAGCACGATCACGCCGGCCAAGGCGCCGTAGGTCTTGTTGTAGTTGCCGAAGAAGTTGACATAAACGCTGAACCCCGCGCTGCCGAGCAACCACAGCAGGGCCGCCACCACGCTGCCCACACCGACCCAGCGGAACTTCGGTGGGTTGCGGTCCGGCGCCACCCGGTACAACACCGCCAGGCCGACGATGATCAGAGCAAGAAGCAATGCCCACCGCAGCACTTGAGCGAGGACCGTTCCGACGGGTCCCAGC
Source organism: Pseudonocardiaceae bacterium (assembly GCA_046262495.1). Lineage (GTDB taxonomy): Bacteria > Actinomycetota > Actinomycetes > Mycobacteriales > Pseudonocardiaceae. The sequence continues at coordinate 2,098 of JBHEMR010000163.1, read as the reverse complement.
GGCACTACCTGCAACACCACTGGCACGACCGCGATCAGCGCTAGAGTCAACACCAGGAACACGACCGTACCCACGGTGAGCAGCAGCGCGATTCCGCGAAGTTTTACAAAGCTCCGCGTCTCCTTCTCCTCATAGGCGATGTTCACCGCCGTCATGAGGCTCGATGTCCCACTCGATGCGCTCCACAGTGCCGCCAGCAACGAAACCACCAGCCCGATGGTCAGTGCGCCACCGCTGCTCTGGGTGATGGCGTTCAGCTGTTCGGAGATCAGCTGCCGGGAGGCCGGTGGCAGCCCCGCGGTGAAGCTCTGCACCTGCTGGGTGATCTGCCCGGGATCGGCGATCAGGCCGACCAAGGTCACCAGCGCGATCAGAGCCGGGATCAATGCGAGGAACCCGAAAAAGGCCACCCCCGCAGCCAGCATCGAAACGTTGTCTTCCTGGCTTGAGTGCCACGCGCGGCTGAGCACCTGCCGCCATCCCCGCGCCGGAATCTGCGTCGGCGAGTCCGCACGGCTGCCCACGTCGCTATCAGTCACGGCACAGATCTTCCCCGAGACGGCCCAGTTCATGCGGCAAACGGGGTACTTGTTCGGTGTCCGATGCGCCAGCGAGGAGGTCCAGTGCGGCTGCGACGAGTCGAGCTCAGCGATCCCGGGTACTCTCGCCGCCGTCGTGGTCTGGGTTTCAGCTACCACGACGAGGACGGCGCGGTGATCACCGACCCGGCCACGGTGACGCGGATCCGCGCACTCGCGGTGCCACCTGCCTGGCGCGATGTATGGATCTGCGCGTTACCCGGCGGCCACATCCAGGCGGTGGGCACCGATGCCGCCGGCCGGCGCCAGTACCGCTATCACGACGAGTGGCGACGCCGTCGCGACGTCGCCAAGCACGACCGCGTCCTGCGGCTGGGCCGGCGGCTGCCCGCGGTGCGGGCGCGAATCCGCGAGCAGCTCGATGGCCGAGGGCTCAGCTGCGATCGGGTACTGGCCGCAGCATTGCGGATGCTGGACATCGGCGCATTCCGCATCGGCGGCGACGAGTACGCGCCCGGTCCGGACGCGGACGAGGGCACCTTCGGTCTGGCCACCGTGCGCCGCGAGCATGTGCGGCTTCGGCGCGACACCATCGAACTGCGGTACCCGGCCAAGGGCGGCATCGATCAGGCGATCACCTTGCATGACCCGGCCCTGCACGCGGTGGTGCGTGCCTTGCTCCGGCGCCGTGGCGGCGGGGAGGATCTGCTGGTCTACCGGACCAAGCAGGGTTGGCACGACGTGTGCGCCACGGACGTCAATGCCCGGCTCAAGGAGTTGGCCGGTGCTGAGTTCAGCGCCAAGGATCTGCGCACCTGGAACGCGACGGTGCTCGCTGCGGTCGTCCTCGCCGAGGGTGCCGCCCGCGGTGTGCCCAGCTCCGAGCGCAGCCGCGCCCGGGCGATCAACGCCGCACTGGACGCGGTGGCCGAGCACCTGGGTAACACCCGGGCGGTGGCGCGAGCGTCCTACGTGGATCCGCGAGTGCTGGAGCACTACGTCCAGGGCCGGACGATCCTGGCCGCGGTGCGCCGCGCCGGAACCTTCAATCTCCTCGACGAGCAGGTCCGCACTCGCCTAGAACGAGCCCTGCTGCGCCTACTCCGAACCTAGAAACTGCTCTCCCCGGCGCTCTCATCGGGAGCAGTAGGGTTGATCAGGGTTGTAGAAGGATCTTGATGGCGCCGTCTTGCTTCTTCTGGAAGATCTCATAAGCTCGCGGGGCCTGATCCAACGGCAGCGTGTGGGTGGCGAAGCCTTCCACACCGAGCGGGTCGCGGTCAGTGAGCAACGGCAGGATGTCCGGCACCCAGCGCTTGACGTTCGCCTGTCCCATTCGCAGCTGGATCTGCTTGTCAAAGATCGTCAACAGCGGCAGCGGGTCGGTCATGCCGCCGTAGACGCCAACCACCGAGATCGTGCCGCCCCGGCGCACGAGGTCGATGGCGAGATACAGGGCATGCAGCCGGTCTATCCCCACCCGCTGCATCAGCGGCGCGGCTACCGGGCTCGGCAGCACCGAGGTGATCTGCTGGGCCACTTTCGCGCCGGGCGACCCG
>JBHEMR010000162.1:0-15887 GCA_046262495.1 Pseudonocardiaceae bacterium | reverse complement strand
AACCCGCGCGAGCCGTGCGGTGCCCCCGACCATGCCGCGCACCGGGCTGCCGTCCTCAGGGATGACGTAGGCCGGCGCACCACCGTCCACGCCGCGCACCTTCATCGCACCGAGCTCGTCGAGGTCCCGGGATAGCGTGGCTTGGGTGACCTCGATCCCTTCGCCAGCAAGCAGGGCGACTAGCTCAGCCTGGCTGTGCACCGCGCGGTTGGTCACCAACTCGACGATGCGAGCCTGCCGGCCGACCCGTGTCGACGTCATGTTGCGCGCTCCGGATCCAGCAACCAGGCCAACAGCGCCTTCTGCGCGTGCAGCCGGTTTTCGGCCTCATCCCATACCGCGCTGGCCGGCCCGTCGAGTACCTCATCGGTGATCTCGGCGCCCCGGTGCGCCGGCAAGCAGTGCAGCACCGTGACCTTCCTGACGCCACCGCATGAAGCGCGGTCTAGCAGCTCCGCATTGATCTGCAGCGGCCGAAACGGGTTGAGCCGGTCGAGCCCGTCACTCTCCTGTCCCATTGAGGTCCAGGTGTCGGTGACGAGCACATCGGCCCCGTCGACCGCCGCGCGTGGATCAGCGAGCACGGTGGCGCCCCCACCAGTCTGCGCAGCCCGGTGTTTGGCCGCGAGCAGCACCTCCGGCATCGGCTGGAATCCCTCTGGAGCGGCGATTCGCACGTGCAGCCCGGCGGTGGTGCCGCCGAGTAGCAATGAATGCGCCATGTTGTTCGCCCCGTCACCCAGATAGGTCAGGGTCAGCCCGGCCAGTCGACCGTGCCGCTCCCGGATGGTCTGCAGGTCCGCGAGCACCTGGCAGGGATGAAACTCATCGGTGAGCGCGTTGACCACCGGCACCTGCGAGACACTAGCCATCGCTTCGATACGGCGTTGAGCGTAGGTCCGCCATACCACGGCGTCGGCGTAGCGGGACAGTATCCGCGAGGTGTCCTCGATGGTCTCCTCGTGACCTAGCTGCATCGTCCGGGCGTCGATGATCAACGGGTGGCCGCCGAGTTGGGCAACGCCGATTTCGAAGGACAGCCGGGTCCGCGTCGAGCTCTTCTCGAAGATCACCGCAACGGATCGCGGGCCGGCCAGCGGGTTGCGACCGAACGGGTCGGCCTTGAACTCGTCAGCCAGGTCGAGAATCTCCCGCTGCTCATCGGGCGTGAGGTCGTCATCGCGCAAGAAGTGCCTAGGCATCGCTACCGCACCCGTCCAGGATGGCCGGCAGCGCGCTGAGGAACTCTCGTGCCTGCGCCTCGGTGAGTACCAGCGGCGGGGCGAGTCGGATCCGATCGGGCACGGGCGGGTTGACCAGGAAGCCGGCCCTTCGCGCGGCGGTGGCGACCTGCGCAGAGACCGGTCGCGAGAGCCCAATCCCTAGGAGCAGGCCCGCTGCGCTGACCGAGCTGACGAGCGGGTGGTGCAGCGCAGTCACCTCTGCGGCGATCTGCTTGCCAAGCTGGGCGACGTGATCGAGCAATCCGTCCGCGGCGATCGTCCGGAGCACGGCCAGCGCGGCCGCACAGCACACCGGGTTGCCGCCCAGCGTGCTGCCGTGGTGACCGGGCTGCAACAGGTGAGCGGCGAGTCCGATGCCGATACACGCACCAATCGGAAGGCCGCCGCCGAGACCCTTGGCGAGCGTCACCACGTCGGGAGTCACGCCTGCCGACTGATGGGCGAACCAGGTGCCAGTCCGGCCGATGCCGGTCTGGACCTCATCCAACACCAGTAGCGCCCCCTTCGCCGCGGTGATCTCCCGAGCGGCCTGTAGGTAGCCCGCTGGAGGAATGATCACGCCATTCTCGCCTTGCACCGGCTCGAGGAACACCGCGGCGGTGTCCCCGTCGACGACCGCTTTCAGGGCCGCGGTATCGCCGTAGGGTACAAAAACGACACCGGGCGGCATCGGCTCGAACGGATCCCGTTTGGCGGGCTGACCGGTGAGCGCGAGCGCCCCCATGGTCCGGCCATGGAAGGCACCGTGCGCCGCGACCATAGTGGACCGTCCGGTGCGGCGAGCGATCTTGAATGCGATCTCCGTGGCCTCGGTGCCGGAGTTGCAGAAAAGCACCCGACCCGACCCGGTGGCCCCGAGCAGATCCAGCAAGATCTCGGCTAGCGTGATCGCCGGTTCGGTGAGGTACAGGTTCGAGACCTGCCCGAGGGTACTGATCTGCTCGGTCACCGCGTGCACGATGGCCGGGTGGGCGTGGCCCAGCGCGTTCACCGCGACACCGCCGACGAGATCCAGGTAACGCCGGCCGTCGGTATCCCACACTTCCGCGCCGGCACCACGGGCCAACGCCAACGGCGGTGTGCCGTAGTTGGCCATCAATGCGGCCTGCCAGCGCCGCTGCAAGTCCGCAGTGGACATCAGGCCTCCATCTCGGGCAGCACCATCGTTCCTACTCCCTCCGTGGTGAACACCTCGAGCAGCACCGAGTGCGCTACCCGGCCGTCGATCACGTGGGCCCGTGGCACTCCACCCCGGACGGCGCGCAGGCAGGCCTCCATCTTGGGCACCATCCCGGCGGATAGTGCCGGTAACAGCCCCGCCAGCCGGTCCGCCGTTATCTGGGACAGCAGGCTGGTCCGGTCCGGCCAGTCGCTGTAGAGGCCCTCGACGTCGGTGAGCACGACGAGCTTCGCGGCACCCAGCGCGACGGCCAGCGCCGCGGCAGCGGTGTCAGCGTTGACGTTGTGCACCACGCCGTCGGCGTCCGGAGCCAATCCGGAGACCACCGGGATACGCCCGGCGTTGACGATGTCGAGCACCGCGGCAGGGTTCACCGCAACCACATCGCCGACCAGCCCTACGTCGACCGGGTCGCCGTCCACGGTGGCGGTGCGTCGGGCGGCGGTGAACAGGTGCGCGTCCTCACCAGAGATGCCGACGGCGAACGGACCGTGCGCGTTGATCAGCCCGACGAGCTCCCGGCCTACTTGCCCGAACAGCACCATCCGCACCACGTCGATCGTCTCCGGCGTGGTGACCCGCAACCCGCCGCGGAATTCCCCCGCGATGCCCAGCCGCTCGAACATCGCGTTGATCTGAGGGCCACCGCCGTGTACCACGACCGGGCGTAGCCCTGCCAGCCGGAGGAACACCATGTCCTGGGCGAAAGCGGACTTCAGCTCGTCATCGAGCATCGCATTGCCACCGTATTTGAGTACGACGGTGGTGCCGTGGAAGCGCTGCAACCAGGGCAGTGCCTCGACGAGTACCGCGGCCTTCTGCCCCGCCGTGTCGATGCGAACGCTCGTCATGACGAATACGCGCTGTTCTCCTCGACATACGCGTGCGACAGATCCGTGGTGAGGACGGTGGCCCGGCCCGCACCGAGGTGCAGGTCAACCTCCACGGCGATCTCGCGCCCAGACAGGTCCGCTGTGGAGCGATCCGCTGCCATCGCGCCGCCCTTGCAGAGCAGCACTCCGTTGATTTGGATGTCCAGGCTGTCGGCCCGCACGGTGGCCGGCGAGGCGCCTACCGCGGCCGCAATCCGTCCCCAATTGGGATCGGACCCGAAGAAGGCGGTCTTGACCAGGCTGTCTCGGGCGATTGCGCGTGCTGCGGCGAGCGCGTCGTCCGCCCCAGCCGCTCCGCGAACAGTGATCGAGATCTCCTTGGTGGCCCCCTCGGCGTCGGCCTGCAAACCCTTGACCAGCTCATGGCACACCTGCTGCACCGCGGCGGCGAACTCCGTCCGATCTGGGGTAATCCCTGAGGCGCCGGAGGCGAGCAGCAGCACCGTGTCATTGGTCGAGCAGGTGCCGTCGATGTCCAGGCGCTCGAATGTTTGGGTTGTGGCGCACCGCAACACCGCATCCAGGGTGGACTCGTCGACGGCGGCGTCGGTAGTGAGCACGCACAGCATGGTGGCCAGGCTGGGCGCGACCATGCCGGCGCCCTTGGCGAACCCGCCCACTGCCCACCCCGCGCCAGTGACCGCGGCCTGTTTGGGGACGGTGTCAGTGGTCAGCACCGCGGTGGCGGCGGCCAGTCCGGCTTCTGGGGTTGCGGCTAATGCGGCCGCGGCTTTGTCGACTCCCGACAGCACTGAGTCCAGGGGCAGCCGTTCGCCGATCAACCCGGTGGAGCAGACGGCCACCTCGACCGCTCCACAGTCCAGCACCGTGGCGACCCGGTCAGCGGTGGTGTGGGTGTCCTGGAACCCCCCAGGGCCGGTGCAGGCGTTGGCTCCCCCGGCGTTCAGCACAACCGCTCGCAGCCGCCGCTCGGTGAGCACCTGTGCCGACCACAGCACCGGTGCCGCCTTGACCTGGTTGCGGGTGAACACCCCGGCGGCCGCTGCGGCCGGTCCTTCATTGACCACCAGCGCCAGATCCAGCCCACCACTGACCTTGATGCCGGCAGCGACCCCCGCTGCCCGGAACCCGCCTGCTGCAGTGACGCTCATCGCGGTGTCCTCCCTGTCGGTGTCCTGCTTAGGGGGCGATCCCCCAGGCTGGCAGACCAGTGGTTTCGGGAAGGCCCAGCGCAAGGTTGAGGCACTGCACCGCGGCTCCCGCAGTGCCCTTGGTGAGGTTGTCGATCGCGCCCACAGCGACCAGCCGCCCGGCGTCGACGTCCACCGCGACCTGCAGCTGCACGGAGTTGGAGCCGTGCACGGCTGCGGTGGCCGGCCAGCGACCTGCCGGCAGCAGATGCACGAACGGCTCCGCGGAATATGCAGCGTGGTAGGTGCTTCGCGCCGTCTCGTCATCGATGCCTGGCCTCAGTGCTGCGGTGCAGCTGGCCAGAATGCCGCGCGGCATCGGCGCCAACACCGGGGTGAACGACACCGTGACCGGCTGGCCGGCGGCGCCAGCGAGGTTCTGGATGATTTCCGGAGTGTGGCGGTGCGCGCCGGCCATCCCATAGACACTGGCCGAGCCCATCACTTCCGAAGCCAGCAAGTGGGGTTTGAGGGCGCGCCCGGCACCCGACGTGCCGGATACCGCGGTCACCACGACGTCGGGAGCGACAAGCCCGGCTGCCAGTGCCGGAGCCAGCGCGAGACTGACCACCGTCGGGTAGCAGCCGGGCACCGCGATGCGACGGGATCCGCGCAGCTTGTCCCGTGCCGCTGGCAGCTCCGGCAAACCGTACGGCCAGGTGCCGGAGTGGTCTCCGCCGTACCAGCGCTGCCAGGCCACCGAATCCGCGAGGCGGTGGTCGGCACCGCAGTCGACCACCACGGTGTCCTCGGGTAGCTCGGCTGCCAACGCGGCGGAGTGGCCGTGCGGCAGGGCCAGGACCACCGCGTCGTGTCCGGCCAACCGCTGCGCGGTGGTGTCGGCCAGGATTCGCTCGGCGAGCGGCACGAGGTTCGGGTGGTGTTCGCCAAGACTGCTTCCGGCGTTGCCGCCCGCCGTCAGCTCGCCGATTTCGATCTGCGGGTGGCCGAGCATCAGCCGAAGCAGCTCGCCACCTGCGTACCCACTCGCCCCCGCCACCGCGACCCTGAATGCCACCTAAATTATTATGCACATTCGTGCAACTTCATGCAATCTGCGCCGCAGTCTGGATCCAGCCCGTGGTGTCGGGAACGAAGGGTGTGTCAGGAACGCAGCGTGGCACCGTGGGTTTGGACGGCGGCGGCGACGGCTGCGTCGCGGGCTGCGCTGGCTTCGGCGGCGGTGAGGGTGCGGTCGGGGGCGCGGAACCGTAGAGCGAAGGCCAGGGACCGCTTGCCCACGCCGATCTGATCACCGGTGTAAACGTCGAACAGGCGCACGTCCTCCAGCAGCTCGCCAGCACCACGGCGCAGCGTGGCGGTCAGCTCGGCGGCCGGCACGGCCGCATCCACTACCAACGCGACGTCTTGCAGCACCGGCGGGTAGGGCGACACCACCGGCGCAGGGTGCCGGTCGGTCAGCGGCAACGCGTCGAGCTCGAGCTCCATCGCACAGGTCCGCGGCGGCAGGCCCAGCGCGTCCACTACGGCGGGGTGCAACTCGCCGGCAAAACCCACCGGCTGGCCGTCGACCTCCAACTGCGCGCACCGGCCGGGATGCCACGGCGGCCTCGCGACGGCGCGCACCGCAAGTTCGACACCAGCAGCGCGCCCGACCAGTCGCGCGGCCTGAACCGCGTCGGCCCAGCTCACCGTCCGGCCAGGCCCCCACCAGCCGGGGCGCTCCCACTGCCCGGCGAGCACGGTACCGACGTGCATCGGTTGCGCGGGTAGCGCACCGATTAGCGCGGCGACCTCAGCATCGCTGGGCCTGCCGAGCACCCCTGGGTCCGGCATCGCAACGGCGTTGGCGTGCGGTTGCACGACCTGGGCCATTCCGTAGAGCGCCACCTCGCGCTGCCCCCGAGCGACGTTGCGGACCAGGGCCTCGAGCAGGCCGGGCAGCAGCGTGGTGGCCAGCTGGTCGCGATCGGATTCCAACGGATTGAGCAGCGCGACGGTGCGACGCCGTGGATCATCCTCAGCCAGACCGAACGCCTCCCACGTGCTGGCGGAAACGAATGGGCTGGGCAGCACTTCCACGTACCCCGCCCCGGCCAGCGCCCGAGAGATCGTCCGCCGGCGGCGCTGGGTAGCGGTGAGCCCACGTCCGGGCGGTGCTGGGGGCAGTTCGGAAGGGATGGTGTCGTAGCTCTCCAGTCTCAGTACCTCTTCGACGAGGTCGGCCGGCTGGGTCAGATCTGGGCGCCAGGACGGCGGGGTCACGGTCACTGTGGTGGTGCCGTCGGCCCCGCCCACCTGCACCGCGCAGCCGATCTGAGACAGCCGGTGGACCGTCGCGCCGCGCTCGTAGGTTCGTCCGGCCACCCGATCTGGCAGGTCGATCGGTATCACCACCGACACCGGCTTCACCGACGTGCCCACGTCGGTACGCCCCGGCAGGATTTGCCCACCGCCGTAGCGGGTCAACAACGTCGCGGCGAGCTCCGCGCCGACCGGCGGCAGAGCAGGATCCACCCCACGCTCGAAACGCCGGGCCGCCTCACTGGGCAACTTGTGCCGGCGGGCCGTGCGGGCTACTGAGGCCGGGTCCCAGATCGCCGCCTCCAGCAGCAGGCTGGTGGTCTGCGGACCGATCTCGGTGCTCTCGCCGCCCATCACAGCGGCCAGTGACACCGGCCCGGTGCTGTCGCAGATCACCATGTCGTCGGGGTCCAGTTCCCGGCAGATACCGTCCAGCGTGGTGAGCTTCTCCCCCTCGGTAGCCCGGCGGACGACGAGGTCGCCCTCCAGCTTCGTGGCGTCGAAGGCATGCATCGGCTGCCCGAGCTCGAGCATCACGTAGTTGGTGACGTCCACGGCCAGCGAGATCGGCCGCATCCCCGCCAGTTGCAGCCGCCGGCGCATCCACCAAGGTGAGCTGGCAGCCGCGTCCAGGCCAGACACCTGGAGGACCAGGAACCGCCGGCAGCCGTGCTGGTCCTCGACGCTTACCGGCCACGCCGCGACCCGAGCCTGCGGTACCTCCAGCAGGCCAGGATCGGCGTAGGGAACGTCAAACGCGATGGCCAGCTCACGGGCCAGGCCGCGCAGCGACAAGCAATAGCCCCGATCCGGCGTGATCGCCAGCTCGATCACCGCGTCATCCAGACCGAGCACCTCAACGGCGCTGTCCCCGGGAACGGCGGCATCGGCGGTCAGCACGATGATCCCGGTGTGATCGTCGCCGAGCCGCAGCTCGGCCGCCGAACAGATCATCCCGTCAGAGGTCCGGCCGTAGGCCCTCCGCGCCGCGATCGCGAAATCCCCCGGCAGCACCGTGCCAGGTCGCGCGAGCACCACCAGATCGCCCACAGCGAAGTTGGTGGCACCGCAGATGACCCCGCGCGGCGCCGGCTCGCCATCGTTGACGAGGCAGTACCGGATGGGTTTGGCGAAACCGGTCAGCTCCTCGATCTCCTGCACCCGGCCCACCACGAGCGGTCCGCTGACCGGACCGAGTTGGTGCACCGCCTCAACCTCCAGGCCAGCCCGCACGAAGGCGTCAGCGATCTGGGCCACGGTGGGTGCTGCACTGCCTTCGGGCAGCGCAACGTGATCACGCAGCCAGGAAACAGGAACGCGCACTGCCCTCAGGCCTCCATTCCGAAAGCACGGGTGAACCGGACATCGCCCTCGACCATGTCGCGCATATCGGCGATCCCGTTGCGGAACATCAGGGTGCGTTCGATGCCCATCCCGAAGGCGAATCCCGAGTACACGTCCGGATCGATGCCGCAGGCACGCAGCACATTCGGATTGATCATGCCGCAGCCACCCCACTCGACCCAGCCCGGGCCGCCCTTCTTCTCCGGGAACCACACGTCGGGTTCGGCGGAGGGTTCGGTAAACGGGAAGAACGAGGGCCGCAAGCGGATCCGCGAGGTGTCGCCGAACATTGCTCGCGCGAACGCGTCCAGGGTGCCCTTGAGGTGCGCCATGGTGATGCCCTTGTCCACCGCGAGCCCTTCGATCTGGTGGAAGACGGGGGTGTGGGTGGCGTCCAGCGCGTCGGTGCGGAACGTCCGCCCCGGGCACACCACGTACACCGGCAGCTCCCGCTCCAGCAGGGCCCGTATCTGCACTGGTGAGGTGTGCGTGCGCAGGACCATGCCGGATCCCCCCGGCGCCACATAGAAGCTGTCCTGCATGGTGCGGGCCGGATGGTCCTTGCCGAAGTTGAGCGCGTCGAAGTTGAACCATTCGGCCTCGACTTCCGGGCCCTCGGCGACTTCGTACCCCATGGCGACGAATACGTCGGCGATGCGCTCGCACAGTGCGGTGATCGGGTGTCGGGCGCCGACCGGCACCCGATCCCACGGCAAGGTGACGTCGACGGCCTCCTCCCGCAGCGTTCTGGAGTTCCGCTCGACGTCCAGCGCGGCGCGACGCTGGTCGAAAGCTGACTGCACGGCCGTACGGCTGGAGTTATGGCGCTTGCCGGCCTCGGCGCGCGCCTTGGGCGGCAGTGCACCGATCTCGCGCCGGGCCGTCAGCAGCGGCGACCGGTCGCCGAGGTGCGCGGGTTTGACCGCGGCGAGTTCCTCAAGGTCAGACGCCGCAGCGAAGGCCTTCTCAGCGTCCTCGACAGCCTTCGCCAGCGCTTCCGGCGTCAGCGCAGCGACCTGCTTGGGGTCGTAGGCGTCATTGGATCCAGACATAGGATGCGAACTCCTGGCTTGCGGCGGGGCCGCGACGGCGGGCGCCTGCAGTGCCGATATGCGGTCAGTTCTGGTCCGATCTTAGGTGATCGCTCCGGGGCCAGACCGCCGACGGTGCGCCCGCGCGCTGGCGTACAGGCAGACCGCCGCCGCGGTGGCGAGGTTGAGGCTCTCCGCGCGCCCGTGCAAGGGAACTGCGACGGCATGGTCAGCGGCGCCGAGTAGCTCGCGGTCCAGCCCGTGCGCCTCGTTGCCGAACAGCCACGCGGTGGGCGCCGCCAGGGTTCCGGCGTCGACCACGTCGTCGAGGTCGCGACCAGTGCCGGCATCAGCCGCCAGCACCTGCAGTCCGGCACGTCGGCATGCCGCGATGGCCCGCTGCGGATCGGGCTCCACACCCAGGGCGACGTGGAAGACGCTGCCGGTGGAGGCCCGCACGCATTTGCCGTTGTGCGGGTCGACGGCATCCCCGGCGATCAGCACCGCACCGGCCCCGGCAGCGTCGGCCACCCGGATGACTGTGCCGGCATTGCCGGGGTCAGCGACAGCTACCAGGATCGCGGCCAGCCGGGCTCCGCGCAGCGCGTCGACCGCAGGCTGCCCGAGTGCGGCGCAGACTGCCACGATGCCCTGCGGGGTTGCCGTCTCAGATAAACCGGCCGCGGCCCGCTCGGTGATCATGGATACCCGGATGCCGGGAGCCGTACGCAGCTCAGGATGCCGAGTAGCGGCGCGCTCGGTGAGGAATAGTTCCAGCACCGATCCGTAGCGCAACGCCTCCCGCACGGCTTGGGAGCCCTCGACGAGGAACCGCCCGGCGCGCTCCCGGTCCCGCCGCCGGAGCAGCCCGCGCGCGGCGGCCACCCGCGGGGTCCGTTCGGTGTAGAGAGCATCCGGGTGGGCCAAGGAGTTCACGTTGGTGGCCGGCCGCTGCGCTCAGGCGGCGGCGTCGCCGTCCTGGGACGTCGGAGCGCTAGCCCCCCGGCTACTCGGCAGGTGAGTCCTGGCGATCTCTACCAGCGCGGTGAACGCGGTGGCGTCGGAGACGGCGAGCTCGGCGAGGTTCTTGCGGTCGACTTCGACCTCGGCAATGCGCAGTCCCTGGATGAGCCGGTTGTAGGTCATCCCGTTCTGCCGTGCGGCGGCGTTGATCCGGGTAATCCAGAGCTGCCGGAAGTCACCTTTGCGGGCTCGCCGGTCGCGGTAGGCGTACTGCATCGAGTGGAGGATTTGTTCCTTGGCCTTGCGGTACAGCCGGGAGCGCTGGCCGCGGTAGCCGCTGGCGGCCTCCAGAGTGGTGCGGCGCTTCTTTTGGGCATTGACCGCTCGCTTGACGCGTGCCACTGGTTGGTCCTGTCGGTCTCGGGGGCGGGGTTAACCGCCCAGGTCTTCAGTCAAGGTCGGGCTGAGCCGGGTCAGAGACCGAGCAGCCTGCGGATCCGCTTGGCATCCTGCTTGGCCACCTCGACGACTCCGTCCAGTCGACGGGTGACTCTGGAGGATTTCTTCTCCAGCAGGTGGCGCTTGCCGGCACGCTGGCGCAGCAACTTGCCGGTAGCGGAGACTTTCACGCGCTTCGCGGTACCCCGATGCGTCTTGTTCTTCGGCATGTCCGTCCTCGTCCTGCCACCTGAGTTAGGCAGCGGTAAATGCGGTGGCCCAGACGGGCCACCCAGTGTCCTGCGCTGTCGCTACAAGGCCGCTACTCCGCTGGCTGCTCCACCGGCTCCGTCGAAGTCCGATCGTCCTTGACTCCCTTTGGCTTGTTACGGTGCGGAGCCAGCACCATCGTCATGTTCCGGCCGTCCTGCTTGGCGGATGTCTCCACGAAACCAAGTTCCGCAACGTCGTTGGACAACCGCTGCAACAGCCGAAAACCCAGCTCCGGCCGGGACTGTTCGCGCCCGCGGAACATGATGGTGACCTTTACTTTGTGCCCCGCGTCGAGGAACCGCACAACGTGGCGCTTCTTCGTCTCGTAGTCATGGGCGTCGATCTTGGGGCGAAGCTTTTGTTCTTTGATGACCGTCATCTGCTGGTTGCGGCGGGACTCGCGGGCCTTCTGCGCAGTCTCGTATTTGAACTTGCCGAAGTCCATGAGCTTGCAGACTGGTGGGCGGGCCTGGGCAGCAACCTCGACCAGGTCAAGGTCCGCTTCTTGAGCTAGTCGCAGCGCGTCCTCAATGCGGACGATGCCGACTTGCTCACCATTCGGACCAACTAACCTGACCTCAGGAACGCGGATGCGATCATTGATGCGTGTCTCGACGGTGATGTGGCCTCCTCGGTCGTCATACTCACGGCGCGACCGAGCGTGTGGAGCCGTGCCTGCTGGGCACCGGCGCCCACCAGCACGACGGGCCTCGGACACCCCGGACGCAACGCGGCCCCGCATGCCTCCCGGCGTGCGGGGCCCGCAAATCCGACCGATCGACGCGCGAGTGTTTAGTCAACACTCCGCGTAACGCCGGAAGCCCCTGGGGATTCCGGGACCGGACCCGGCCACCTCGCGGCGGTTCGGGTGGGAGCGCGGGCTCCACTTGCCGTCTCCGCCGGAGCGGAGACTGGTCGCGCGAATAGCCTAACAGACGTCAGACCTAACCTTCACCTGATACATCAGCACGTCAGAGCCCCGAGTGTGCCAGGACAGCCGGCTAGTAGTCCTGGTGGTCGATCTGGGTGACCAACGCGAGATCTACCGCGAGCTGTGACGGGTCACCGTCGCTATGAACCTGCGGCGACGGTGGCTCGGCGACGACGCGGCGGCGGCGCGTGTTGCACGTCGACGACGGTGCGCAGGAACTGGCCGGTGTAACTGGTGTCGATGCCGGCGACCTGTTCGGGGGTGCCCTCGGCGATCACGTTGCCACCGGCCGCGCCACCTTCTGGGCCCATGTCGATCACCCAGTCCGATGATTTGACCACATCGAGGTTGTGTTCGATGACGATGACGGTATTGCCCTTGTCAGCCAGCTCGTTGATGACGCCGAGCAGTTTGCGGATGTCTTCGAAGTGCAGGCCGGTGGTGGGCTCGTCGAGCACGTAGACGGTTCGGCCGGTGGAGCGCTTCTGCAACTCACTGGCCAGCTTGACGCGTTGGGCTTCGCCACCGGACAGCGTCGGCGCGGGTTGACCGAGCCGGACATAGCCCAGGCCGACGTCCACCAGCGTTTTGAGGTGCCGGTGGATCGCCGAGATCGGCTCGAAGAACGTCGCCGCCTCCTCGATCGGCATATCGAGCACCTCAGCGATGGTCTTGCCCTTGTAGTGCACCTCGAGGGTCTCCCGGTTATACCGGGCACCGCCGCAGACCTCGCACGGCACGTACACGTCGGGGAGAAAATTCATTTCGATCTTGATGGTCCCGTCACCGGCGCAGGCCTCACAGCGGCCGCCCTTGACGTTGAAGGAGAACCGCCCAGGCTGGTAACCGCGGACTTTCGCCTCAGTGGTGGCGGCGAAGAGTTTGCGGATCCGGTCGAACACGCCGGTATAAGTGGCCGGATTAGACCGCGGGGTTCGTCCGATCGGTGACTGGTCGACTCTGACCAGCTTGTCGACGTGTTCCAGACCGGTCACCCGGGTGTGCCGTCCGGGCACGTGGCGGGCTCCGTTGAGCCGGTTCGCTAGCACCGTCGCAAGGATGTCGTTGACCAGCGTGGACTTACCGGAGCCGGACACCCCGGTGACCGATACCAGGCAGCCGAGCGGGAAGGACACGTCGATGTCGTGCAGGTTGTGCTCCCGCGCCCCGACCACCGTGAGCCGTCGCGAGCGATCCACCCGTCGCCGGATCGCTGGAACCGGGATGCTCCGCCGGCCCGACAAGTAGGCGCCGGTAATCGAGGTGTCGTGCCGCTCCAGCTCGTGAAAGGGGCCACTGTGCACGACCTGACCGCCGTGCTCCCCCGCTCCGGGACCGATGTCGACCACCCAGTCGGAGGCGCGGATGGTGTCCTCATCGTGCTCGACGACGATCAGTGTGTTGCCCAGATCCCGCAGCCTGGTAAGGGTGGCCAGCAGCCGGTGGTTGTCCCGCTGGTGCAGGCCGATCGACGGCTCGTCGAGCACGTAGAGCACCCCGACCAACCCCGAGCCGATCTGGGTGGCCAGCCGGATCCGCTGCGCCTCACCACCGGACAGCGTGGCCGAGGCCCGGTCCAGGGACAGGTAATCCAGCCCGACGTCGAGCAGGAAGTGCAGCCGGGCCTGGATCTCCTTGAGCACCGCGCCGGCGATCATCGCTTGCCTGGTGTCCAGCGCAAGACCGTCGAGGAAGGCGGTGGCATCGCGTACCGACAACGCGGACACATCAGCGATCGACTTCTTGCCCTCCGTGGCGTGCGACAGCGTGACGGCGAGGATCTCCGGCTTGAGCCGGGTCCCGCCGCAAGCTGGGCATGGCACCTCACGCATGTAGCCGTCGTACTTCTCCCGCATGTACTCCGACTCGGTCTGGTTCATCCGGCGCTCAAGGAACGGCAGGACACCCTCAAAAGCGGCGTAGTAAGAGCGCTCGCGGCCGTATCGATTGCGGTATCGGACATGCACCTGCACGTCGGAGCCGTGCAGCACGGCCTTCTGGGCGCTGGCCGGCAGCCGCCGCCACGGGGTGTCCACCCGGAAGCCGACGCTCTCGGCCAGCGCCTCCAGCAGCCGCTGAAAGTACTCAGCGGTCTGCCCGGTGGACCATGGCGCGATCGCCCCTTCGGCCAGCGACAACTCCTCGTCGGGTACCACCAACTCGGGGTCGACTTCCTTGCGCACCCCGATCCCGGTGCACTCCGGGCAGGCGCCGTAGGGCGAGTTGAACGAAAACGAGCGTGGCTCCAGGTCGTCGACGCCGATGGGATGGCCGTTCGGGCACGCCATCCGCTCGGAGAATCGGCGCTGCCGGTGCGAGTCGTGCTCGTCGCGGTCGACGAAGTCGAGCACGACCAGCCCGTCGGCCAGCCGCAGCGCGGTCTCCACCGAGTCGGTGAGCCGTTGCTTGGCACTGTCCTTGACCGACAGCCGGTCGACCACCACGGAGATGTCGTGTTTGTCCTGTTTTTTAAGCTTGGGTGGATCCGTCAACGGGTGGACGTGGCCGTCGACGAGCACCCGGGAGTAACCCTGGGACTGCAACTCGGCGAACAGGTCGACAAACTCGCCTTTGCGGGTCCGCACCACCGGCGCCAGAACCTGGAACCGGGTGCCGAGATCCAGCGCGAGTACCTGGTCGACGATCTGCTGGGGGGTCTGCCGGGAGATCAGCTCGCCACACACCGGGCAATGCGGCTCCCCGGCGCGGGCATAGAGCAGGCGCAGGTAGTCGTGCACTTCGGTGATGGTGCCGACGGTGGACCGGGGGTTGCGGCTGGTGGACTTCTGGTCGATCGACACCGCCGGTGACAGGCCCTCGATGAAGTCGACGTCGGGCTTGTCCATCTGGCCGAGGAACTGGCGGGCATAGGCCGACAACGACTCGACATAGCGGCGCTGACCCTCCGCGAAGATGGTGTCGAAGGCGAGGCTGGATTTGCCCGAACCGGACAGCCCGGTGAACACGATAAGGCTGTCACGAGGCAGGTCGAGATCGACGTTGCGCAGGTTGTGCTCCCGCGCACCGCGGACCACGAGTCGATCAGCCACATGGCTCCCTTCGGATCCGGCCTGTCGCAGACTATGACGGCCCCATCCATGCTATGCGCCTGGCCTGACAGAACTGGTCTCGCGGTGCGGCCGCCTGCGCATTACGGTCGGCGACTGTGGACATTCTCGCGGACTACGACGGTGCGGTCGAACCAGGCGGGCCGGGGCAACAGCGGACGCTGGATCGCCTGATTGTCACCAAGATTTCGGTCGGGCCCATGGACAACAACGCCTACCTGCTGGTTTGCCGGACTACCGGCGAGGCGTTGTTGATCGACGCGGCCAACGACGCTGAGCGGCTGATGGACCTGCTAGGCCATGGCCCTGACCGGCCCGAACTGCGCACGATTGTCACCACCCACCGGCACGGCGACCACTGGCAGGCCCTTGGTGCGGTCGCCGGCGCCACCGGAGCGCAGACCGTGGCACATCCAGTCGATGCCCCACACTTACCGGTGCCTGCAGACCGCCTGGTGGACCACGGCGACGCCGTGGCCGTCGGCCAGGTAGAACTGGAGGTGATCCACCTGCGCGGCCACACCCCCGGCTCGATCGCCCTGTTGCACCGCGACGCCGACGGCACACCGCACCTGTTCACCGGTGATGCGCTGTTTCCCGGCGGCCCAGGACGGACGACGTCGCCGGAGGACTTCACGAGCCTCATGAACGACCTGGAATCCCGCGTGTTCGACCAATTTTCCGACTCCACGTGGTTCTATCCCGGCCACGGCAAAGACTCCACTCTCGGCGCCGAGCGCCCCCACCTCGCCGACTGGCGCGCCCGGGGCTGGTGACGCCGGCCAAATGACCACCAATCGACCGGACATATGGCCACGACTCGAGCGTCTAGATGACCACAGGCCTTGCGTCTATCTGACCGGTGATCTTGCCCATACGGCATAATTTCATCCGTGATCGAACCTTCGGGTCTGGTGCTCCGGCATGCCGAGTCCCTCGTGACCGAGGCACTGACAGACACACGTGTCGTCCTCGTCAACGGTGCCCGGCAGGCCGGCAAGAGCACCTTGACCAGGTTGGCCGCTGACCGCCAGCCAGGCGCAGTGATCCGCATGCTCGATGATCCAGCAACACTCCAAGCGGCCAAGGATGACCCGACAAGTTTC
>JBHEMR010000161.1:0-6858 GCA_046262495.1 Pseudonocardiaceae bacterium | reverse complement strand
GTTGACCAGGAGGTCGTAGCCGTTGCCGGCGAACACCTTGGCGAGTTCGAAACCGATGCCGCTGGAGGCGCCGGTCACCACGGCCAGTGGCTTGGTGTTGGTCATGACCGCAGACGTACCCGCCGAGGCCGCCACCTAACCGGCCCTGTCCCGACGGCCGGTCGGATCGGGTCCCAGCGGTCTAGCGTGGAACAAGTCCGTCGGCGCCGATCTAGTCCCCGTCGTGCTCCGCTTTGCGATCTGACTTGAACTGACGGGGTTGGCTGCGATGAGAGTGCTCGGCGCGGGCCCGCGTGGTGGGATCGGTCCGGCGATTGCTCGGGACGTCGGGGGTGACCACGAGCTGGCCGAGCGGATCTGCCGGGCGTGTGTGCTGGGCTTGGACGTTGACTGTGCGGCGATCTCGCTGCTGACCGCGTGCATCTCGCGCGAGACGGTATTCGCTACCTAGTCCTCACTATGGCGAGGAGCCGCCCCACCTTCCAACGGGTGCTGCTTCTGCTGGTGGCCGCGACGCTGTCGGTATACAAGCCGCGGGGCCTGACCCCGTACGGGCAGCGTAAGCAGGAGCAGCGTGCGCAGCTGCAGGTGACGACGGCATAGGAGCGCATACCCTGCCGCGATCCCTGCCCTGCGGGCGTCAAGGTTCAGCGGTGGTAGAGGTTCAGTGGTGGTAGGCGTGCACGACTGCGTGGCCTTTGCCTCGGCCGATCATCGCCCGGTTGATCGGGGTGGTGAGCACGAACGCGACCACCAGGGAGAAAGCTAGCGAGGCCCAGAACAGCAGGCTGGTCAGCCCGGCATTCATCGCGCCGGGCACGGCGAGGATGACGGCGTTGTCGAGCAGCTCCATCACGGCTATGGATACGGTGTCGGCGGCCAGAGCCACCGTCAGCGCTTGACGGAAGCCCACGCCGGCGCGCAGGACTCCGCGCATCGTCAGGCCGTAGCCGAAAACGAAGGCCAGCACGATGGAGAGCACCACGGTGGCCGCATTGTGCAACCCGGCTGCGGTGCCGATGACCATGCCGGCGACTTCGCCGATGGCACAGCCGGTTAGGCAGTGCAGGGTCGCCGCAGCGGCGACTGACCAGGGCACAGAGGCGAAGCCACCGGGCTCCGAGGAAGCAGAGCCGTGCGAGGTGTGGGTGGCGGTGGTGGGCGGGGAGTCGTGGTCGGTCACGGGTGTAGCCTCCTCGGCTGGCCGCGGCTGCCGGGTCGGCGGGGGTGTAGCTGTGTCGGCAGCCGGGTGGGCAGAAGTAGTGGGTGTGGCCGTGGATCTCGGCGTGCTCGGCGGTGGTTGGGCCGACGCTCGTCCCACTATAACCCATACCCCCCACAGGTATTCCAGAGTCAGGTGCCTCAGCCCATCGTTTTTTCGACGGCTGCTGCCGATGCCTGTCTCGGGTAGTTGAAGCCGGGTCCGCCACCTGAGGCAGGTGAGGTGGACCCGGCTCGGGGGGTTATCTGACGGAGAGAGTGATCTCAGCGGTGTGGAGCACTGCGCCGGTTTGGAACTGGAGGAACAGTCGCCAGTTGCCGGCCTGGGGGCAGCGTTGCCTCGAAGGACAGGGTGGGGCCGCCGTGATCCCCGTTCACCGCGCCGCGGGGATGCAGGTGGGCGAAGGCGAGGTCGCCCTCGTGGAAGGCGGTCAGGTGCGCGTAGGTGTCCAGGTAGGACTGCAGGTCGGTGACCGGCCGACCGTCTTTGGACACCGTGACAGTCAGCGTGTGTTCCCTCCCCGTCATGAGCTGATCTCCGGTCAGGGCCAGCGCGTAGCCGTCGACCTGGGTGGTCGCCGACGCGGCCGGCAACGGCGTGGCGGTCGCGACTCCGGGCACCGTAACCGGCTGGCTGAGCACCAAAGGCACTGGCTTGCCGGAGGCGTCCTTGGTGATGAACGACGCGTACGCCCGGTATACCCCTGGCTGTGCTGCTGCCAGCGGGGCGGTCCATGTCCCGTCGGCGCTCATGCTGGGATGGACGTGCTGGAACCCGGTGAGGTCAAAGCGGATCAAGTAGAAGTGCATCAACTTGGCTTGGTCGGGCTCAAACGCGGTGACCGGATCGTCGGCACTGATGATCCGGAACTGGAACGAGGAGGGTTGTCCGGCAGGTAGCGAGGACGTGGCCGCAGCGAACCGGAAACCACCGGAATTAGCTGCCAGGCCATCGCCGGTGGGCATCTCGCTCATGCCTGGCATGCCGTCGTGGTCGGACCCGGTGGGTGCAGACGACGGAGCGGTCATCGACCCCCGGTCCGTTCCCGGCGCGCCGGAGGAGTTGGTGGAGTCGCCGCAGGCAGCGACCACGAGTCCCATGACGGCCGTGATGCCGAGGGCGGTGAGGGCGCGGAGCGCCCGGGTGCGTGAACGGGTCGGTGTCAACATTGAAGTCAGTGAGCCTTTCGGAATGCGCGCAGCAGGCGCGCGGGGGTGACAGGACGCGATGGCCGCCGAGCCGGTCGGCTCGGTCAGCAGGCGCTTGTCACCTCCGGCAGACGCACAGGTTCATCAGGAGGGCAGACCCGGCCAACGGTGGCCCGCGGCCGTGGTTAGTCGATGGAGTGGCCCGATTCGGTCGGGGCACAGCGCTGGGCAGCACGAGGCCGCCGACAGCAAGCAGGAGCGCCAGGAGTCCAGCCAAGCCCAATGTTGGTGGTGTCGACACGCACAACCCGCCGCGCGGCGCGGCGTCTGCCCCGTCGGTCGATGTCGAATGCCTCGCAGAGCCGTTCAGCGACCCGTGCACCATGGCCTCGACCGGTTTCACCACGCCGCCAGTTGCGGCTGGCATGGTCGACATTGACGACGCCGATGCTCCCGCGCCACCGTGGCATTCCTGGGTGGCCAGGCCATGCATGAGGAACAACCCGGCGAGCACCGCGCACACCGCGACAACGCGGGCTAGGGCCCGCGTCGACGTCGCGATGGTGGTCACCGTGTCTCCCATTGAATTTGAAGCGGTCCAGCTCACGGTACCTATCGCGCGACGGGTGACTGCTCGGTGACGACGACACGCGCAGCCAGCGCGGCATGCGGCGTACCCGTGCACCTGCACGTTGGGACATTCGTCGGTCATGCGAGGGCGTGCACGCACTGGATGGGGGCGCCGGCTCGGACCGGAGCGATGGATGAAATAGCGGGCGTGGTCACGCCGACGTGACGGCAGCGATGGGGCGCTGCAGACGGCCGGCCCGGTCGAGCCCGCCGACGCCCGCGGCGCAGAGCAGGCCGATACCGGCTAGGGCCAGCCAGGGCAGCGCCGGCAGGCCAGCGGCCCGGCCCAGGTCCAGCGCGGTGCCGGTGAGCAGGTTCCCCAGCATGATCCCGATCCCGCACACGGTGTTGTACAGACCGTAGTGGGTGGCCACCAGCCGGTTGTCGGACAGCGTGACGATGGTGTCCATCTCGAAGGGGAACACGATGATAGTGCCCAGTGCGAGCAGCGCCGCGGAAACCACTAGCGGTGCCAGCAGCACCGCTATGGGCAGTGTCGTGGTATCTGCGGATGCGGTCGCAGTGCCCAGCGGTGGGAGAAACGCCGCGGCCATCAGACCCAAACCCACCACGAGGCAGCGGCCGGGGCCCCAGCGATGTCTGCACCACGCCGTGATCCGGGTCTGCCCAGCGATGGTGAGCAGCCCCGAGACCGCGAACAGAGCCGCCACTCCGACGGTGCCGGCTACACCGCTGCCGGCAAGACGACGTACCTCCAACGGGAGGGCGAGGTAGACCTGGAAGGCCAGCACGTAGCTGCCGATCATCGCGATCGAGAAGAGCACGAACGAGCGATTCCGTAGCACCGAGCGCCATTGCGTTACCACCGAGCTTGGCTCGTGGTCTTCGGTGTCACAGCCCCGGCGCTGCGGCAGAGCGCGCAGCTGCGCAACGCTGAGCACCGCGAACACACCGGCCGCCACGACGCACGTGAGGCGGAAGTCGATTCCGGTTAGCGCCAGCCCGAGCAGCGGGCCGAACAGGATCCCGGTCTGGTAGAAGACGTTGAATAGCGCAAACGCCTCGACCCGTCGCGGGCCGGCGTCGTGCGCAAGGTAGGCGCGAACCGCCGGGTTGAACAGCGCCCCGGCGAAACCGATAGCGGCCGTGGCCGCGATGAGCGCGGGCACCGAGTCCACCAGGCCCAATAGCCCGAACCCGGCGGTACGCAGCACGAAGCCCGCCACGATCAGCGGTTTGTAACCCAGCCGGTCAGCCAGCGTGCCACCGATGAGGAACATGCCCTGCTGGGCGAAGTTCCGCACACCCAGCACCAGACCGACGACCCAGACGGCAAGCCCGAGATCACCCGCCAAGTACCCGGCGAGGTACGGGATGAGCATGTAGAAGCCGATGTTGATGCTGAACTGATTGAGCAGCAGCAGCTGCACCGGCTGGTCAAAGGAACGGAATTGCGCAATCGTGCGCATCAGCGGTCCTCCTGCCCGGTCGTCGGGTCGAGCACACGACGGCAGCGGGTCCAGCGGGTGACCTCGCGCTCGGTGGGGTATGAAATCTCATCGGGTTCGACCGGTAGGTGCGCGGTCAGCAGCCCATGCCGGTGGCAGTAGTCGTCGTTAAACACGGTGTCGAAGTAGCGTTGCGGGCCATCGGGAAACACTGCGGCGATCCGCGCGTCCGGTTCTTCGGTGCGAGCCACCCATCCCGCGACCAGGGCGACCGCGCCCACACTCCACCCGCCGCTGGCGTACTGCGTGCCGGCGAGTAGTCGCGCGGCGCGTACCGCCTCCCCCGGCGACACCCAATGCACTTCGTCGAAGGCGGGATAGTCGATGTTGCGCGGGTAGATGCTCGATCCCAGCCCCCGCATCAACCGCGTCCGGGCGGGCTGCCCGAAAATCGTGGAACCCACCGTGTCGACGCCGACCAGGCGCAGGTGCGGAAAGAACTCCCGCAGCGCCCGGCTCACCCCGGCCGAATGGCCACCGGTGCCTACCGAACACACCAGCACGTCGACCCGGCCCAGCTGAGCGACCAGCTCCAGAGCCAGCGGCGCATATCCGGCCACGTTATCCGGATTGTGATATTGGTCCGGGCCGAACGACCCAGGATGCTCGGCCAGCAACTCGACCACTCGCTGCCGCCGTGCCTCCTGCCAGCCCCCGGTGGGGTGTGGGCTATCCACGACGTCAACCTGTGCCCCATGGGCGAGCAGCAGCCGATGCATGATCGGCTCCAGGTCCGGGTCGGTGACTAGGGACACGGGATGTCCGTAGGCGATGCCGGCCAGCGCCAGCCCCAGACCCAGCGTCCCGCTCGTCGACTCGACGATCATCCCGCCTGGTGGCAGCTCGCCGCGCTCCCGGGCACGCTCGATCATGTGTAGCGCCGCGCGGTCCTTCATCCCGCCCGGGTTATGCCCTTCGAGTTTCGCCCAGAAACCGCGCCCCTCGGGATTCAGCGGCCGATCGATCCATAACACCGGGGTGCTGCCGACCGCACCGGCGACCGTGTCGCAACGCGGCGCATAGCCAGCGGTCAATACGCGGGCAGGGGACGAGCTGATACGCCGCGCGTCGAGCGCGCGGTTGAGCACTATCTCCATGAACCTGATCTCTCCTGGAAGGTGGGGCGAGGGCGACGGCGCACAGCGGCGACCCACGTCTGCCCTGCTGGCAGGCGATCAGGTCGTCGCGACGGCGCGCGTTACGTCCGCGCTACACACTCAGAAATCAGGATGTGACGTCCCGAGGGGAAAGACTGAGAAATCGACGAGGGAGGACCTCGCCACCGGAGCCCGAGCAGGGCCAGGGCACCGGCTGCTGACCCGTCAGCCGCGTGAAAGTCCACCGGGGCGTCCACCTGATCGCCCATCCGACGCGGCGAGGCGTACAGGTTCTTAGCAGCACCCATGTGTTGGTGGCCAGCATCGTGGTGACACCGGTGGCCTACCGGACCAATCCCGTCAGACTCGCCATGATCAGACTCGCTATGGGTGAGTTCCGCCGTAGCGTGAGCCGCGGCGTGCGACCCAGCACCGACAGCAACCACACACTCGGCGACATGCACAATCGAGAATGCGAGAAGGCCCCACAGAAGCAGGCCAACGCTGAACGCCTGCCGACGGACGATCCTCCCCTCATCTCGCACGGCGCCACCCTATGACGGCGGCCCAGGCGCCGAGCAGGTGCAGGCCCATTGAGCACAACTCTCACTCGATCGTGACCACCGTGGACTGTTAGGGGCGGGCACTGCTCGAAGCCGTCCGCCACCAGGGGCCGAGCGGTAGCGGGCTGGTCGCGTTCTTCGCAGTCATGTACTACTCCGCACTTCGGCCTGGAGAAGCACTCAGCCTCACGAAAGCTAACCTCATAATTCCCGAAGAGGGTTGGGGCGAGCTGCTGTTCGACCAGTCGTGTCCTTCGGTCGGGAAAGCATGGTCGGATAGCGGTACCCGCCGAGAGCAGCGACAGCTCAAACACCACGGGGTGACCGGGACGATTACAAGCCGGACGACTAGGCAGCACGGGAAAGACTTAGGGCCACATGGCCTCCGCCCGCGGGCCCGCAGCGCAACCGCAGCCGCCGCCCCAAGCTCACCGGCCAGATCGAGCTGGCTCAGCTCTACGACGCGGGCACGTATAGGGCACGGGCATCCGTTGAGTACCGGATTCGGCTGGACACAACCGGATAACCCTAAAACGCTCCATGACCTCATCCGAGGAGGTCACGGGCTTTCGGGGGTGGTAGCCATAGGTGCCCCCGGTGGGAGTCGAACCCACACTGCGGCCCTTTTAAGGGACCTGCCTCTGCCGGTTGGGCTACGGGGGCGTGCGCCAAGGGTAACCGTGTCACCCGAGGGCGGATCAAGAACCCGATGTGTCGACGCTGTTCATC
>JBHEMR010000160.1:0-4894 GCA_046262495.1 Pseudonocardiaceae bacterium | reverse complement strand
GGGCCGATCACAGCAACCAGCCGATTGGTCTGTGTCGTGACTACCGGATGAAGGCGTTCTAACAGCGCAGTGATTTCAGCGTCTCGACCGAAGAACACCGCCGAGTCCTGCTCGGTGAACGCCTCGAGCCCAGGAAAGGGTGAGCGATCCGAGTCCCAGACCGGACGAGCCGGCAGCGCGAGACGCTCCTCTGTCCGGTGCTGCCAGAACATCACCCCGATGATCAGCAGCACGGTGACGCCAGCAAGTGGCAATGACTCTCGCCGAATCAGCTCCATACCCCACGGAAGGGCACCCGCGCTGTTGGTGACAACGCCAGTGGCAACCGCGAGCAAGGTCCCCAACAAGAACAACAGAACCTGCATCAGCAACGGCGACCGCTTGCCGGACATGCCGAACCTCCGAGCTCCCGGCCGTTTCAGGTTGGCGTGCACTGTGTCGGTCATAGCAGATCGGCCGCCTGACCACCGCAGGCCCGTCCGTCAAGCTACGAAAAGTCCGGCTTCTCACGGTTGGCGATCTTCCCCCACAGCAGTGCAACCAGGTCACATCCCGATCAAGTTAACGAGCATCCCCACTACCAGCGGTCGGCCACGCCGTTGCCTCGTAGCTCTACGGCCTCGGCCCCTTGGCTCGACACCACCCGCCGTACAATCAGCGCGGCGTGTCAGGGTGGTGGCGGCACTGCTCCACGAGGCGCGGCACAGATGCGGCACAGACCGTCTGGAGCGAGGCAGCCAGCCCCGGCCTGACTGATCGCCGCTGGCCCGGCATGCTGGGCAAACGGACAAGGTAGGCCCTCGTAGCTCAGGGGATAGAGCATCGGTTTCCTAAACCGTGTGTCGCAGGTTCGAATCCTGCCGGGGGCACCACCACTGAGCGGAAACACTGAGGTGATTTTAGCAGCGGAGCCTGGCTGACTGAGCCCGTCGGGGCCTTACGGTCCGTCGGTTGGGGGCTCCTTCCCTCCAGCAGCGCACTGATCTGGCGTAGACGTCCGACAAATGACTCAAGCTGATCCGACGCTGTCGTATGCACTATCTCCAGGTCGATAGACCAGTAGCCGTGGACGATGCGGTTGCGAAGCCGGACCGGATTTCGCCACGGCACGTCGTCGAATCGGTCCTTCATCTCCCTGAGAGACCATCCCGGCCGCCTCGCCGAGCACCGTGATGTTCCACAGGAGAGCGTCACGCCGGACCCGGTCGCTGTAGAGATTCTCGACCGATGTCTCGACCACCAACTTCCGCGCCTGCTCGGCGGCGTCGATCACCTCGCTGATCAGGACGAGATCACGCCGCATAGAGCGGTCTCGCGTCGTGCAGAATTTTCCCTGAGTCGAGGGTTGATGGCTTGCCGCGACACGAGGCCGACCGGTCGGCCGAACAAGGCAGACAGCTCGTCGGCGAAGTCGGTGATCTCCCAGCCGAGGCGAGCGCCTGGCGCCGTGTCGTACAGCAGGTCGAGGTCACTGCCGGGCCGGTCATCGCCCCGAGCAACGGAACCGAAGAGAAACAGGGCTGACACCCCGTATCGGCGGCAGAGCGCATTGAGTTGATCGGCGTCGACCTCGATACTCATCGGAGCCATGATCCCTCCCGTCTGTTGTAGCTGCCAGTGCCCGATCAGGCAGTCGACGCGTGCCCTGGTGGAGCGGGTGTAGAACGTGCCCGCCTACAGTCACACCGTCACCGGGCGCTCGACCAACCGCTAACCCGACACCTAGATATCCCGAGGGGTCACCGGCACGGTCACCGGCTACTTCGGCGATCCCGGCCTCCCGCCATTCCATGTGCCGTGAGCGCCTTTGCGGCCTGCCCACTCCACCGTCTCCTTTCCGTGGCGCGCTGGGCCAGCGTGCTACAGGCGCCGTGACACGGTTTGTGACGCGGACCAGGGTCGTCCGGCGTCGTGTGACGCGACGACTGTGAGCCCTCTGGCATAAGGAAGTCCCAGCTAGACCCCGTAATACACGCCGTCGCGTTCCTTCCTAAACCGAGTGGCGCAGGTTCGAATTCTGCCGGGGCACCACCATTGAGCGGTGCAACCGGTTTTGACCAACACAAACACTTGCGAATTCCGATCTTGTGTTCTGTCGCCGTCTGCCGCCATCTGACCCCATCTGCCACCGTTCGCGAAACCACTGCGAAACGAGAGGACGGCCCCGGAGGTGGTCTCAGGGCCGTCTGCCAGCGATCACCGGAATTTCCCCACCCTCGATCACTGAATCTCCCTAGGTGAGTGGCCCTCGGCGGGTCGTGTCCAAGGTCCGCCATCAGGGGGCAGGGCTGTCTTGAGGTGACGGCGTTACGTCCGTCGATCAGGGGAGCCTCCTTTTGCTTAGTCAGGGAGAAGACGTGGAAGTACATGCACTGAGGCAGCGAGGGTGGTCAATCTCGGCGATCGCCCGGCACCTGAACCGCGACCCGAAGACCATCCGGGCCTACCTCAATGGCGAGCGGGCGCCTGGTAAGCGCGCCAGTTCCCGCCCGGACCCGTTGGAATCGTTCGTGGCGTACGTGAGCGCGCGGTTTGTTGATGATCCTCATCTGTGGGCGACGGTGTTGTTCGACGAGGTCGTGCCCTTGGGGTACGGCGGCAGCTATGTGTCCTTCGCCCGCCAGTTGCGCCGGGCGGGGCTGCGCCCGCACTGCGAGGCGTGCTCCGGGGTGAGCGGCCGGGCGACGATCGAGATCGATCATCGCCGCCGGTGAGGAGATGCGGTGGGACTGGTTCGAACGACGCCGGGCGCCCTGGGGCGGCACCGCCTACGTGCTGCTGGGCACCCTGCCGCATTCCTCGCGGGTGCGGGGTGTACTGGCCGAATCGTTGGACCAGCCGCATCTGATCGAGGCCATCGACGCTGTCCTGCGCCGCCACGGCGGTACCCCGCGGGTCTGGCGCACCGACCGGCTGGCCACGGTGATCGTACCGGGGACCCGTGACGTGCAGCCCTCCTTCGCCCCGGTCGCCAAGCACTACGGTGCGGTGGTCGAGCCGTGCCCCCCACGTCGGGGCAACCGCAAGGGCGCGGTGGAATCCTCGGTGCGGTACTTGTGCGGGCGGTGGTGGCCCACGATGACCGCGAGGACCCCTTCCCAGGCGCAGCGGTCGTTGGACGCGTTCTGCGCCGGCCCGGGCGACGCACGCACCCGGCCCACCGAGTCCGGGCCGGTCACCGTGGCCGCGCTGGCCGACGCCGAGCCGCTGCTGGGACTGCCGGCCCTGCCCTATCCGGCGACAGTGATCGTGACCCGCCCGGTTGGGGACAACGCGGCCGTGGCGTTTCGCGGTAACTCCTACTCGGTGCCCCCGGGGCTGCGCGGTGCGGAGGTGATGCTGCGGCACCGGCTGGGCACCGCCACCGTGGAGGTCCACGGCCCGGCCGGCGCGCTGCTGCTCAGCCACCGCCTCGCCCCGCCTGGCGCCGGCGCGCTGGTACGCACCCCCGCGCACCGGGCCGAGCCCGAGCGCGTCGTGCTCTCAGCGTTCACCACCGATCGGCCCTGTGAGCGCAAAGCCAACCGGCCACCGGGTCCCACCGCGAAAGCCGAAGCGGTGAAGTTGCTCGCCGACCTGGGCCCCGAGGTAGTCATCGACCTGGCCCGCTACGGCGAACTCGCCGCCACCGGAACCGACGCGACTGGGACCGAGGCGACCCGATGACCACCGAGCAGAACTCGATCTACCAGCAGCTGCGGGGGCATCTCGCCGCGCTGCGGCTGACCGCGGCCGCGCAAGCACTGCCCGGCGAGCTCGACCACGCCGGCGCCGAACAGTTGGGCCACACCGCGTTCCTGGAACGCCTACTCGCGATCGAGGTCGCCGCCACCCACCAACGCCGCCAGGCCAGTCTGGCCCGCTTCGCCTGCCTACCCGCACCCTGGCAGCTCTCAGATTTTGACTTCGACGCCCAACCCTCGGTCGACCGCAAGCTCGTCACCGAACTGGGCACGCTGCGGTTCCTCGACGACGCCACCAACGTCTTGCTCATCGGGCCGCCCGGCACAGGCAAGACGATGCTCGCCGTCGGTCTGGGCCATGCCGCGGTCGCCGCCGGCTACCGCACCTACTACACCACCGCCGCCGACCTGGCCGCCCGCTGCCACCGCGCCGCCCTGGAAGGCCGCTGGGCCACCACCATGCGATTCTTCGCCGGCCCCCGGTTATTGATCATCGATGAGCTTGGATACCTGCCGATGGCCTCGGAAGCCGCCGCCGCGCTGTTCCAGGTCATCACCCAACGCCACTTCAAAGGTTCCATCGCGCTGACCACCAACCTGGGCATCCCGTCCTGGGGACGGATCTTCGACGACCCCATGGTCGCCGCCGCGATGCTCGACCGACTACTGCACAGATCTGTGGTCTTCAACATCACCGGCGAGTCCTACCGAATGCGCACCCACCGCGCCCGCGCCGACAAACTCCGCCGCGGGGACGGCACACCATGACCACCCCATCCCCGTCGCGGGACGACCCCACGACGATGACCTGCCCCGTCTGCCAGCGCTACTTCACCCCGACCGGCCGGCAGCGCTACTGCACCAGCGCATGCCGCAAAACCGCGTTCCGCCGCCGTCACCAGAACCCACCCACCGCGGTCGTCGTCCCCGTCGCCCGCCCACGACGCCAGTTCACCATCTACGAATGCCCCAACTGCGGCGACCGATTCCTCGGTCAACAACGCTGCCCCGCCTGCGCCACCTTCGCCCGCCGCACCGGTATCGGCGGACCCTGCCCACACTGCGACGAACCCGTCACCCTCACCGATCTCCTCGACCAGGAGGTGAGCATCGTGCCCAAGCGGTAGTGTCCACAACGACCGCCGAAGATCCACTCCCTAGGGAATTTCGGTGAACGACACTGCGGAAGTTCCAAAATCGGCGGCACCGTC
>JBHEMR010000159.1:0-16675 GCA_046262495.1 Pseudonocardiaceae bacterium | reverse complement strand
TGTGAGCGGCACTCTCGTCCTCGTCCGGCGGTCCCCGGTGGATCTGCGCCGGGTGGCGAGCGCGCTGTGTCCCGCGCGGTGAGCTTGTTCCGCTGACCGCGTTTCCTTGACAGCCTGCCCTTCTCGGGTGGTGGCTGTTGCGCGGTCGGTCTCACCGATCTCGCGGAGGAATCCTTATCATGTATGCCGTACCCGAATTCACCGTCCCGACTCCCGACATCGCTCGTTGGGGCGCCCCGGCCAGCCTCGCCATGGGACTGGCCGCGCACCCGGAGCGGTGGTGGCGCCTGCTGAACTATCGCACCGACACCCGCTGGTACCGGCTGCTCGAACGAACGGAGCAGCATGAGGTGTGGTTGCTGTCCTGGCTACCGGGCCAGAGCACCGATCTGCATGATCACGGCCCGGCGTCGGGCGCGTTCGCGATCGCGGCGGGCACGCTGACCGAACGGGTGGTCGCCGTCAAGCCAGGTCGGCCGCCGGTGGAGGTCACCCGGGCACTGAACATTGGACGCTGCCGCGCCTTCGGCCCGCACTACGTTCACCACGTCACCAACACCGGCACGGTCCCCGCCGTGAGCGTGCACGTCTACACCCCGGGCCTGACTGTGATGAATCGCTACCGACTCGAGCCGTCGGGATTGTGCCACCTCGCCGTGGAGCAGGCCGGGGTGGATTGGTGAGCCGGCCACCCGGCGCGCTCAGTGTCGATCAGATGCTAATCCACGCTCGTTCGCGGCTGCAGCGCCTCACTCCGACACAGGCCTATGACGCCGTTGCCGTCGGGGCGCTACTGGTGGACATCCGCCCGGGCTGGCAGCGTGCCGTCGAGGGGGAGGTGCCCGGCGCCCTGCTAGTCGAGCGCAACCACCTGGAATGGCGCTTCGATCCTGGATGCGAGGCCCGGCTGCCCCAGGCCACCGGTTACGACGTGCGGGTGATCGTGCTGTGCTCGGAGGGCTACACCTCCAGCCTCGCCGCGGCCGCCCTCCAAACCCTGGGCCTTCACAACGCCACCGACGTCATCGGTGGCTTCCGCGCCTGGACTGCCCAGGGCCTACCCCGCCGACATGGGGACATATCGGCCCTATGACGGCTCTGATAACCCCCCGATATGTCTCCATGTCGGGGACTACGACGGCGAGCTGCGTCACCACGGCGTACCGTCGCCGCTGCTGGCCAGCGTGGCGCGACCTGCTAGTCGGCGCGTTGCGCGCGGCGGCGTTGCCGGCTCGGGGTGATCAAGCGGGCGCGCACCTGGTGGTAGTCCTGCCGAGCGTGGACGCTGAGCGTCACGCGCTGTGCCGTGCCTTCGGCGAAGGGCTGCTACTCGATGGGCTGGACCGTTGCCATGATGGCTCGCCGGGTTGCTACGGAGTGACTCTGGGTTACGCCGTGCCAAGCAGTCGATCAGTACTCGCTGTGGCGCTACCTCGGCTATCTGCCCTGGTGACGGCGCCGTGACAGCAGAGCCATGACCGCCGGATCACCGGGAGTAGGGTGCCGCCATGACGGATCGCAGGCTGCGCGTCGCTGTGGTCTTCGGTGGCCGCAGCAGCGAGCACGCGATTTCCTGTCTGTCGGCGGGAAGCGTGCTGCGCCACCTGGACCGGACGCGATTCGAGGTCGTCCCAGTCGGTATCGGCGCTGATGGCGCCTGGGTGCTGAGTACTGACGATCCGGCCGAGCTGACGATCCGGGACCGCCGGCTTCCCGCCGTGGACGGTGCGGCTACGGCGCTGATCTTGCCCGGTGATCCGACCAGGAGGGAACTGGTGCGCATCACCGGTGACCGGGCCGGCGAAGTGCTCTGCGGGGTCGATGTGGTGTTCCCGGTCCTGCACGGGGCTTTCGGGGAGGACGGCACGATCCAGGGGCTGTTGGAGCTGGCCGATGTGCCCTACGTCGGCTCCGGGGTGTTGGCCAGTGCGGTGGGAATGGACAAGGATTTCGCCCGTAAGCTGTTGAGCGCCCAGGGTCTGCCGGTCACCTACACCGTGGTGCTGCGTGCCGTTGACAGCACCCTTACCGCGCAGCAGCGCGAGCGGCTGGGTCTGCCGGTCTTCGTCAAACCGGCCAGGGCTGGCTCATCGGTGGGCATCACCAAGGTGGCGGACTGGTCTGAGTTGCCCGCGGCGCTCGCGATGGCGCGCGCTGTGGATCCCAAGGTGCTTGTCGAGGCGGCGGTGGTCGGTCGCGAGCTCGAGTGCGGCGTGCTGGAGTT
This sequence comes from Pseudonocardiaceae bacterium, assembly GCA_046262495.1. Classification (GTDB taxonomy): domain Bacteria; phylum Actinomycetota; class Actinomycetes; order Mycobacteriales; family Pseudonocardiaceae. Next base: position 14,451 of record JBHEMR010000159.1, on the reverse strand, counting down.
TCCCGACGGTCGGATCGAGGCGTCGCTGCCCGCGGAGATCCGGGTGGTGGCGCCGGACTCCGCGAGTTGGTACGACTTCAACGCCAAATATCTCGACAACGCGTGCGAGTTCGACATCCCCGCCAAACTCGACGATGACGTCACGGCTGAGCTGCAGTCGATGGCCGTTGCGGCGTTCCGTGCGCTGGACTGCCAAGGCCTCGCCCGGGTCGACTTCTTCGTCGGACCCGAGGGTGCGCTGACCATCAACGAGATCAACACGATGCCGGGTTTCACACCGATATCGATGTATCCCCGGATGTGGGCAGTGACCGGCGTGGACTATCCGAGTCTACTGTCGTTCCTGATAGACACTGCGGTTGCCCGCGGTACCGGGCTGCGCTGAGCCGTTGCTCCGCTTGGTCTCTGCGTCGAACGGGTGAACTCCAGCGACCTACTTATGAACGACTAGTTAGGCACGTAGGGGCCGCCCGCGCGGTCCGCTGGTGTGCCTCGCGTGATCCGTGACGTCGGTATGTGGAGGCATTGCGATTGTTCGTCTCATTCGGCAGCAGCGGCACCGTTGATGAGGACGGCAGCTTGATCGACGGTCCCGACAGGATGGCGGTGGATCCGGGTCGGGAAGCTTATCGCGCCCGCCATGCTCAGTTAGATGATCACACCGTCGACGAACTGCCCGACGGCATCGCTGACGTGGTCGCGGCAGCCGCCAGCGCCGCGGTCGGTGAGGCGTCCGACGAATGGTCAGCCGACCAATGGGATGGGCCGGAGGACTTCCGGTTCGTCGTCCGTCCGTACACCTGGACCGGGGGGCGCACCCGACCGGTCCAGGACCTCGCCGTAGAGACGCTGGTTTTCACCAGCGACGAGGGCCGAGACGTGACCGCGATCTGCTCTGCAGAGCACGCCGCGATCGCCGAGCTGTGTACCGATGTCCGCTCGGTCGCCGAGGTCGCGGCCCTGTTGGGACTGCCGCTCGGAGTGGCCCGAGTCCTGCTTGCTGACATGATCGATACTGGTCTGGTGCACGTGCACCGCAATACCCTAGCCGTGGACAGCGCGCCGGATTTGGCGCTGCTGGAGCGGGTGCTGGCCGGGTTGCACCGGCTGTAGCGTAATCAGTACGCGACGTCGACGTCGCGTCGCGGCAGGGTGTCCGCGATCACCGCGGCGAGCTGCTGGAGTGGCCCGCTGCCGCTGGTCGGTGGCAGGGCAACCACGACGTAGACCGGGCGGTCCACCGCCACCCAGGTACTGGTGCCCAGCCCGACGAGTTCGAGGAGTTGCACTCCGGAGACGTCCAGTAGCCGCGAGGTCGCCGTGAGCTCAACGGGGCGGTCCAGCCCGCAGCGCAGCACCACCGGCGGCTCACCCCAGCCGGCCGTGCCCGCAGGGGCTGGGGTAGCGAGGATCCTACGCGGCAAAGGGCCCGCATCGCCCCCGTCCAGCGTCTCGGGTAGGGCCGCCAGCAGCCGCGCGCAATCCGTGGAGTTGGCCGAGGGGGACGGAACAACAGCCAGCCCCAGCGGACCCAGAGGCTGCTCGCGCACTATCGCGGCAGCGATGAGCACCCCCACCACCAGTGCCACCGCCAGCGCCAATGCGATCCCCAGTGGCCAACGTGGAATGCCGGTCGACCGCGCGGAAGTAGCTGAGAACACGCCAGATCGCCGTCAGGACAGATGCACGATGGGGCAGGTCAACGTGCGGGTGATGCCGTCCACCGTCTGCACTCTGGCTAGCACCAGCTGACCCAACTGGTCAACGTCGGCGGCCTCCGCCCGCACGATCACGTCATACGGACCGGTGACGTCCTCTGCGCTAGCGACACCTGGCAGGCTCGACACCGCCGCAGCCACCGCGGCGGCCTTGCCGACCTTGGTCTGGATGAGGATGTATGCCTGTACCACGGCGGGCCCTTCGTCTCGTCGGCGCTCGATCGGGTAAAGACGAACCTACCGCCTGGCTCCCTACCTCCTGGATCGGAGGCGTGACCGTGTGTGCTGCCAGTGGTGCCATACCTGACCCACCGCTGTCGGGCCCAGGTACGGTAGCCGACCTGGGCGAATTCGGATTGATCGCCCGGATCACCGCCGGCCGGGAACTGTCGTCGGGCACCCTGCTGGGTCCGGGCGACGACGCTGCGGTGCTGGCAGCTGGCGACGGCAGGGTGGTGGTGACCACCGACGTGCTCGTAGAGGGGGTGCACTTCCGGCTGGACTGGTCCACGCCGCACCAGGTCGGGCGCAAAGCGGTGGCGGCCAATCTCGCCGACGTGGCGGCGATGGGCGCGGTGCCCACCGCATTGGTCGTCGGGCTGGCCGTTCCTGGGCGCACGCCGATATCCACGGTGGATGGCCTGGCGGCCGGAATGTGGGCGGAGGCCGCGCAGGCCGGTGCCGGCATCGTCGGCGGCGACGTGGTCAGCTCGGAGCAGCTCGTCGTGTCGGTGACCGCGCTGGGCGACCTGCAGGGTCGGACGCCGGTCACGAGATCTGGTGCCCGGCCCGGAGACGTGCTCGGACTGTGCGGCCGGCTGGGCTGGTCCGCTGCGGGTCTTGCCGTCCTTCGCCGGGGCTTGCGATATCCATTGGCGCGATCTCCGCTGGCGGTGGTCGCGGCGCATCGGGTACCGGAGCCTCCCTATGGCGCCGGGCCGCTGGCCGCTTCGGCCGGTGCCACGGCGATGATCGATGTTTCGGATGGCTTAGTCGCCGATGCAGGGCACGTCGCCGAGGCCTCCGGTGTAGGAATCGATATCGATTCGGCGGCGGTACCGGTAGCCAGCCCGCTGGTCGAGGTGGCCTCAGCGCTGGGCGCCGACGCGCGGTACTGGGTGCTCACCGGGGGAGAGGACCACGCGCTGCTGGCGAGTTTTCCCGCTGGAGGGGCGCTGCCCACCGGGTGGACGGAGGTCGGCGTGGTGCTCGAAGGGCGCGGCGTGACCGTCGATGGTTGTGAAGTGCTGCCAGCAGGGTGGCAGCACTTCCCGTGAGTGCGAAACAGTGTTATAGGACTCAATACCACTCACGGACAGCCGTAGGCTGCCAACCGTGGAGTGCAGGACGCGGACCCTGAACCATCCCGACGCGCTCGGGCTGATCGCCGCACTGCAGCAGGAGTACGTCCGCCGTTACGGCGGCGACGATGCCACACCCATCGACGTCAGCGAGTTCGTCGCCCCGCGCGGAACCTTCATTGTGGGTTACCTCGAGGGGACGGCTGTGGCGTGCGGCGGCTGGCGGGCGCATGAACAGGGCCCGGAGTTCGCTGCAGGCGACGCGGAGGTCAAACGGATGTACGTGGTCCCGGTCGCGCGCGGCCGAGGACTATCTCGAGTCCTGCTTGCCGAACTGGAGCGCCGGGCGATCGCCGCGGGCCGGCGGCGGCTGGTGCTTGAGACCGGGACGCGCCAACCCGAGGCAATCGGGCTCTACACCTCGTCGGATTACTCCGAGATCCTGGGATTCGGCGTGTACCGGGGCGACCCGCGCAGTCGTTGCTTCGGCAAACTTCTTCCGGTGGCGGCGCAGCCCGCCCGCTGATCACTCGCTAGGGTCGTGCACCGTGCCCGTAGCTGTAGACGAGATCGTGGAAACCGGCTGGGCCGGCGCGCTGGCTCCGGTAGCCGGGCAGATCGCCAGCGCTGGTGACTTCCTCCGGGCCGAGATCGCCGCGGGGCGGCGTTACCTGCCCTCTGGAGCCAACATCCTGCGCGCCTTCACCCAGCCCTTCGACCAGGTGCGGGTGCTTATCGTCGGCCAGGACCCATACCCGACCTCAGGCCACGCGGTGGGGCTGTCGTTTTCGGTGGAGCCGCAGGTGAGGCCGCTGCCACGCAGTCTGGCCAACATCTTTCGCGAGTACCGCGACGACCTGAGCCTGCCCAGCCCGTCGAACGGGGATCTCAGTACGTGGGCGGCACGCGGCGTGCTGCTGCTCAACCGAGTGCTCACGGTGGAACCCGGTCGCCCGGGGTCGCATCGCGGCAAGGGATGGGAGCAGGTCACCGAGCAGGCCATCCGCGCCCTGGTAGCGCGTCCAGCGCAGCCACTGGTGGCGATCTTGTGGGGCCGGGACGCGGGCACCCTACGTCCGATGCTCACCGACGTGCCATATATCGAGAGCGCGCACCCGTCACCGATGTCAGCCGACCGTGGATTCTTCGGCTCCCGCCCGTTCAGCCGCGCCAACCACCTGCTCGCGGACCTAGGAAGCAACCCGGTGGACTGGACGTTGCCCTAGCTCGCGAAACTGAATCGTCATTCGGTGCCGAATCGCGCCGGATCCACTCACCATTCGGCACCGAATGGCGGGTCGTGGAGGTGGAGCGGTCAGCCTCGGGAGACTTTGCCTGCTTTGAGGCAGGAAGTACAGACGTTGAGGCGGCGACGATTGCTGGCGCCGATTTTCGCCCGGACAGTCTGAATGTTCGGGTCCCACCGGCGATGTGTCCGCCGGTGGGAGTGTGAGACAGACATGCCGAAGCCCGGCCCCTTGCCGCAGACGTCGCACACGGCAGCCACGTCACACACTCCCTGGTTTCGTCGCGAGGGTGGTACGCCCGTTTCCCGGGCGGTCTGGTGAAGCGTAACCCCGCGGTGCACGGTGCCGCGCACCGGGGACGCTGTAGGTCGGTAATCTTCGACGTTGGTAGCTCCTGAAGAGCCACAGACCAGCCTACGACTCCGGTCAGATGAAGGCGGTGAGCAGCCGCGGTGTTGCAGTCGCTGGACGGCGCAGCGGTCCGTCGCTGGGCCGTGACCTGCTGTGATGCGCTCGCTGCACACCGTGACGAGATCGATGCGCTTAACGTGTTCCCGGTGGCCGACCAGGACACCGGCTCCAACCTGCTGGCCACCATGCGGGCCGGGCTGGATGCGGTGCTCCGAGAGCACAACGCGGACGGGGGTGTTCCGCCGGGCAGTACGGTCGCGGTGCTGGCCCGCGGCGCGTTGATGGGAGCCCGGGGCAACTCTGGAGTGATCCTGTCCCAGGTGCTGCGCGGCCTGGCGGAGCCACTGATCGGCCCGGGGTTCGATGGCCGGGCCTGGGACGGTGCGGCCCTGCGTAAAGGGCTGTGCCGGGCTGACGAGCTGGCCACGGCCGCGGTGTCTGAACCGGTGTCCGGCACGGTGCTGACCGTGCTGCACGCAGCAGCGCGGGCGGCGGCCGCGGTCCGGTCCGATGAACTCAGCGCGGTGGCGTCGGCGGCCACCGCCGCCGCGGCTGGCGCGCTGGCCGACACTCCCCGCCAGCTTGCCGCACTGGCCGTCGCAGGAGTGGTGGACGCGGGCGGTCGCGGGCTGACCCTGCTGTTGGAAGCGCTGCTGGCGGTGGTGAACGAGCGTCCCGGCGTGCGGTCCAGTGTCGCCGCGGGAATCCAGCTTCGCCCGGGTCAGGCGCTGTACCCGGTGCGGGAAAGTGGTTGCCCCGACTACGACTACGACTACGAAGTGATGTACCTGCTAGACGGTACCGACCAGGCCAAGATCGCTACGTTGCGCGCCGAGCTCGCCAACCTGGGCGACTGCGTGGCTGTCGTCGGCTCGGGCGAGACCGGGCTCAGCGGCGGTGCGGAGCTATGGAAAGTGCACGTGCACAGCTCCGATGTCGGTGCCGTGATCGAGGCCGGGGTGCGGGCCGGGCGGCCGCACCGCATCACGGTACTGCGCTTCGTCGATCAATCCCGCGCCGACCACACCGACCGCAACTCGTTCGTCGTCAACCACGCCGTGCTCGCCATGGTTTCAGGATCTGGAGTGGCCGAGCTGTTCCGCGGGGAAGGGGTGACCACCACCCAGGCCCATAGCAGTCTGGACGAGTTACGCGCGGTTCTCGCCGGCACCCGCGCCCGGCATGTCACAGTGCTGGCGGAGTCCACCGCCGCGAACAGGGCCGAACTAGTGGCTATCCAGGTCCGGGGCACTGGCCAGGAAGTGGTGGTTGTACCGACGGGGTCCCCCGTGCAGGCACTCGCCGCGATCGCGGTGCACGACTCCGCGCGGCGCCCGGCCGACGACCTGGTGGCCATGACCGAGGCGGCGACCGCGACCCGGCGTGGCGAGCTCACCGTGGCTAGGGAGGAGGCATTGACCTGGGCCGGACGCTGCCAGCCGGGCGATACCCTGGGAATGGTCGGCGACGAGGTCGTTCTGATCGACCGGGATCCACTGGTCGCAGCCCGCGAGCTGGTGGAGCGAATGCTGTCGGTGGGCGGGGAGCTGGTGACAGTTCTGCTCGGCCAGGACGCCCCGGATGGCGTTGGGGACTCGCTGATCGAGCATCTGCGCAGAGCGCATCCGGAGGTCGACGTGGTGGTCTACGCGGGCCGCGTGCCGCAGCGTGTGCTGCTGGTGGGGGTGGAGTGAGCCGTGGCCGGGGTGGATGACTCGTTGGACCGGGTGATCGGTGCCAAACCAGCGACGCTGCTGGCCGAGCAGCTGGATGTACGTACCGTCGGCGACCTGTTGCGGCATTACCCGCGCCGGTACGCCGACCAGGGTCAGCTCACCCCGATCGCGAGTCTGACAGCGGGAGAGGACGTCACGGTGGTCGCCGAGATTCGCAGCTGCTCCTCCCGCCCGATGCAACAGAAAAAAGGAACCATCCAACAGGCGGTGATCTTCGACGGTACCCGCACCCTGAACCTCACGTTCTTCAACCAGCAGCGGCTGCCCAAGGTGCTCGTCCCTGGTCGTCAGGGGCTGTTCGCCGGCCGGGTGACGAGGTACGGCAAACAGCGCGCCCTGCAGCTCACGCACCCGCGGTACCAGCTCCTCGACGGCGACGCGGACAAGCTCGCGGAGTTCTCCCGGGCGCTGATTCCGGTTTATCCCGCCACCAAGGATCTTCCGTCGTGGACGATCCAGCTTTGCGTGCGCCAGGTGTTCGACGTCCTCGACGATCCCGCGGATCCGCTGCCCGCTGAGCTGCGGGCGCGGCACCGGCTGCTGGAGCTGGGTGCGGCGTTGCGCGCCGTGCACCGCTGCGACGACCGTGCCCAGATCGCCGCCGCGCAGCGCCGGCTGAAGTGGGACGAGGCGATGGCGGTGCAGCTCACCCTCGCTCGGCGCCGTCAGCAGGTGATGCGCCGACCCGCGCCAGCCTGCCCGCGCCGCGACGGTGGGTTGGCTGCCGCCTTCGACGCCGCGCTGCCCTTCACGTTGACCGCTGGGCAGCGGCAGGTCGGTGAGCTGTTGTCCGCCGAGCTGGCCGGCGAGCACCCGATGAATCGGCTGCTGCAGGGCGAGGTCGGATCCGGTAAGACCGTGGTGGCGCTACGCGCGATGCTGCAGGTCCTGGATGCGGGACGGCAAGCGGTGCTGCTGGCGCCCACCGAAGTGCTCGCGGCGCAACACGCCCGGTCCCTGCGAGCCATGTTGGGCGACTACGGCCGGGCCGGCGAGCTGGGCTCAGCCGAACAGGCCACCCGGATCGCCCTACTCACTGGATCACTGTCCGCCCGGTCTCGCAAACAGGCGCTGTTGGACGCGGCCAGTGGCGCGGCCGGAATCGTGATCGGCACCCACGCCTTGATCCAGGACCGGGTGTCCTTCGCCGATCTGGGCCTGGTAGTGGTCGACGAGCAGCACCGCTTCGGCGTCGAACAGCGCGACGCGCTGCGCACCAGGGCGGTCGACGGCACCAGCCCGCACGTGCTGGTGATGACCGCGACGCCGATCCCGCGCACCGTCGCGATGACTGTCTACGGCGATCTGGAGGTCTCCGCACTGCGCGAGCTGCCCCTTGGGCGGTCACCGATCTCGACCACCGTGGTGCCGGTCGGGGAAAGGCCCAGCTGGTTGGAACGGGTGTGGCGGCGGATCGCTGAGGAGGTCGCCACCGGCCGGCAGGCCTACGTGGTGTGCCCGCGAATCGGCGGCGATGACGCTGCCGGTGAGGATACTGCCGGCGAGCCCGATGAGGACGGCGGCCGCCCGCCGCTGGCGGTGCTCGATCTGCTTCCGCAGCTCGCCGAAGGTTCGCTGGCTGGACTGCGACTGGGGGTGTTGCACGGCCGCCTGCCGGGCAATGACAAAGACGCTGTGATGCGATCCTTCACCGCCGGCGAGATCGACGTCCTGGTGGCCACCACCGTCGTCGAGGTCGGGGTGGACGTACCCAACGCCACCGTCATGGTGATCATGGATGCGCAGCGGTTCGGAGTCAGTCAGCTCCACCAGCTGCGCGGTCGGGTCGGCCGGGGGGCGCATCCCGGGCTGTGCCTGTTGGTCACCGACTCTCCCGAAGGCACCCCCGGACGGGAACGGCTCGACGCTGTCGCCGCGACCACCGACGGGTTTGAACTGGCCCAACGGGACCTGGAGCTGCGGCGCGAGGGAGACGTGCTCGGTGCGATGCAATCCGGCCGGCGATCCGGGCTCAAGCTGCTCTCACTGCTGCGTGACGCGGACCTGATCGGCCAAGCCAGACAAGCCGCCCAGCAGCTGGTCGAGGCTGACCCGGAACTCACCGAGCACCCCGCCCTGGCTCGGCTGGCCGCCGACCTGCTCGACGACCAGCACGCCCAGTTCCTCCAAAAAGTGTGATCGGCGGGGTCGTGGGTAGGTCAGCGGGTGGGGCACACGACACCGGCTGCGCTGCCGCCGCGCCGAACGGGCTCGCCGGCAGCGAGGACTGTGCCGCTGGGCAGGAATTCCAGGCCCGACGCGACGCCGATATCCGGGTTGATCTTGATGGTGGGATCCAGCGGGGAGGTGTCGCTGATCGCGAATTTGTGGCCGAGCGCTACTAAGCCACGCGCCGCGGGCGCCGCGATGAAGGCCGGCTCGGCCTGGGTGGTCGTGGCATTGCGCTGCGAGGCGCGGGGCGCGGCGATGGCATCCGGCAGGCTCATGCGCAAGTCGATCCGGTTGACCAGGATCTGCAGGACGGTGGTGATGATCGTGGCGCCACCCGGCGTGCCGACTGCCAGGAATGGTCGGCCGTCTCGAAGCACGATCGTCGGTGACATGCTCGAGCGCGGCCGCTTGCCCCCCGCTGGCAGGTTGGGATCGGGTGCGCTGCCCTGCGTCGGCGCGAAGTTGAAATCGGTCAGCTCGTTATTGAGCAGGAACCCTCGACCGGGAACCACGATCCCGCTGCCGCCGAGCTCCTCGATCGTGTTGGTGCACGACACGACGTTGCCCGCACCGTCGGCGACCAGGAAGTGGTTGGTGTGGTGCTCCCGGTCGGGCACCGGGACAGCCGCGCCGGATGGCCGCGGGCAGCTGCGCGAGCCGGTGAACAGGTCGCCCGGCGCGACCGGGCTGGTGCTGACTTTCGCCGGGTCGATGAGGCAGGCGCGCTGGCGGCCGAAGGATGGCGTGAGCAGCTGTTGCTGGGGCACGTCGACGTATCGGGGATCGCCGAGGTAGCGGTTGCGATCGGCGAAGGCGAGCCGGGTGGCTTCAAGGTAGTGATGCAGCGCCTGCACAGGGTTCATCGCGGCGAGGTCGACGTTGCCGAGGATGTTGAGTGCCTCGCCGTCGGTGATGCCGCCGCTGGAGGACGCCGCCATGCCGTATACGTCGAGGCCGCGGTAGCTCACATGCGTCGGGTCAGCGTCGCGCGCGCGATAAGCACGCAGGTCAGACAGCGCCATCGGGCCAGGTCGGGCCACCAGAGTAGCTCCTGGTGCCAGCGGCAGGTGCTGCGCGGCGTTGACCACGTCGGTGCCGATCGGGCCGCCGTAGAGTGCGCTGATCCCGTGCTCGCCGATCTCTCGATAGGTCTTCGCGAGGTCGGCATTGCGCAGTGTCGAACCCACCTCGGGCGGCGCACCGCCAGGCAGGAACAGTGTCTTCGTCGAGCTGAACTGGGCGAAGCGCGCAGCGTTCTGCCGTGTCAGCTCCCGGAACGTCGGGTCCACCACGAAGCCGTGTTCGGCTACTCGCTCCGCGGGCCGCAGGTCTTCAGCGAGCCCGAAGCGGCCCCACCGCTGCAGCGCACGCTGCCAAGTGGCCAGTGTGCCGGGCACACCAACGGACAGTCCGCTGGTCACCGCGGTCGGCAACGACAATGGCTGCCTGGTGGTCGGGTCGAGGAACATCGACGGTCCGTCCGCGGCCGGCGCAGTCTCCCGGCCGTCGATCGTGGACACCCGGCGGGTACGCGCGTCGTAATAGACCAGGTAGCTGCCGCCACCGATACCTGCGACGTAGGGGTCGGTTACGCCGAGGGTGGCGGCTACCGCGACCGCGGCATCGGCGGCTGTTCCGCCGCTGCGCAGGACGTCCAAGCCAGCCTGCGTCGACTCCGCGGTGTCCGAGACCACTGCGCCGCCGTAGCCCTGTGCCACCGGTGCCTTAGCGTCCTGGTGGATAGCCGCGGCCTGCGAGGGTTGTGCGGCCCCGGTGACCAGGCCCGCACCGAGCAGCAGTCCCACGGCGAGTGCAGCGAAGCGACGTGCCCCCATCAACCCCCCAGCGATTGATCGTCTCGGTCAGTGCGACCGGTAATGGTCGGCGAAGATCCGGCCGGCCAGCTCCGCGCGGCTACGGACATCGGTCTTCGTGAAGATCGATGTCAGATGGTCCTGCACGGTGTGCTCGCTGATCTGCAGAGCGGTGGCGATTGGCGATATCGGCTTCCGCGAGCTCGTTATGCAGCAACTGGGTCTCTCCCCAGCGCTGGTCCTGAACCAGCACTCGGGTGAACAGCAGGGTGGTCGGATCGACGCCCGCGATGAACGCCGCGTCGACGCCAAGGTGGCGGCGGATGCCAGCCAGCGCCCGCTGCGCGAGGTCGACCGCATCGACGCCCTGGTCGGCGACATTGCGCAGGGCATCAGCGAGCCTGCGCCCGGGTGAGGTCACGGCCACCCTTGGCACGGTAACCGGACTGCAGCCCAGCGGGTATCCCAAATTGTCGGGATGGTCCGCTGGCAGATCGATGCACCGGCTGCGCGAGGCCCCTACATGATCCGTTTGGCGGTTGACAAGTCGGTGGGCAGGCTGGGTCAGCCGGCGGGTAGCTGGCTGCGGGCGGCGGCGTCCAGTGCGGCGGCGGCGGTTGGTGGGAGTCGCAGCGTGCCGCTGCGGTCCAGTTTCGCTAGTTCGGCGCGGGCCTTAGCGTATGCGGCGGTGCGCTCGGCATCATGATCGGAATCTCGAGCCATGGTGAGCAGCTTGATCGCCCGCGCCACGGTGGCCCGTTCCTGCGCGGGGATTCCAGCAAGCCGGATGCGTTCGGCCGCGTCGCGGGCGGCGACCCAGGCCCGCCACGCCTGATCCACCGCGGTGGCGAACCGGGCGCAGTGCGTGGCCGGCGGCTCGGTGTCGGTGTCCAGTGCCTGAGCCTCAGCGAAAGCGTCGACGAACCGGCCGGTGGATGCCACCGTGACGTCGGTCAGTGCGGGTAGCCGCAGCACCGCGAGCGGGTCGCATTCGAACTGGCCGTACTCACTGCGCAGCTGGGCGAATCGGGCCCGGGTAGCGCGCCAATCCGGCACCGGTGCCGCCCGCGCCACCGGTGGTACGGCGGCCGGCTGGGCAGGGCCCATCGCCCGGCGGTGGCGGCGGTGCAGGTGCCGCACCACGACTACCGAACCCGCTCCGACCAGCAAGAGCTGTCCAAGGACCGCGATCAGGGCGAACACGGTCACGGTGACCACACCAGCACTGGCCAGAACCGCTGCGCACAGCAGCACCAGCAGCGGACCGACGCGTCGCCGCCCCCGTCTCCGGCGGTAATAGTGGTGGTGTCGCGATCTACCCATGGCCGTGTCCCTTCATGCCATATCCTTGATACCCCTCCAGCCGCTCTCGTGGGAGAGCCTGCGCGCCTGGGATATCACAGATTCCCCCGTCGGCCGCTATCACCTGCGATGATGCGGTCGGTAGCGCCGGAAGGAGATCCCGGTCGACCGGCCGACTGGGAAGGGAATGCACATGTTTCGCAAGGTGCTGGTCGCCAACCGCGGGGAGATCGCGATCAGAGCATTTCGGGCCGCCTTCGAAATGGGGTGCCAGACGGTCGCGGTGTTCCCCTACGAGGACCGCAACTCAGAGCACCGGCTCAAGGCCAACGAGGCTTACCAGATCGGTGAGCGGGGTCATCCGGTCCGCGCATACCTGTCGGTGTCGGAGATCATCCGGGCCGCCCAGCGCACCGGAGCCGACGCGGTCTACCCCGGTTACGGCTTCCTGTCGGAGAACCCGAAACTGGCCATCGCCTGCGAGCAGGCCGGCATCACCTTCGTCGGACCGCCTCCTGCCGTGCTGGCGCTGGCGGGTAACAAGTCAAGGGCAGTGGCCGCGGCACGCGACGCGGGCGTGCCGGTGCTGGCGTCTTGTGCTCCCTCCGCCGACATAGACCAACTCGTGGCCGACGCCGAGGCAATCGGGTTCCCGGTCTTCGTCAAGGCCGTCGCCGGGGGCGGTGGGCGTGGCATGCGCAGGGTCACCAAGCTTTCTCGTCTGCGCACCGCGCTGGAGGCCGCCAGCCGGGAGGCCGAGTCAGCATTCGGCGATCCGACCGTGTTCCTGGAGCGTGCGGTCATCGACCCCCGGCATATCGAGGTACAGATCCTCGCCGATGCGACCGGTGGCGTCATTCATCTCTACGAGCGGGACTGCTCGGTGCAGCGGCGGCATCAGAAAGTGGTGGAGGTGGCGCCCGCGCCGAACCTCGATCCCGATCTGCGGCAGCGGATCTGTGCTAACGCGGTGTCCTTCGCCCGGAAAATCGGCTATGTCAACGCGGGCACCGTGGAGTTCCTCGTCGACCGCGGCGGTCACCACGTATTCATCGAGATGAACCCGCGCATCCAGGTCGAGCACACGGTGACCGAGGAAATCACCGATATCGACCTGGTCGGTGCCCAGCTGCGGATCGCGGCCGGGGAGACGCTGGCCGACCTCGGGCTGCGCCAGGACACCATCGTGTCGCATGGCGCCGCGCTGCAGTGCCGGATCACCACTGAGGATCCGGCCAACGAGTTCCGCCCGGACATCGGAACCGTCACCGCGTACCGCTCGGCCAGCGGCCCTGGGGTCCGGCTGGACGGCGGCACCATGCACGCGGGCGCCCAGATCAGCCCGCACTTCGATTCCCTGCTGGTCAAGGTGACCTGCCGGGGCAGTGACTTCGCCACCGCGGTACGCCGGGCCCGCCGAGCACTCGCCGAGTTCCGCGTCCGGGGTGTGGCCACCAACATTCCGTTCCTGCTCGCGCTGCTCGACGAGCCGGACTTCGTGGCAGGCAAGGTCACCACCTCCTTCATCGAGGAGCGGCCGCACCTGCTCACCGCCCGGCGGTCCGCGGACCGCGGCACCCGGTTACTGACCTACCTCGGGGACGTGACGGTGAATCGGCCGCACGGCGATCCGCCGGATCTGCTCGATCCGGTGAGTAAGCTGCCGCCGATCGATCTCGACGGCCTGGCGCCTGCGGGGTCCCGGTTGCAGCTCCTCGCGCTGGGCCCGAAGGGATTCGCGCACTGGTTGCGGGCCGCAGCCAGCGTCGGCGTCACTGAAACCACCTTCCGAGACGCCCACCAGTCACTGCTGGCGACCCGGGTGCGCAGCAAGGACCTGCTCGCCGTGGCGCCCTACGTCGCTCGGCTGACCCCGCAACTGCTGTCGCTGGAGTGCTGGGGTGGTGCAACCTACGACGTGGCGCTGCGCTTCCTCGCCGAAGACCCGTGGGAACGGCTGGCCGCGTTGCGCGAGGCGGTGCCCAACCTGTGCCTGCAGATGCTGTTGCGTGGGCGCAACACGGTTGGCTACACGCCCTACCCGACCGAGGTGACCGCCGCGTTCATCGAGCAGGCCGTCGAGACCGGGCTGGACATCTTCCGGATCTTCGATGCGCTCAACGACGTGTCCCAGATGCGCCCAGCGATCGACGCGGTGTGTGAAACCGGCCGGGCCGTCGCCGAGGTGGCGTTGTGCTACACCGCCGACCTGTCCGACCCGGCGGAAACGCTGTACACCCTGGACTACTACCTGCGACTGGCCGAACAGATCGTGGCGGCCGGTGCGCACGTGTTGGCTATCAAGGACATGGCTGGCCTGTTGCGACCCCCAGCGGCCCGGACGCTGGTGTCTGCGCTGCGTAGCCGGTTCGACCTCCCGGTGCACGTGCACACCCACGACACTCCCGGTGGGCAGCTCGCGACCCTGCTCGCGGCGATCGACGCGGGGGCCGACGCGGTAGACGCAGCAGCCGCATCGATGGCCGGCACCACCTCGCAGCCGGCGTTGTCCGCGCTGGTCGCGGCGACCGACCACACTGACCGCAGCACCGGGTTGGATCTGCAGGCGGTCTGCGACCTGGAGCCCTATTGGGAGCTGGTGCGAAAAATCTACGCACCCTTCGAATCGGGGCTGACCTCGCCCACCGGGCGGGTTTACCACCACGAGATCCCCGGTGGCCAGCTGTCCAACCTGCGCCAGCAGGCCTCGGCGTTGGGCTTGGGCGACCGTTTCGAGCAGATCGAGGAGG
>JBHEMR010000158.1:0-5566 GCA_046262495.1 Pseudonocardiaceae bacterium | reverse complement strand
GCTCCACCGACTCCGTCACCGGCGCTGTTGGTCTGGTCACCGAACAGGTCGATGTTCAACAGGTTAACGCCGATGCCGCCGCGGCCCTGGCCGCCGGCGCCACCGGTGCCGCCATTTCCGCCACGGCTGCCGCCCGTGGTGCTGAGCAGCGACATCACGGTACGAGCCGGCAGCAACTCCATGTGCTGACCGTCGATCTCAGCAAAGCTCAATGCGTCAGACATCTAATCCTCCTAGGAAAGGTGGTCCCGGTAGTCACCGGGACGACAACGCTTCATCGGCGGCATTACCGATTCGGCACGACCAACTTTGCCCGCATGAAGGTGATGAGACAATCAGTAGTCACACGTAACTCACCCCAGTGGACTACCTAAGTAATGCGGCCTTGGCAGCGAGCCAACCTTGCGAATTGTGTAGTCGCAACGGCTTTCGCCGTACATTTCGCGACATCCGACACTAACTACGAAGACTGCAGGTGGGAGGGCGACCGTGCGGCCGCCCCTCCCGCTGAAGTCCCACGCCTAGCGAACGACGCTGATTGCTGGAACAACGTTGCCGGTTCAGCCGCCCCTGTACGCGCCGGCACCACCAGTGGCAGCGCCACCATCGGCCGAGCTGTCGGCTGCGCCACCGGTGCCGCCTTCACCACCGGTCGCCTGGTTGTACACGTTGCCGTCCTCGACGTAGAACCAGTTGCCAAAGATCGCGGCCTTGCCGGTGCCCTCGCCACCGACGCCGCCGGTGCCGGCCGGTCCGCCCTTGCCGCCCGGTCCGCCGTTGCCGGCGTCGCCGCCCTTGGGACCGGCAGGGGTGCTCACCATTGACAGGACGGTACGGGCCGGCAGCAGCTCCACGTGCTGTCCCTCGATCTCCCCAAAGCTCAGTGCATCAGACATCAAGTCCTCCTCCTACAAAAGGTAAGTCCCGGTCGCCCGGGCACAGTAACCACCTCATCGGCGATAATTGCCGATTCAGCACCTCATACCCTGCCGAGAAGTGACGTCATACGGCAATTCGTAGTCGCACGTAAATCCCTAGGTCAACTACCTAGCAGCGGAGTCGCTTTTCAAACACCTAGTCAGTGGCCACACTTTACGGAGATCGCGGGCACCGGTTACCGACACGGCACTAGGCCGTCAGGGCGCGGGATGCTGCGCAGCAGAGCGCGCAATCCGTCGGCGTCGAGCAGATTCGCGGGTTGCAACGTTCGGTTGTCACGGACATAGTGAAATGCCGCGCGTACCCGTTCCAGCGGCGCGCCGGAGAGCGCCGACCAGGCCAGCCGGTAGGCGGCGAGCTGCACGCTCACGGCACGCAGCGTCGCCTCATCGGGCACCATCCCGGTCTTCCAGTCGACCACTGTCCAGCCGCCGTCGGCGTCGGCGAACACCGCATCCATCCGACCCCGCACACCCACCCCGTCCAACACCGTCTCGAAGGGCACCTCGACGTCGTGCGGGCAACGTGGCGCCCATTCGCTAGCGAGGAAAGCGGTCTGGAGCAATTCGAGTTCGGCGTTCGGGGCGGCGCCCTCATCAGCAGCGCCGGGCAACTCGTCATGATCGATCAGCCGAGTGCAGCCGAACCGGCGTTCCAGCCACGCGTGAAAGGCAGTACCGCGGCGAGCCATCGGATTTGGTGCGAACGGCAGCGGCCTGCGCAGCCGCGCGGCCAGTGCCAATGGGTCCGCGGCGAGCTCCACCAGCTGGCTCACCGACAAGTGTGCGGGCAGTACGACGCGTTGCGCTGCGCGGTGGGCAGCCCGCTCCGCCAGCAACACATCGATCTCGCGCTGCCAACCCGCTGCGCGGCGGGCTTGTGAGTGGTGATCGGAGCTCGCGACCGCCAGCACGTCGTGCACCAGCTGGGCGCCCTCAGCGACGGCGTCGCGCCGCGGGCCCAGCGGGTCAATCGGTGTCGGCGCGCACCGCGGTTCGGTGTCCAGCGGGTTCGCCTCGCCTTCGGCGGGGGCTGCGGCCCACTGATCGACCACACAATGTTCGACGTCGCGAATCTCCAGCAGAAAGTCCGAAGGCAACCGGGGTGTGCTGCCGGTGTCACCCCAATGGTGGCCACTGACCAGCAGGGTCTGCTCTGCACGGGTAAGCGCGACATACATCAGCCGGCGTTCCTCCGTCATTCTGCGGGTGTCGAAGGCCGCCTCGTGGTCCGTGACGGCCACGGCGAGCTCCTTCTGATCAGCATCAGCGGGCAACGCCAGGTCGGGCAGGTCGTCCCGGTCGCCGCGCAGCGTCACCGGCAGCTCGGTGACCGTCCGCAGCCACGACGAACTCTTCTTCGCTGCTGGGAACACCCCGTCCACCAGGTGCGGGAGGGCCACCAGCTGCCATTCGAGGCCTTTGGCTGCGTGCACGGTGAGGATCTGCACGCGGTCGTGGGCGACCTCGACCTCACCCGGCTCAAGACCATCTTCGGCTTCCTCTGCGGTGGCCAGGTAGTCCAACAGCGCGGGCAAGCCGGCCAGCGGGCTGACCGCGGCGAAGTCCGCGACCACGCCCGCAAAGGTGTCCAGGTGGATCCGGCCGGCGGGCCCGGGGCGGGCCAACGACTCGATATCGAGCAGCAGGGTCCGTTCGGCGTCGGCGACCAGGTCGGTCAACGGCTGCGTGACACGGCGACGCAGCGCCCGGAGCTCGGAAGCCATAGCGCACAGCCGCTGGTAACCTCGCTCGGAGTATCGGGCCGGATCGCCGGGCGAGTCCAGCGCGTCCACCAGCCCCAACTGATCGACGGATTCCCCAGATACTTCATCCGGTAAGGCAGACAGCACCTCCTCCGGGGCCCTGCCCGCTTCCCCAGCGCCCTGGCCTGACGGAGTGCAGTGATCCACCGTCAGCTCGCGGGCTCGACGCCACAAAGCGGCCAGGTCCGCCGCGCCGAGCCGCCACCGCGCACCGGTCAGCAGCCGCGCCGCGGCGGTGCCGGCCAGCGGATCGACGAGCAACCGCAGCACACTCACCAGGTCGCGGATCTCTGGTGCAGCCAGTAATCCACCCAGGCCCACCACCTCGACAGGAACATCGCGCGCACGCAACGCGGCGGCCAACGCGGCCATGTCCGCGCGGCGGCGCACCAGCACCGCGGCGGTCAGCGCGACGACCCCGTCCAGCACTGCCGAGTGCCAGCGGTCTGCGATGACGCCGGCAACCCAATCCACCTCGGCACGGACGTCGGGCAGCAGCGCACAGCGCACCTCACCGGATCCAGCACTGTGACGGCAGTGCAACTCGCCGACGCGCACGGGGCCGCCGCGAAGCTCAGCGGAGACCGCGTTAGCCACGGCGAGCACCTCCGGGGGATTGCGGAAGCTGGTGAGCAGTCCGCGAGTGACGGCGGGGGTCCCGTCGCCGCGGAGAAAGTCGGTGGTGAAACGGGGCAGGTTGGCCGCTGAGGCGCCGCGCCAGCCGTAAATCGACTGGCAGGGGTCACCGACCGCGGTGACCGGGATCGCAGGCCCGGGTGTTGTGACGCCGGGTGTTGCGACGCCGAACAATGACCGCAGTAGTACGCGCTGGGCATGCCCCGTGTCCTGGTACTCGTCGAGCAGCACGGCGCCGAAGCGAGCCCGCTCGCTCGAGCCGACCTCCGGATGGTCGCGCGCCAGCGCGGCCGCGATTCCCATCTGATCGCCGAAGTCGAGCACGGCCTCGCTCCGCTTGAGCGCCGTGTAGCGCTCCACCAGCGGCAGTATCGCCAGCCGGGACCGCTGGTTGCGCACCACCGGCTTGAGATCGGCGCGCAGCGGGCCCCTCTGGCGTGGGGTTGGCGAAGCTGTGACCAGCGCCGTAATGATCTCCTCGGTACGGTCCCGCAGCTGCTCGGGCTCGCACAAGTGCTCGGCAAGCTGCCCAGCCAGCCCGAGCACCCAACCGGTGACCGTGTGCGGCACCTTCCCTTCGAGGTCCAGGTCCGGTTCCCAGCCGGCGGTGACTCGATGCGCAAGCTGCCACGCGCCGGTCTCAGTGAGCAGACGAGCCCCCGGGTCGGTAGGCAGCCGCAACGCATGCTCAGCGAGCAGCCGGCCTGCGTAGGCGTGGTAGGTCAGCACGGTCGCCTCACCGGCGAGCACCGCGGCCCTACGCTGCCCGGTGGCGTCAAGTCGATCCAGTACCGCCGATCCGGCGAGCCGGCGGAGTCGGGCCCGGACCCGCTCGGCGAGCTGATGGGCTGCCTTGCGGGTGAACGTCAGGCCGAGCACGCGGTCCGGTGTGACATATCCGTTGGCGACCAGCCATACCACTCGGGCGGCCATCGTCTCGGTCTTACCCGATCCGGCACCGGCGACCACGAGCATCGGGCTTTCCGGGTCGGCGGCGATGACGGCGGCCTGTTCTGCGGTGGGGCGCACGATACCAAGTTCCGCGGCTAGCTCAGCGGGCTCGATACAGCTGGCGTGCACGGTCCTCATTGAGTGACCTGACGACCGGCGTCGTGCAGCGGGCAGGCGATCTTCGAGGGACACCGCGCGCAGTCGCCGTTGTCGATGGCGACGAACTCCGGTCCCGCGGCGCGCCGGGCCGCCTCGCGCACGACCTCCTGCCAGTGCGTCAACGCCGCCGAATCCAACGGCCGTTGATCGCGCTGCACCGAGGCCGCGTTTCGCGCCGAGACCGCAACGATGCAGGCCCCACCAGGTTCGGTGGACAGGCCGTGTGCCGCAAAACCACCATAAGCTGCGGCAAGCTGGTAGATGGCCAACTGCGGATGGCCCTGCGCGGCCTCTTTGCTGACCGGGACCTTGCTGGTTTTCACGTCGACGATCACTGGACGGCCGTGGCGGTCGCACTCCAACCGATCCACCCTTCCATGAAGCTGCACCGCTGTGTCGTCAGCAGCGCCTTGCTCAGGGGGCAGCTGCACCTCGAATGCCTGCTCGCAACCGACTTCGGTGAGTTCACCCCGACTCGCGTTCCACCAGTTGCGGAATATTGCGACCATCTGGTGAATCCGCTGCTGCTCGGCACGGGAGTACCACGGGGCACCCGCATCGACGCCGGTCCAAGCCTGACTCAGCGCTAGTTCGAGTTGCTGGTCGCTGGCACCGGCCGCTGCCGCCTGGACCAACCTGTGCACCAGTGACCCGGTGACCGCGGGCAGCGCCCGGACGTCCTCGCCACCGTGACGGGTGAGTAACCAGCGCAGTGGGCAGCTCGACACCAGCTCCACGAGCGACGGTGACACCCGGGCCGGCTCACCCGGCACCCGCAGCGGGGCGTCAGTTGACAACGGTCCTAACCCGTACCAGACATTGGGGTGCGCGCCGGGCACCCCGGCATGGGCGAGCTGTGCCAAACCGGCCGCGGCGCTGCTCCGCCGCACGCTGTCCTCGGCGGGATCACAGCACACTCGGCGCAGCTCCGCGACAAGCTCGGGAAGGATCAGCCCGCGTTCCCGAGGTTGTACCGGTCGCTCGTGCGTCGACGCGTCGGTGCCCTCAAGCTCGTCGAGAAACCGAGACGGCTGTTCGTCCTCCCCACGCACCGCGCTGACCAGTAGCCGGTGTCGGGCGCGGCTGGCGGCCACCAGCAGCAGCCGCCGTTCCTCG
>JBHEMR010000157.1:0-5227 GCA_046262495.1 Pseudonocardiaceae bacterium | reverse complement strand
GACCGCGGCTACCCCCGCTTCGTGGAAAACCTGGCGGCGCTGGGCGCCGATATCAGCCGCGTAACCGCCCCCCCAGAACGCTGAGCGAAGCCCTACACGATACGGATCACCTCAAGTTCTCCACTGGCGTAGCGCGCGCGGATGAGCTTCTTATCGAACTTGCCTACTGAGGTTTTGGGAATCGTGGTGACGAAGGACCAGCGTTCGGGGAGCTGCCAGGCCGGTACTGAGCCACTGAGGTGATCGCGTAGCTCGGCAGCACTGATCTGCGCATCTTCGGCGATGACCACGGTTGCCAGCGGCCGCTCCACCCACTTGTCGTCCGGAACGGCGACCACCGCGGCCTCGACCACCTTCGGGTGCCCCATCAGTAGATTTTCCAGCTTCACTGAAGAGATCCACTCACCACCGGACTTGATCACGTCCTTGGCGCGGTCGCTAATGGTGATGAAGCCCAGCTCGTCGAGGGTTCCCACATCGCCCGTCCGCAGCCAGCCGTCGTGGAACCTCGCAGGATCGGCATCCCCGTAGTACCGCGCGGTGACCCATGGCCCTCGGACCTCGATCTCGCCGACCGACTTGCCATCGTTGACTCGCACCGTGTCACTGTCGCCGACGATGCGACCCTCGATCCCGGCGACCAGACGTCCTGCGCTGGCTCGGTAGCGCCAGTACTCCTCGCCGCGTGTGCCATCCGGTGGGGTGGCTACCGAGCCGATGGGCGAGGTCTCGGTCATTCCCCAGGCTTGCTTGACTTCCACGCCCAGTTCCTCGGAGAACGCCTGGATAAGCGCTAGCGGTACCGCCGAACCACCGCAGAGCACCTGCCGGATCGAGGACATGTCCCCACCGTGCTCGAGCATATGACGCAGCACGGCACCCCAGATGGTCGGCACCGCGGCGGCCAGTGTGGGTCGCTCCGCCTCGATAAGCGTGAGCAGCGGCTCGGCCTGCAAGAAACGGTCCGGCATGACCAAGTTGGCGCCGGACATCAATGCGGCGTAGGGCAGTCCCCAGGCGTTGACGTGAAACATCGGCACTATTGGCAGGATCCGGTCAGCCGGCGTCAGCGCCGCGGCCTCGCCGGTACAGATGCACATCGAGTGCAGGTAGGTCGAGCGGTGGCTGTAGGCGACCCCTTTGGGATCACCGGTGGTGCCACTCGTGTAGCACATCGCCGCCGCGCAGCGCTCGTCAATGTCGGTCGGCCAGTCGAACTCCTCGGGCTGGGCGGCGAGTAGCTCGTGGTAGGAGTGCACCTGCTTGCCGGCGCCGTCCAGGAGCGAGGCCTCGCCAACCACCACCACGTGGCGAACTGTCTTCATTTCCGGCAGCGCGCGAGCCAGCACCGGCACGAGCGAACCGTCCACGATCACCACGTCGTCCTGCGCGTGGTTGGCAATCCAGGCCACCTGATCGGCGGCCAGCCGTAGGTTCAGGGTGTGCACCACCGCGCCCATCGCCGGTATCGCGAGATAAGCCTCCAGATGTTCCTGGTTGTTCCACTGGAAGGTCGCCACCCGCTGGTCGCCGGTGACCCCAAGCTCGCGCAGCGCGCCGGCCAGCTGCGCGGCGCGCCGCACCACCTGGGTGTAGCTCGCACGGCGGGCGCCGTTGCCGGTCCAGGTGACGACCTCGCCGTCGCCGTGCACGGCGGCGCCGTGGCGCATGATCATTCCCACGGTCAGCGGGACATCCATCATCGTGCTGTCCATCGCGGTGGCCCCTTCCCGATGTCCGTTACTGGCCAGTAGTGTCCCAGGTAATGTCACTGGGGCAGAGCTGCCGGAGGTACCCCCAATGCCCTATCCGAGTGACCGTGAGCGCGACCGGCCATGGGTTATGCGAACATACGCTGGCCATTCGTCGGCGAGCACGTCCAATGCGTTGTACCGGCGCAATCTCGCCAAGGGCCAGACTGGCCTTTCGGTGGCCTTCGACCTGCCCACCCAGACCGGTTACGACCCCGACCACGAGCTAGCCCGCGGCGAGGTCGGCAAGGTCGGCGTACCGATCAGCCACCTCGGCGATATGCGCACCCTTTTCGACGGCATCCCGATGGCGCAGGCCAACACCTCGATGACGATCAACGCCACCGCTATGTGGCTGCTGGCGCTCTACGCGTCGGTGGCCGCCGAGCACGGAGCGGACCTGGCACAACTGTCAGGCACCACGCAAAACGACATCATCAAGGAGTACCTGTCCCGCGGGACCTACGCTTTCCCGCCGGGGCCGAGCCTGCGGTTGATCACCGACGTGGTGGTCTACACGGTCAACCACATGCCGAAATGGAACCCGATAAACATCTGCAGTTACCACCTGCAGGAGGCGGGCGCGACGCCGGTGCAGGAGGTCGCGTACGCCATGTGCACGGCGATCGCCGTCCTGGACTCGGTGCGCGACTCCGGGCAGGTCGCCGCGGCCGACTTCGCCACCGTCGTCGGGCGAATGTCGTTCTTCGTCAATGCCGGCGTGCGCTTCGTCGAGGAGATGTGCAAGCTGCGCGCCTTCGGGCGGCTGTGGGAGGAGACCTGCCGGGATCGTTATGGCGTGGCGGATCCCAAGCTGCGCCGGTTCCGGTACGGCGTGCAGGTCAACTCGCTGGGGTTGACCGAACCGCAGCCGGAGAACAACGTCCAGCGCATCGTGCTGGAGATGCTCGCGGTGACGCTGTCCCGTGACGTCCGGGCCCGCGCGGTGCAGCTGCCGGCGTGGAACGAGGCGCTGGGCCTACCTCGGTCCTGGGATCAGCAGTGGGCACTGCGGATGCAGCAGGTGTTGGCCTATGAGACCGACCTGCTGGACTACGAGGACCTCTTCGATGGCTCTCGTGTTATCGAGGCCAAGGTCGCCGAGATCGCCGACGGTGCCCGCGCGGAGATCGACCGGGTGCAGGGCATGGGTGGGGCGATCGCCGCCGTCGAATCGGGATACATGAAGTCGCAGCTGGTCTCGTCGCTTGCCGCGCGGCGCCGGCGGATCGAGGACGGTGAGGATGTGGTCGTCGGGGTGAACCGGTTCACCGAGACTGATCCCAGCCCGCTGCAGACTGACGGCGCCGGGGCTATCGAGACTGTCGATCCGGATACCGAGGCCCAGGTGATCGAGGCGATCCGGGCCTGGCGGGCCGACCGGGACTCCGCAGCGGTGGAGGCCTCGTTGCAGGTCTTGGCGCAGGCCGCCAAGACCGACACCAACCTGGTCGAGGCGTCGATGGCGTGTGCCCGTGCCGGTGTGACGACTGGGGAGTGGGCCGCAACGCTGCGTGAGGTGTTCGGCGAGTACCGGGCGCCGACCGGGCTCGCCGGAGCGTCGGCGCCAGGTTCGGCGGACTCGGCTGGCGACGCGATCGGGCGCGTTCGGGACCGGGTACGTGCGGTCAGCGAGGAGCTGGGCCAACGGCTCCGCATCCTGGTCGGCAAGCCCGGTCTCGACGGCCACTCCAACGGCGCAGAACAGGTGGCGGTGCGGGCCCGCGACGTCGGCTTCGAGGTGATCTACCAGGGCATCCGGCTCACTCCGGCGGAGATCGTCGCGGCCGCAGTGGCCGAGGACGTGCACGTGGTTGGGCTCTCGGTGCTGTCCGGTTCGCACCTGGCAGTGGTGCCTGCGGTGGTCGAGGCTTTGCGGGCGGCAGGCGCCGGAGATGTGCCTGTGGTGGTCGGCGGCATCATCCCGCCGGGAGACGCCGAGTCGCTGCGTGCGCAGGGCGTCGCCCGGGTCTTCACACCCAAGGACTTCGAGCTCACCGACATCATGGACGAGATCGTGGACCTCATCCGCCCGCGCTAGTCCGGCGTCCGTCACGCTCCCCTGTTCGGCAGGCTGAGCGCGGCTGGCAGCGTTAACGTGCAGGTATGGGATTTGCTGGGCTGGGGGTTGAGCGGGACGGTCACACTGTCCGCATCACGATGAACCGTCCGCAGCGGCGCAACGCACTGTCGGCTGATCACCTCGTCGAGCTGCGCGACGCGTTCACTGATGCGGGCCGGTCGGACGCCACCGGCATCGTGCTCGGTGCTGAGGGCAAGGTGTTCTCTGCCGGTCACGACTTCGCCGACGTGTCCTCGCGCGACCTCGTGGGGATCCGGGAGTTGCTGGCACTGTGCACCGAAGTGATGCGCACCCTCCAGTCGGTTCCGCAGGTTGTCGTCGCGCGAGTGCATGCGCTGGCCACGGCCGCGGGATGTCAATTGGTGGCCTCCTGTGATCTTGCGGTGGCGGCCGAGTCGGCGGGGTTCGCGTTGCCCGGCGGCAACGGCGGCTGGTTCTGCCATACGCCAGCGGTGCCGGTCGCCCGGTCGATCGGGCGCAAGCGGCTGATGGAAATGGCATTAACCGGTGACGTGGTGGACGCCCGCACCGCCGAACAATGGGGGCTGATCAACCGGGCAGTCCCGGACGCGGAGCTTGACGCCGCGGTGGCCGATCTCCTCGCTCGCGCCACCCGCGGTAGCCGCACGAGCAAGGCGCTGGGCAAAAAGACCCTCTACGCGCAGCTGGATCGTCCCGAGCCAGATGGCTATGACGTCGCGTTAGAGGTGATGGCCGCTGCCTCGCAGACCGCGGGCGCCAAGGAGGGCATGGCGGCCTTCCTGGCAAAGCGCCGCCCAGTCTGGCCGGAGTAAAGAGCTCGTGAGTGGCAAGAGGTGCCAGAACACCGTTACGCACTCACGAGGGCTAGCGTGCACCCCGTGCGTCTTGTGATCGCTCGTTGCCAGGTGGACTACGTGGGCCGGTTGACCGCGCACCTGCCGATGGCGCTGCGGCTGCTGCTGGTCAAAGCGGATGGATCGGTGAGCGTGCACGCCGACGGCGGCGCCTACAAGCCGTTGAACTGGATGAGTCCGCCCTGTGCAGTGGTCGAACAACCAGGCCGGTGGACGGTCACCAACCGGGCCGGTGAACAGCTGATTATCGAGATCGACGAAGTGGTGCACGACTCTCGTCACGAGCTTGGGGTGGATCCAGGGCTAGTCAAGGACGGCGTCGAAGCTCACCTGCAGGCTCTAATCGCCGAGCACACCGCGACGCTGGGCCCCGGATTCACCCTGATCCGCCGCGAGTACCCCACCGCTATCGGTCCGGTTGACCTGCTGTGCCGGGACGCCGACGGCGTGACAGTGGCAGTGGAGATTAAGCGTCGGGGCGAGATCGACGGAGTTGAGCAGCTCACCCGGTACCTCAACCTACTCAACCGTGACCCTCAGCTCGCCCCGGTCCGCGG
>JBHEMR010000156.1:0-7223 GCA_046262495.1 Pseudonocardiaceae bacterium | reverse complement strand
GTGGTGGACACCGTGCTCGAGCAGGGTGCGCACTTCGCACACCGGATCGTCGACACCCGGCTGTTACTGGATCAGGCACTGCGACGCGGCGAGACGGTGCTGCTGGAGGGCAGCCAGGGCACCCTGCTCGACGTCGACCACGGCACCTATCCCTTCGTGACCTCCTCGAACCCGACCGCGGGTGGCGCCTGCGCCGGGTCAGGCATCGGCCCCACGCAGATCACCGCCGTGGTCGGCATCCTGAAGGCCTACACCACCCGGGTGGGCTCCGGACCGTTCCCCACCGAACTGCACGACGCCATGGGCGAGCGGCTACGCAAGACCGGCGGGGAGATCGGAGTCACCACCGGGCGCGCCCGGCGGGTCGGCTGGTTCGACGCGGTGATCGGGCGCTATGCGGCTCGGGTGAATGGGATCACTGACTTCTTTTTGACCAAGCTCGATGTGCTGTCCGGTCTGGACACCGTGCCGATCTGCGTGGCTTACGAGGTCGATGGCAGGCGCACCGAGGAGATGCCGATGACCCAGACCGACCTACACCACGCGCTGCCGGTGTATGAAGAACTGCCCGGCTGGTGGGAGGATTTGTCGCACTGCCGCATCCTCGACGAGCTGCCGCCCAATGCGCGCGCCTACATCTCCCGCCTAGAACAACTCTGCCAAGCCCGAATCTCCGCCATCGGAATCGGCCCCAACCGCACTCAAACGATCACCCTGTGCACGCCGCCATTCGGCTCCGGATAGCGGTGCAGCGGGCGTCCGAAACTGCCATTCTGTTTCGAATGGCGCGGCGGGCTAACTTCGGCCAGCGCGTTGTGAAAGAACTCGCGGTTGTCGACGCCGGGGCGGCGGGATCACCCAGGGCAGTGTGAGGCCGGGCAGTAGCAGGGTTGCGCGATCGATCGGATGTTCGCCTTGATCTAGAGAGCCGAGCTGTCCAGCGCGGCGGAGTACAGCAGGGCGGCAGGATTCCGTACAGGATCAGGTTTGGGTCAAGCTGGTGCGGGACTTCGGTGATCGCGGAGATGGCCAATCCGGCGACGACTAACGTAAGCGGCGCGGGTAGGCGCAACCGGTGACTCACCGCGGTCACCGCGCGCGCTGAGCACGAGCAAGATCAGCGGCATATCGTCCATGACGCCAGGATGCCCTGGCGGATACCCGTGAGGGGATATCAAATGACCTGTGAACACGTGGCGCAGATACCTGATCCGATCCCGAGCCGCCGGCGTCGGCGAGCTGCGCCGACTGCGTTGAGATGGGGCAGACGAGGTGGGCGCATCTGCGGATGTGTTTGGCCTGCGGGCATGTAGCCTGCTGCGATTCCAGCCCGCACCGGCACGCCACCGTGCACTACTACCGCACCGACCACCCCGTGATGCGCTCCGCCGAGCCTGGTGAGGCCTGGCGCTGGTGCTACAAGGACCACCAGCTGGTCTGAGCCGCCCGGCGGACTGCGCCAGACATCCCAAGCTCTACAGCAGAGCTGTTCGTGGGGAGCAGGAGAACTCTGCTGTGGAGTTCGAGAACGTCAGCGCGGGAATCAGATGATGGTGTCCAGGGCTCCGTTCTTGGCTTGGGCGAGCAGGTCACCGAACTGCCCGGCGCTCATTCGGACGTGGGAACCGAAGTCATCAGTGAGCACGACGCGCTGCTCGGGCGGCGCGGATTCATCGACGAACAGCTGCGGGCACCCGCACGAGCAGCTGTCGCAGAACGTCGCGAGCGGTTGGGCCGTGGTGATGTCGAACATGGTAAACACCTCCGGTGTCTTTGCCTGGTCACCCGAACGTACTTGCCCAGCTACGATTCGCGAGACTCCCTGATCGGATGGCAACCATAAGTAATCACTGATACAGGTTCGGAGGACGCCAATGACTGAGCCGGCCGAGCTGTTGACCGGCGCGGTCGCAAGGCACGCGCTCGCGCACCGCGACATCACAGCGGTTTTCCGCATCCTGTGCGACGCCGGCGTGAGCCAGACCCGGCTTGCACACGCGACCGGGCAGCAGCAACCCGAGATCTCTGAGATCATCTCCGGTCGCCAGGTTCAATCCGTCGCTCTCCTGAAACGGATAACGGACGGGGTGGGAGTACGTCGCGGCTGGATGGGCTTGGCGTATGACTCCGACCTCGAATCGAAGCCGCCAGCGCCGGGGGACAAGCCGACCGAGGACGAGAGCAACGCCAACTTGCTCCGGCACGCCGCCACCGTGCTGTGGGGAAGGCCAGTCTTCGGCCCTGCGCGGCTTGCGCCCCTGCAGCAGGTCGCTGCGGCTCGGCGGGGCTCGGCGTGCCAAGACTTGGCTAGCGAGCTGACGACGCTGCGCAGCGCGGCGTGACCAACGACGAGCGCCGCGCCGCCACGGCCGCGCACTGGGGATTGGCCGACTATTCAGGTCTCGCGAAGCGCCTGGAACCGGCGGCGGACGCGCTGATCGACGCGGTCGCACCGGAACCGGGTGATCGCGTTCTGGACGTCGCGGCCGGTACCGGCAATGTCGCGATGCGAGCCGCCGCACGCGGCGCGCAGGTCATTGCCTGCGACATCGCCCCTCGAATGGTGCAGCTGGGCCGCGAGCGAACAGGACCCAGCGTGACGTGGATCGAGGCGGACGTCGAGGACCTGCCGCTGCCTGACGCCACCGTCGATGTTGCACTCTCCGCCTTCGGCCTGATCTTCGCGCGGCGGCCTGAGGTGGCCCTGGCGCAGCTTCGTCGCGTGCTGGTGCCCGGTGGCCGGTTGGCCCTCACCGCGTGGACCGCCGATGGCTGTATCGCCGAGCGAGCCCGCATCGTCAAAGAATTCGTGCCTCCCGACCCAGCCGCTGCTGACGCACGGAGCTGGGGTGATCCAGACATCCTGGCGCGCAGACTGACCACCGAGTTCACCGAGGTGCGGATCGAGCGCCGGTCGCTGCCCTGGCATTTCGACTCCGGACCCGCACTGATCGCGTTCCTCCGCGCGCACTCGCCGGCGTACGTCGCGGCAGCTCAGGCCGCCGGTGCTCGTGCCGGTGAGATGTTCGCCGCGATCGAGCGGCACGCAGCGCCCGACGGCGGCCCAGTGCGGCAAGAAGCGGAGTACCTGCTGGCGCAGGGACTCCGCTTGTGAGTGGCGATGGTGGCCATAGCTCGCATCGTCACTCACGGCTGCTCAGGAGGTCCCCGCGCAGCAGCGGGGGGACCTCCTGAGCAGCCACAAGCGGGCCGAACACCGCACCGCGTGCGGAGTCGGCACCGGCGCCACGCCACCAGTCGGCCTGCTCGGCGTCGTCGACACCTGCCACGGCAACAGCGATGCCGGCCCGGCGGATCAGCGGCACCAGGCCGGCCAGCGCGGAGCGCACCATCGATTCGGGCTGCTGCGCGGCGGCGCGAACCAGGAAACTGGCCAGCTCCACGCCGTGCACCGGCAGGGACTCCAGCAGGATCAGGTTTCCTACCGCCTGGCCGTACCGGGTGAGCACGGTGCGCACCCCGATGTCCGCCAGGGTGCCTACGTTGTCGAGCGCATCGCCATGCCCTGCGACGATCACCTCAACCGGCATCCCGAGCTGAATGTCCTCCGGTCGTAGTTGGGCCGCCTGCAGAGCATCGCGAACCACCGCCACCAGATCCGGGTCTCCGATCAGATGGGTGGCCAGATCGACGCGGATCGGCGGCACCGCCGACCCCAGTTGGTCACGCCAGCCGCGAAGCTGCTCGCAGGCGTACCGAAGCATCCACGGACCGATCGTCAGGACCAGGCCGGTCTGCTCGGCGAGCGCGAGACAGTCCTCGTGCGCGGCGATACCGCGCTCCGGATGATCCCAGCGCAGCAACGCAGCGAGCGCCACCATCCGGCCGGTATCCACAGCCGTCGGATCGAGCCGCACGAGCGCCTGGTAGTGCAGCGTGACCTGCCCGTTTTCCCATGCCTCGGGCATAGCGGTGGCCAATGCGTACCGGGCCCGCTGCTCGGCGTCGGCAACCGGATCGAACAGGTCCCACTGGCCGCGGCCGGTTCGTTGGGCGCGGTGCAGCGCCGCCTCCGCGGCGCGGATCAGCTCCTTAGGGTCAGTCTCCCCGGCGGTGCGCCGCGCGATGCCGACGCACGCGGAAACGGCCAGCCCGCGGCCGGCGAGGTGGACCGGCTCGGACAGCTCGGCGTTGATGCGCGCGGCGAGGGTGGCGGCGTTGGGTGTGCTCGGCGATTCTTCGATGAGGATCGCGAACTCGTCGGCATCGAACCGGGCGACGAAGGCCCGCTCACCGGCGACGAGCGATTCCAACCGCGCCGCGACCGATCGCAGCAGGAGGTCACCGATGCCGATGCCGAGGCCGTCACTGATGATTCCGAAGCAATCCAGGTCGATCTTGCAGAGCATGACGGCGGCGTTGGGCTCCCGCTCGAGCACTGCTTCGGTGTGGATCGCGAAGTGCAGCCGGTTGGGCAGGCCGGTCAGCAGGTCATGCAGCGACTGATACCGCACCCGCTGCTCGAGGAGCTGCTGATCGGCGACGTCCTCGACGATCGTGACGTGGTGCGTCGGGTTACCCATCGGGTCGCGCAGCAACGAGATGGTCAGCGCGACCCCAGTGGTGTCTCCCCGCCCGGTCAGCGCGGTGACTCGGCGCTGGAAACGTCGCCGATGGCCGTCGGTCAGCGCCTGATAAGCGGCTCGCAGCGTCACCGCGTCGTCGGGATGGAACAGTGCGGCGACGTCGCGACCGACGAGGTCGGCGGGTGGGTGGTGCAGGATCTCGGTTAGCGCGCCATTGGTCTCGGTGATCGTGCCGTCCAGCCCGCTGATCACCATTCCCACCGGCGCGGAGTCGAACACTTCCCGGAACCAAGCCCCCTGCTGCGCGAGGGTGCGACGGCGCAGCGCCGTGACATATCCGGAGGCCAGTGCGCCGAGCAGAGACACGACCTTGCCGGACAACCCGTTGACGGTGCGCAGCTCAGGCTGCTCGAGTAGGGCATTGCCGAGGATTTCCACAGTGCGGCCCAAACAATTCTCACCGGTGAAGCCCCGAGCCACCAGCTTCGCACCGACTTCCGTCCCGGGCTCCGGGCAGAAGTGCTCCTGTCGCAGCGCATCAATCAGGCGGTCGAGCTGCTCAAGAAGACATTCCTCGATCCGCGCACCGGATAGCGGCACCTCGGCGGTCGGGCTCACTGCATCCGACCAGGCACGAGCCAGCCCCACCTGCGAGCCACGCTGGTCGGGGCTATCCATCTGGTTTTCCACCACCCAGCGTGCGTCGCGGGGCTGATCGGCCCAGCACAGCCGATAGTGTACCGGTGCAATCACGCTGAACTGGCCGAGTTCCCCCCAACTGGGGGGCTGGGCGCGTTTCCCTGCCAGTATCCTGCGCACCGTGCGAGTTCTCGTGATCGGCGCCGGCGCCCGCGAGCACGCCCTGGCGCTGGCGCTGGCCGACGACCTGGCGGTCACCGCGTTGGCCTGTGCGCCCGGTAATGCCGGCACCGCGACGCTGGCCGAGCAGCTCGCGGTGGACGTCACCGATCCGGACGCGATCACGAAACTGGCCACCTCGTGGTCGGCCGACCTGGTGGTGGTCGGTCCCGAGCTTCCGTTGGTGGCCGGGACGGCCGACGCCGTGCGCGCCGCCGGCATCGCGTGCTTCGGACCGTCGGCCGGTGCCGCGCGGATCGAGGGATCCAAGGCCTTCGCCAAGGACGTGATGGCCGCCGTCGGGGTGCCCACCGCGCGCAGCGAGTTGGTGGACAACCCCGGTCGGCTGGATGCGGCGCTGAGGCACTTCGGGCCGCCGTGGGTGGTCAAGGATGATCGACTCGCCGCGGGTAAGGGTGTCGTGGTCACCGAGGACCTGGAAGTGGCCAGGGCGCACGCGCTGACGCTGCTCGATGAGGGCCATCCAGTGTTGCTGGAGTCCTATCTCGACGGTCCGGAAATCTCGCTGTTCTGCCTGGTCGACGCGAACGCCACGGTGGTGCCGCTGCTACCCGCCCAGGATTACAAGCGAGTCGGCGACGGCGACGCCGGCCCGAACACCGGCGGGATGGGCTCCTACGCCCCGCTGCGGTGGGCACCGGAGTCGCTCACGGCCGACGTGATGCGCCGGATCGTGGCGCCGGTGGTGGCCGAGCTGGCTCGGCGCGGCGTTGCCTTCTGTGGCCTGCTGTACGCCGGCCTCGCGCTGACCACCGCAGGCCCGCAGGTGATCGAGTTCAACTGCCGCTTCGGCGATCCGGAGACCCAGGTCGTGCTGGCGCTGCTACGGACGCCGCTGGCCGGGCTGCTGATGGCCACCGCCACCGGTGCGCTGGCCCAGCAGCCGGCACTGCAGTGGGACTCCGGCGCCGCGGTCGTGGTCGTGCTGGCCGCCGAGGGTTATCCCGGCACTCCACGAATTGGGGATGTGATCACCGGTGCAGATCGCGCCGGAGTTCTGCACGCGGGGACCCGTCGCCGCGACGATGGAGCCGTCGTGTCGGCCGGTGGGCGCGTGCTCTCGGTGGTGGGTATCGGCGCCGACCTCGCTGCCGCGCGCGAGCACGCCTACCAGCGTGTCCAGCAGGTTCATCTACCGGGGGGGCACTACCGCAGCGATATCGGATTGACCGCGACGCGCCGCGAGAATGGCCGGTTCGTGACTCGTTGACGCGATAGCCTCCCGTCGATCATTTGCGGGAGTGGAGGCTGAGCAAGACGATGGTCATATGCGACCGCCAAGGCGAGCTACTGCTGCTGACGCTGTCGCCGGAAGGAGTTCGCTTCCTCCGTGAACAGTGGTCTTGGCTGCGCGAGCTGGTGCGCTGGCAGCTAGCCGGTTGCACCGATGATCCGCTGGCTCAGGTCACTGGGCTGCCGGTACCCATCGGCGCCATCGACGGTCGGCTCGCCTACGTCGTGGACTACTGGTGCGGCACGAAGGAAACCGGTCCGGTTCGTCAGCTCTGGGAGGGCTGGGTCTTACACGACCTCGAGCACAGCCTGACCAGGGTCCTGGGAACGCTACCCAGGCATGGTGGCGTGGTCCAGCTACCAGGCCACGGTTATCCGTCCGCAGCCGAGTGGGGGTGGATGCTGGAGACCCTGCACGTGGTGTTGGACGTCTCCGGTCGGGTCAGTATCACGGGTTCGTCGGACCGCATCCTGCCACCGGCGCCGTCGGCTCAGGACACCGAAAGCTATCGCCGCAGCCTGCGCTGGCTGGAGATGGTGATCGACGCGCTGGCGCAGGCGCAG
>JBHEMR010000155.1:0-4450 GCA_046262495.1 Pseudonocardiaceae bacterium | reverse complement strand
ACGCCTTGTCTTTCGGCAGGGCGTCCCCGCGCCAGAGACCAGCGGCGGCGAACAGTCACCGGGCGGCCACCCCGGCGGCGATTCCCAGCCCGGCCGCCAGGGCGACGCCGGCGATGATCCTCGCCGTCGGCTGGACCCAATCCGCGTCCAAGCCCGCTCCAGTGGAACAACCGGCGACTTCGGCCACCGCGCTTGACCGACCGCGTCCGCCGCGCCGGGTGGGCCGTCCCGAGATCCGCCCAAGCCGGACGGTGGCCCAGATATGCTCGCTGTATTTCCTAGGTGGGAGTCTGTCGCCAACCACAGCGCGGATTTGCCCCAGCCGATGGCCACTCATCGCGGCGATGAACAGATACAAGTGCCCGGCGAGGCGTTCGGCCCGCTCTCAGGTGGGGGACCGCCACCTCGACTTCCACGGGACTCAGGACAACCTCAGGCGCCGGTTCGCGTCCTTCGTTTCGTGACCGCTACACAGCTCCCCCGGGACGACCCTGCTTGACCATCCGGTTAGGGACGGCCCCGGATCCAATGACGCCCACCCTGACACGTCTACGACCGAAGTAGAGGCCCGTGCGGTTCAGCGCACTCGACCAAGTCTCGGTACCCCGATCCGTCCAAAGGACCGTCGTCCTCGCCGTGATCGCCGTGCTGACGCTCGCGGTGTTGCACTACTGGGGCGCGCCACACTCTGCGGTTCGTAGTAGCCGGCGGCCACGCGTCGCACCTCGCGCCCAGATGCGCGTCGCACCTCGCGGCCGGATAAGCGACGACGGGCCGGTGAGGTCCTCAGGTAGCGAGCTCGATGTCTGCTCCTCCGTACGGTTCTGCGGCGTGCGACGGGTGCTGGAACGAACTCTGTGGGCGACGGCCTGCCTCGCTGTGCTCTTGATGCCCGTGCTGGTCGGCCTGAGCGGAGCGGGCGACTCATCGCCGGTGTCCGAGCTCTCCGTCGGGATGGGGATTTTCGGCACTTCGGTCCTGGTCTGCGCGGTCGTGCTGCCGTCTCGGCTGCGTTCGCTGACCCGTAGCTTCGGCATCGACGGGGTGCTGGGCATGCATCGCTTCGCCGGGTTGCTCGTCACAGCGCTTGTGCTCGCGCACATCGTTTTGGTGGTGGCGGTAAACCCGGCCAACGTCGGCCTGCTCGATATCATCCACGCACCCAACCGTGCCCGGGCGGCCACCGGCGCCACCGTCGCGTTGGGCGCGCTGATCGGGCTGACGGTGCTGCGCAAGCGGCTGCGGCACCGCTACGAGGTGTGGCGTTGGGTACACGTGGCGCTGGCCGGCTCGGTGCTGGTGCTCACCGCGCTGCACATCTGGTGGCTCAACCACCTTATTCGCGACAGCGCGATGCGCGCGTGGTTCACCATCCTTGTCCTGGGTGTGCTGGGGGTGCTGGCCTACCGGTGGCTGTGGCGGCCGGTCTTCGGTGCGCGTGGCAAGTATGTGGTCCGCGAGATCCGTCCGGAGACCGACACAGTGAGCACCCTGGTTTTGCAGCCTCGCGGACACCGGCTAGATCATCGGACCTTGAGGTTCGCGCCGGGCCAGTTCGCCTGGCTGCGTGTGAGTCCGTCCATCGGAGCCCAGGAGCACCCGTTCACCATCGCCTCCAGCGCTCACATGAAGGCCCAGCGGGAGTTCACCGTGCGGCACAGCGGTGATTTCACGCGCGCACTGCGCCGGCTGCGCCCAGGCGATCCAGTGTGGCTTGATGGCCCGCACGGTTCTTTCAGCGTCGACCTCCAACGCAGCACCGGTCTGGTGATGATCGCCGGTGGGGTCGGCATCACCCCCATGATCAGCATGCTGCGGACCCTGGCGCACCGACGCGACCGGCGCCCACACCGGCTGGTGACGGTAGCCCGGACCGCCGACGAATTACTGTTCCGCTCGGAGCTAGGCGAACTGCAAAAGCGGCTGGACCTCACCGTTGTGGAACTGCTCCGCCAGCCGCCCGAGGGCTGGACCGGCGCGACCGGCGCCGTCGACGAAGCACTGCTCACCACACTGCTGCCCAGCAGTTTCCGACGCAACCAGCTCGGCTACTACCTCTGCGGACCAGCTGCCCTGGTCACCGACGTGGTGACGGTGCTCGACGAGCTAGATGTCCCACTCCCCCGGATCCACACCGAACAGTTCGACTTTGTCTAACCCACTGACAAACTGCCGCATTGGCGCCCTCACCGACAGCGTTGCACACATAGGTGGATGCGACGTGTCAACGGACGTCTGAGTACTGGCTTGGGGTGCAGGCATCCAGTCTGGTCAGGTGGTGAGTTGCTCGAAGTAGCCACTGATCGACGATACCCGGTCGCTGTAAGTGTTGTTGATCGCTCGGATGGTCTTGTCGGGTCCTAGGGCCGAGAGCTCGGCGGCGGCCTCAGACGCAAGGGCAGCTGCGTTGCTCTCGGACGTGGCCCAGAAGTCCGAGACGCTTCGGGCGGTAGCAGCAAGGATTGCTGCCTCGGCCAACGAGGTGGCTGGCCTGCCGATGTGGAAACACTTATCGAGGAAGGTGTTGATCGCTGATGCGGCGGCAGTAGCTGACGTCTGTCGACACCTGGCCATGATCGCCTGGGCTTCCGGAAGACGCTGGCCTTGCGATGCACAAGCCACGGCGTTGGTCATGCAGATCTGCTCGGAGCCGTTGATCTCTACGAGTTTCACTCGGAGCTGCTCGACAGGCCCTGCCAGTTCAGGCGGGAGCGACGACATCGAACGGCTCCTTCCGTCACGGCATCACGGGACCGTGCGACCACAGCACAGCCTGACATCGATACGGTGCGGCAGGAACACCTGCAACGGCCTTGACCGATCCGGCGCAGGGTGGACGATCAGCCCGCGCTCGGCTAAGCGTGGTTCAGTCTCCCGACCTTCCTAGATTTGAGTGATCTCTCGCCTGGTCCGCGCCGACAACGGGTCGGGATAGTTCTCGTATTTGTCACCCGTGCCCGACGTCGAAGGGCCCCAGGAAGGCCCAGGTATTGATCATTTATCCGGCTCCTGGGCCGCAGCCCTGCCTGCGCCCGTTGCCGCACCGCCCCTGCGGGGGGTGTCACCCACGGGGCTGGCTGCTCAGCCGTTACCTGTACGTCCGGTCGCGCGTTAGCTACCGGTGCGTCGGGATGGGGCAGTGGTCGCCCGGTTGGGCGCTGAGGATGTCGCTTGCTACCACCGCTGCTGTCGCATGCCTGGCACCGCGCGACCGCGGGTGTCCACGCCGTAGAGGGGAGGGCGATGCTCAGTCACCGAGCTCGATGCGGGGCTGCGCTGGTGGCGCTGAGTGCGGCAGCCACGGTAGGTCTGACACCATCGGGGGCGGCTGAAACGGCGCCGCGGGGTCAGGCAAGCCGGGTTGCGGTGCTCACCGGCGCTGGGTCGATCAACGCGACTGAGGCGAGGTACCAGGTCAAGGGCACTGACCTGGGCATCATGTGGGCCGATGGGCGGGGCCAGATCTTGGTCGCCTTCGGTGACACGTTCGGGCCCGGATGGGTCGGTACTGGCAGTGGGGGCGGGGACCCGGGCGTGATCGATTGGCGTTCGAACACCCTCGCCCGCAGCGGCGACCGTAACCCGGCCGATGGCATGTCCTTTAGCGACTTCGTCACCGACCATCCCGGCCACGCCAAGGAGCTGCTGTCCTCGCTGAAGCAGGACGGTGTCGAGATGACCAAGATTCCCACCGGTGGTGTCACCGTCGGCGGGCGCAATTACCTGGCCTACATGTCGGTCCGCAGCTTCACCCAGCCTGGGCACTGGATCACCAACCACAGCGGCATCGCCTACTCCGACGACGGTGGACAGACTTGGGTAGACGCCCCCAGCGCATGTCGGCCCAACACCCCGGCCTTCGATGAGACGTTCCAGATGGTCGCCTTTGCCGGGCGAGACGGCTTCGTTTACGCCTTCGGCACCCCCAATGGCCGCTTCGGTGACGCGCATGTCGCTCGGGTGCC
Source organism: Pseudonocardiaceae bacterium (assembly GCA_046262495.1). Lineage (GTDB taxonomy): Bacteria > Actinomycetota > Actinomycetes > Mycobacteriales > Pseudonocardiaceae. The sequence goes on along the minus strand of JBHEMR010000155.1, from coordinate 485 downwards.
CGAGCCGCGGCTGCTGGACAAGTCTGCCTACGAGTACTGGACCGGGAAAGACTGGCAGCGCGGTGGCAGCGCGATCGCGGCCCCCATCGTGACCGGGCCCGTGGGGGAGTTATCAGTCCGCTACGACCAGGTTCTCAAGAGCTGGGAAATGATGACCCTGGACGAGTCGCGCGAGGCGATCGTGGTCCGGCTGGCGCCGCAGCCGAGTGGACCGTGGGGCGCGCCGATACCGGTCGCCACCTCCCGCGAGTACCCGAAACTCTACGGCGGATTCCTCAACCCGGACTCGAACGGGGCCGACCTTTACTTCACGATGACCCAGTACGACCAATACAACGTCTCAATGATGCACGCCACGCTGCCGGCTAACGCTGTGAACAACCCGCAGGCTCCCTGAGCGCCTTCAGAGGTTAAATGATTGAGGCCGGTGGGGGCTGGTCGCGTCATATAGAACGTCGGAACGGAGGCCGTGATGACACGCCAGC
>JBHEMR010000154.1:0-4389 GCA_046262495.1 Pseudonocardiaceae bacterium | reverse complement strand
CAGGCCAAACAGCCCGAACACACCGGAACCCCGCCACCCGAGGCGACACTCGGGCACTCGCCCTGCAACGAACCCGCAAACCCACCCAAAACACTCAACCAAACGAGGCGAAGATCAATCAACCGACTACTCGCGGAATCGGGTCAGAGTGGAGGCCAGGGGCGAGGTCGAACCGCCGACCTTCCGATTTCAGTCAAAGTCCACCTGATAGGAGTACGACTACCAGGCATTTTGTTTGCCGTAGTTGCGTCGTAAAAGCACCAGAAGCACCCAGAGCACTGGAGTTATGGACAGTCTGTTGGACAGCCCGGTGGTAGATCGAGCGAGAGCCAGCTGCCTCGGCTAGCAGGGATGTGACGTAGAACGCTGTACCCAGCGGTGCACGGTGACATGATCGACTTCGATGCCTACCTCGGCGAGTAGATCCTCGACATCACGGTAGAGCCTGGGCAGTGCCCAATCGGTAGCCGGCGGAGGTTAGGCGGCAGGAGCGACGGACACCTCAAGAGCGATCGCCTGTGTATCACTGTCGTACTCGCTCGGGTCGCCCTCCAACGCAAACTCGATTGCATCCATGCACTCGCGCTGGGCGTCCTCGCGGGTCGCCGTACCACCCCCGTTGATGTGCAGAGCAGGCACGCGGTAGTGCCAGGTGTTCGCCTCGTCATCGAAGAAGAACTCGACTCGCAGCGTAATGCTCATATGATCATCGTCCTATAGCTTGCGCAGCTCAGCAAGGGTGTAACCGTAGTCCTTGGCGATCCGAGCCATCGCCGGTCCACCCAGGTCAACGCCCTCATGGTAAGCCCAAATGCGCTGCCGATCGTCCTTCACGAGGACACGATGTGACCCGCGGCGGCGGGTCTCGGTCCAGCCATCGCGTTTAAGCGCGGCGAGGACGCGGGCAGCTTTCGGCATGTGACGGGGAAGGATAGCGGACCTGATCATCCCGACCGGTAGCGGTCAGCAACGACACCAGCTCGCCCCCTGTTTCCTCAGAGGGCTGTTGCATGATCAAACAGCAGGTGGCGCAGGAGGGCTTTGATAGCTCGTCACACATACGCTGTTCAGCGTCCACATACCGGGAAGTGGCCAGGGGCGGGGTCGAACCGCCGACCTTCCGATTTTCAGTAGTTAGGATGATAGTTCACCGAATACCGTTAACGTCCGCGACCTGCGATTCTGCATTGATCCGAATGCAGATGAACGTAGGCGAACGTAGACGGATGAGACCAAAGATGAGACCACGACCGCACCGCGGCTCGCGCAGGTGACGCTCGGACGGACAGGGGGCGGCGACGAATGCCTTCTGTTCCGTAGTCGGAAGCAGCGCCCTTCATTACCTGCAAATTGTCCGCGGACGGGCCCCTCTTCGGGTTCACGTCCAAGGGTGTCCATGGTCGTCCGTAGTCGTTGATGTACGAACTGATGTAGATCGGAGGCGCTGCGGCCGTGGGCTCCGACCGGCGCCTGCCCGCTACGAACATCTGATTCTCGGTCAGAAGCTTGGGAGTCGGTGTGCACGGAATCTTGCATGGTGGGACTGGTGTGGCATCGCGTCGCGTCGGCGCGTTGCGTAGCTCGCTCAGCAGCTACCCGCGACTCCTGGCGCGTAGATGCGTTAACAACACCGCCACGCCACGTGCACGAGCGGCTGCGTGATGTGGGCTGGCGCGGCCATCTCAAAATCGGTAAGTAATCTGCTACGGGTGCTGTCAGCGGTCTTGACTTGCTGGGGTGGTCGACTGGTCGACTGGGGTTGTGCGAGGGAGAGGCGGCCGGTGAAGCGGATGGAGTTGGGAAAGGTTGTGGCCCTCGCCCGGGAGATCTCCCAGGCGGTGCTCAGCCCGCAAGCGCCCGTGGTGGATGCCCAGCAGCGGTGGTCGGCTGAGGGCATAGCCGCGCTGTGCAGCGAGTTGGGTGGGCTGGTGGTGCCCGAGCGCTTCGATGGGATGGGGCACGGCCTGTTGTCGGTGGCGCAGGTGGGCGAGGTGACCGGGCGGGCCTGCGCGTCGACTTCCATCTGCTTCGGGATGCATCTGGTGGCCTCCGCGGTCATCGCGGCCAAAGCCACCCAAGTGCAGCAGGAGCGGTACCTCGCTCCTATCGCGGCCGGGCAGCATCTGACGACACTGGCGCTGTCGGAGCCGGGCACGGGTGGGGAGTTTTGGCTGCCTCAGACCCGTATGCAGCACATCGACGGGGACAGGTTGCGCCTGATGGGTACCAAGAGCTTTGTCACTAACGGTGGGCACGCCGATTCCTATGTCATCTCCACCGTCGCCACCGACCCTGGTGTCCCGCCGGGGCAGTTCTCCTGCGCGGTGGTCGACGCCGACACGGCGGGCATGGAGTGGGAGGCGCCGTGGCAGGGGTTCGGTATGCGCGGCAATTCGTCCCGCACCCTGCAGTTGCGGGGGGTGGAGATTGCCGCCGCACAGCTGCTGGGCGAAGAGGGTGACCAGATCTGGTACGTCTTCAACGTCGTCGCCCCCTACTTCCTGATGGCCATGGCCGGCACCTATCTCGGAGTCGCCGCCGCGGCGTTGGGCGAGGCCCGCGCACACTTGCTGCGCCGCCGTCACGCCCACAGCGGCCGAGCGTTGGCTACGCTGCCGCTGGTGCAGCACCGGCTCGGCGAGATGTGGGCCCGGGTGGAACGCACCCGGCGGCTGATCTACCACGCCGCGACCGAAGCGGACGCCGGTGGTCCGGAAGCCCTGCTGGGGCTGTGCTCGGCCAAGGCCGAGGTCGCCGAGGCCGCCGAGGCGGTCGTCAACGACGCGCTGTCGCTGGTCGGCGGCGTCGGCTACGCGCAGGACTCGGCATTGCACCGGCATCTGCGGGACGCGCGCGCCGCCCATGTCATGGCCCCGCTCACCGACGTGCTGCGCGTCTGGGTCGGCAAGGCGCTGCTGGACCAGCCGCTGCTGCAGGAATGAAATGACGATGTCCTTGGTCCGTCCCCAGGTTCTGCTCGTCGGTGTGGTTGCTGAGGTCGCGGCCGCCCTGCACGCCGCGCTGGCGGACGGCGCCGACCTCGTCCAGGTCAGCGCTGAGGAGGTGCTGGCACACAGCGCCACCCCGGCGCCCAACCGAGGCCCCACTCTCGTGGTGATCGGGCGGGAGTTGCCGGCCCCGCTCGGTTTGGCCCACGCCTTGCGCCCGAACGGCATTGATCTCGCCGTGATCGTTGTGTCTACGCCCGTCACCCAGGTAGAGCTCGCCCCGCTGCCGCTGCTGCTCACCGGTGAGCAAGCCTGTCAGGTGCCTGCGGCCCGGGCCGACCAGTTGCCCGCGATAGCCCGCCAGCTCCTGGAGGCCATGGCCCGGCGGCGTCACTACACCGCCGTGCGCGCCGCTGCGCAACGGCAGCTTGGTGTCGGCACGGCGATCAGTCGTCAGCTGGGCGAGCAGTTGTTCGGCGAGTTCCTCACCCAGGCTCCGATCGGGGCGATCATGCTGGACGACACGGGGGGCATCCTGGCCTGGAACCACAAGGCCACCGACATCCTCGGCCTGACCGAACCGGATTCCCTCGGCCGGGCACTCGCCGGGCTGTTCCCTTCACCAACGCGGACACGCTTGCACCAGGACCTGGCCCACCCCACCAACATCGACGCGGTGTTCGACCGCACTGGCCGCGATGGCGCGGCCCAATCCCTGCGCCTGGCTTTCCAACAGGTGTCTGACGCCCAGGGAGTCGACCGCCTGCTGGTGCTCGTCGAGGACGTCACCGACCGGGTGCAAACCCAGCGCCTGTTGGCCGAGCGCACCAGCCACGCTTTGCTCAGCGCGGATGTCGCCGCCGCGATGACAGCCGGCGGCGCGCTACCGCAGAAGTTGCACAAGGCCGCGGAGGCGATCGTCGACCGGTTGGATGCTGCGTTGGCCCGCGTGTGGATCATAGAGCCCGTCGGGAACGTGCTGAATCTGCGCGCTAGCGCAGGCATGTACACGCATCTGGATGGTGAACACGCCCACATCCCGGTCGGGGCCCTGAAAATCGGGTTGATCGCTGCCGAACGACGCCCGCATCTGACCAACTCCGTCATCGGCGATCCCCAAGTCAACGACCAGGAATGGGCGCGCCGCGAGGGCATGGTGGCGTTTGCCGGTTACCCCCTGATCACCGACGGTGAATTGATGGGTGTCCTTGGCCTGTTCGCGCGCCATCCGCTGCCTGATGCCGCCCTGGACGCACTCGCCGGCATCGCCAACCAGATCGCTGTCGGGGTCCGGGAGGACCGCCTGCTGCAGCAGCTGTCCAGCACCGCCGAGACCCTGCAGCGCAGTCTGCTGCCCGCGGCGTTGCCCAACGTGCCGCGGCTCGCGCTGGCCGCCCGCTACCTGCCCGGCGCCGAAGGCGTCGAGGCCGGCGGGGACTGG
>JBHEMR010000153.1:0-4241 GCA_046262495.1 Pseudonocardiaceae bacterium | reverse complement strand
TACATCGTCATCCACGACACCGAGGAACCCTACGACCGCGCCATCGCCAGGTTCCAGGACGCGCACACCGGTGTCTCGACGCACTACCTGATCCGATCCTCCGACGGCGAGATCACCCAACTCGTCCATACCGAGGACATTGCGCACCAGGCCGGCAACTACTGGTTCAACATGCACTCCATCGGCACCGAGCACGAGGGAGTCCTCGCCGACGGTGCCCGCTGGTACACCGAAGCGATGTATCAGTCCTCCGCCCGGTTGGTGCGCTACCTCGCGGCCCGCTACCACATCCCGCTGGACCGGGAGCACATCCTGGGCCACGAGGAGATTCCCGGCACCACACCGGGCGGAGTTGCCGCGATGCACTACGACCCCGGCCCGTACTGGGACTGGGCGCACTACTTCGACCTGCTGGGTGCGCCGCTGCGCGGTGCGTCGTCGGACGGTGTGGCCGTGCTCGCTGCGCACGTCTCCGGCCCGCCGGTGCTGACGATCGCGGCGCGCTTCGCCACCAACAGCGAGCCGCTGCGCAGCTGCACTGCTGACAGCTGCACCGACCTACCGCCGCAGGGCAGCAACGTCGTCTACCTACGCACCGAGCCCCGCGCCGACGCTCCGCTGGTCGGGGACCCAGGGCTGCACCCGGACGGCTCGCCAGGCACCACCCGGGTCGCGGACTGGTCGGCCAGGGTGGTCGCTGGGCAGTCCTTCGCCGTGGCCGGGCGTCGCGGCAAGTGGACGGCGATCTGGTTCGGCGGCCGGCTAGCCTGGCTGGAGACCCGGATGAGTGCGCTGGAATACGGCGCGCTCGTCACGCCCCGTCCTGGACGCTCGGCCATCCCGGTCTGCGGCACCGCCTACCCGGAGGCCGACGCCTACCCTGCGAAAGTCCCAGTGACCACAGTGGTGCCGCTTCAGTACACGATCCCCGCCGGACAGGTCTATCTCGGCCTGGAGCCACACCGCGGGGACTATTACTACGCGACGTTCGACCGCGGTGATGAGCCGGACCACCACATGCTGGTCGTGGGTGAACGACGCTTCGTGGAGATTTCCTTCAATCACCGGCGCGCCTTCGTCGACGCTGCCGACGTCGTGGTCGCGCGCTGACTCAGCAATGTTAGGTTCCCCGGTCACCAACCGACGTTCCAGCTTGTGTTAATTCGGTTTCATCGTTCTTCTGTGCGTGACAGGGGAGAGGACTAGCCGCGATGAGCAGGGCCTATGGCTATACGTCTTACGGCGGTCCCGAAACCGAGACCTGGTTTGACCGGCCTGAGCCGGCGCCAGGTCCAAGCGAACTGGTGATCAAGGTCAAGGCTGCCGGGGTCAACCCTGTCGACCACAAGATCCGCAGCGGTGTGATGGCCAACCCGCAGGCCACACCGAACTTTCCCCTGGTCCTAGGCGTCGAAGCGGCCGGTGTCGTGGTAGCAGTCGGCTCCGACGTCGAAAGATTCGCCGCGGGCGATCAAGTGATGGGTCGGACCGCGCCGGGACACGGCAGCTACGCCGAGCACGCGGTGCTGTTCGCCGAGGCCACCACGCATAAGCCCGCGCAGATCAGTTTCGTGCAGGCAGCCGCACTGCCGGTGGCCGGTGGAGCCGCCTGGGACGCTCTGGAGAAACTCGGTGTCACTGAGGGTGACACGCTGTTGATCAACGGCGTCGGCGGTGGTGTCGGTGTGATGGCCGCACAGCTGGCGCGCAACCGTGGCGCGGCGGTCTTCGGCGTGGGCAGCGAGACCAAGCGGTCGATGACGGAAAGTCTCGGAGCCACACTGGTGCCCTACGACAAGGGCGACGTCGTCGAGCAGATGCGGCAACTGCTACCCGGCGGCGTTGATGCCATCCTCGACGTGGTCGGCGGCGAACCGATGCGCCATGTCGCCATTCTGATCACCAACCCTGCCCGGATCGTGTCGATCGTCGACCCTGGTGTGGCGGAGCTTGGAGGCAGCTCTCTGTCGTCCGGCACGGCGGGGGTTCCCGCCGTCGCCAACCTGGTCGCTGCAGGCAAAGTCGATCCCAAGGTGCTCCAGACTTACCCCTTTGACGAAGCGCCACAAGCCTTGCGAGCGGTCGAGTCCGGCCACGCGATCGGCAAGATCGTGATCGATCTGGAGCAGGTCACCCAGGTGTGACTTCGAGTTGCGATTCGGACGAGGAGCGGGCTGATGATGCACGTGGAGGTGATCGCCGCGTGACCATCAGGGTCGCGGTTCGGCCGTGCACGGAGCGCCGAGCTTGCGCCAGTAGCGGCGTGCCGCTACTGGCGGATTCTTACCAGGTCGGGTGTGAGGTGGAGGGGATTTCGGCGTGGCTGTTCGCCGAGCCATGGTGGTGGGTAAAATTCTGGGATACTGCTGGTCATGTGTATTCGCCAGTGGGAATGGTGGAGGAGTCGGTGGTGGCGACCGCACAGTGCAACGCAGTTTGCGACGCTAGTAGGACCATTGTCAGCCCAATGGACAATGTGATGAATGTCGCACCAGCGGGCTGGTATAGAACACCCGGGAAACGCGCATCCGCGGTCCCGGATAATGACTGCGCGGGGATCGCGGTGGGTATGGTGTGGCTGGCGCGGCCAACGTCGAGTGGCTCACCTCGAGCGCCGAGGACAACCGGGATGACTTGTGCGTCGCAGGCGATGCGGCGGGCGATCTCGGCGTTGATCGGTCCGCCCAACGCCAGTGTCGCCGTGCCGATCCGGCCCTGCAACACCGCCAGGTCCACGGTCACCACCACCTGGGGGCGTTCCCCACCCTCGGTCGGTAGCTCACCGGTGTTCAGCGCGTGGTGGGCCAGTTCCGACCAGGGCGTCGGCGTCGCGTTGCGACGCGGTGCGCAGGTCGATGTCGGTGTCGGTGGCTGGGCGCGGCGCGGCCAGCGGGCTCAGTGCCGCCCGGACGATCTCGGTGGCTTCCCGGTCGAGCCATCCGGCCAGCTCACAACCGCCGTCGCGGTCGCGGAAGCTGAGGTGCCGGCGGGTGTCGGGAGTGTCGTTGGGGCGTCGCCCGTCCTGCTCAAGGTGACCGAGGATCCGGTTGCCCAGCACCTGCAACTGCCCGGCGTCGAGGGTGCGGGCGTGGTGGGCCAGCTCGGCTTCGACCTCGGTACGGATCTGTCGGCCGAGGTGCGCGGGGATGCGGGCCAGGATCGAGCGGATCACCCTGACGTCGGCCGCGTCGATCGCGTGCTGGGCCACCGCCGCGGCGGTGGCCGGGAGTTTCGGCTCCAGGCCTCACCCAGCGACACCCGCCCCACCGCCCGCACCAGTTCGGTCGTCGTGGTGTATCCCACCGTTGCCGCGGTCCCCCGGGAATCGATTTCAGCGACCACCGACAGCATTTGTGCCCAGGTCGAATGCAACCGGGTTTCCAACGCGCCCAACTCGGCGACCAATGCGGCATCGCTGTCTTGCCACACCACCGCCGTCGACATGGCCCAATTCTACAACGAGGCACTGAGAAAACGGTGCCGCAGCACGGGAAGATATCGGCGAACGCGGTATCGAAACTTCGGTGCCTCGGACCAGCACTGCTCCCGAGCAACCCGGTCCTGTTCCAACCGCACTGATGTGGAACGCTTCGCCGAGCGCCGGTATGAATTTGGGGACCGGCCCGAGCGATTTCCCCACCCGCCGCCCCCATTCTCCACGCGTACAACACCGCCACCAGCACGCAGATCGCGCCCAACACCAGCGGCGGCCGAACCGCATTCAGCGGGCTCAGCGGGGTAAACCTGGCTTGACAACCCGCTCAACCCGCGCGATGCGGGTACGTCTACGGGGCGTGCATCGGTGGTCATACTGGGAACACCCATTTACGTAGCAGCAGGAAGCGGCCGACGGTGCCAACGGCGGAGGCCGCCAGTAAGACGGCGACCTCGAGCCACCGCGACGGTTCGGCGACCAGTATCCCCAGCACCAGCAGCGCGCCGGAGGTGAGCGCGTAGTACACCGCGAAGACGACAAGTCCTTGCAGGTGGACACGCTGGCGAGACACATCGGCGCCGGCGAAGGTCAGCCGCCGGTTGGCCTCGGTGTTCAGTAAGTTAACCAGCACCAACGCGGCCAGATTCGCCATCAGCGGCGGTGCCCACGAGCGAAACAGCGCGTAGAGCACGGCCGTTGCCGCGGTGGACGCCAGACCGATCAACGCGAACGTCGCCAGCTGCCAGCCCAACCCGCGCTCGCGCGCAGCGAGCACCGCATCGGGGTGCGCCGAGCGCGGCGCTGG
>JBHEMR010000152.1:0-9096 GCA_046262495.1 Pseudonocardiaceae bacterium | reverse complement strand
GCCGGTGACGTTGTGGCGCAGGCGGTCGAGGAGTTGCTCGAGGACGGCTATGTCGTCGGCGGTGAGGTCGGCGCGCAAGCGCTGATCAAATGTCGCGGCGGCGAAGCGCAGGCGGTGGAAGACCGCCTCCCCCGCCTCGGTGAGTTCCACGACGTGGACCCGCCGGTTGTCAGGATGGCGTCGGCGGGTGAGCAGACCGGCAGATTCCATGGCGTTGAGATGGTGAGTCAAGGTCGCGCCCTGGATGCCGACGGCCTCCGCCAGTTCGCGCTGGTTGCCCAGCCGCTGAGTTTTCAGCGAGATCAAGATCAACCAGATCGGCAGCGATCCGCCGGCTGCGGCCAACGCCTCGTCGAAAGCACCGCTGACAGCCTTTGCGGTCTGGGCGAGTTTAAGGCCGATTGGCGGTCGGACGGGTGACAGCATAGATCAACGGTAGCAGAACCGATAGATATCGAAGTTATTGACATCCAATCATTTGATGTCTAACTTCGAGAGGTGCTCCAGCGGAGTGCCGCTGGGTGAGGCCGAGAAATGGACTCGGAAGGAGGCCTGTCATGGCAGTATCCGGCTGGCCAAGGATCTTGGGGGCCACCGGCACCGTCTTGCTTGTCACCATGGTGGTGCACATCGCAATTCTGGTGATCACCGGCGGTCCCGTGTCGGGGCCGGTCTCGCTGCGCAAACCCGCGACCTTCGCCGAGACGGGCTGGCTGACCGCGTGGTCAGTCGCCCTCATCCTGCCGACACTTCACACCCGCGCGTGGAAGCGGCACGTCATCGGGGCAGCCGTGATCCTGTTCACTGTCGGTGAGACCGCGATCATCGGATTCCAGGCCTGGCGAGGGGTGCCCAGCCACTACAACTTCACCACTGCCCTGGACGCAGCACTGATGCGCGGCGGCGCCGGGGGCACCGCAGGGATCTTTCTCATCGGCGTCATCGTGCTGCTCGTCGCAGTTTTGCGATCCAGCGACACCAGCACCAGCCTCCGACTCGGAGTCGGCGCCGGCATCGTCGTCTTGCTGTTGGGGTGCGTCATCGGATTCGTGATGATCTCCAACAACAGCGGGGTCTACCAGGGCAGCGTCGGCGCTGGCTTCGCCCGACAAACAGCCGGCTACCTGGGCCCGGACGCCGCGACGGTGGGCCCGCAGTACGGTCTGCTGCGACCCGCCACCCAGGGCGGGGACCTTGTTGCGCCGCACATCATCGGAATCCACGGACTGGTCTTGCTCGCCGTTCCGGCCGTGCTGTTAACCCGCAGCGCGATGACCCGGGCCCGCCAGCTGAAGGTGATCGCTCTGGCCGTGACCAGCGTGGCAGTCGGGATAATCCTGCTGCTGGTCCAGGCGTTGCGGCAGCTTCCGCTTGACCAGCTCAACCCACTGGCGCTGACGGCTCTCGCCCTCTGCACCATCGCGCTGCTCGCCGCTTATGTGATCGCCGGGTCCGCCTTGCCGAAGTCGCTACCGCTGGCCGCACTGAGGAGCCGGGTCCGCACCGAGTAGCCGTCGGGGGCCCGCGCCATGCTTGCCAAGCTGGTCGTCGGGGTTGGCCAACCGGCAGCGGTCGATGGAGAGGCAGCCGCATCCCACGCAGTCGGTGAAGTCGTCGCGGAGCTGCTGAAGATGGCGTATCCGCTGATCTAGCTCAGCCTGCCAGCATTGGGATATCCGTTGCCAGTCGTGCCGGGTGGGAGTGCGGCCATCCGGTAACAGCGCGAGCACCGCAGCCACGTCGGCCAATGGGATCCCGACTCGCTGAGCAATGCGAATCAGCGCCACCCGCCTCAGCGCGTCTCGTTTATAGCGGCGCTGGTTGCCCGAGGTGCGCCGACTGCTGATCAGGCCTTGGCGCTCATAGAAGTGCAGCGCGGAGACTGCCACACCGCTGCGCGTAGCGAGTTGCCCGACGGTGAGCTCGGCCTGGTCCCGCCTTGGTTCCTCCATGGCTACCTTGGCTTGCGCGGGGATGTGGGCGAGCAGGCATTCTATGAGTGAGCCCGGCATGGGGGCTAGGGGTCTGACAGGGAGAAGGCCAGATGAGTGCTGCGCCTGAGCTCGTGATACCCGCGAGTGTCGACAGCCCGGTGCGGTCGAGGGTTCCGTCGCGCGGACTGGCCCGGTGGCTGTTGCAAGACCAGGTGCAGCCGATCGGACGGGAGGCCGCGGAGGGACACTCCCCGCCGCAGGCGTGGTGGAAGGTGATGTGCCTGACCGGGGTGGACTACTTCTCCACCCTGTCCTACCTGCCCGGAATCGCGGCCCTGGCTGCGGGCGCGGTATCGCCGCTGGCGACGCTGCTGATCGTGGCGCTGACTCTGTTCGGGATGCTGCCGATGTACCGGCGGGTCGCCCGGGAGAGCCCGCGCGGCCAAGGCTCGATCGCGATGCTGGAGAACCTGCTGCCCTTCTGGAAGGGCAAGGTGTTCGTGCTCGTCCTGCTGGGGTTCGTCGCCACGTCGTGGATCATCACGATCACGCTGTCGTCAGCGGATGCCACGGTGCACCTGCTGGAGAACTCGTATCGGCCGAGTTTCCTGGCGGGCCACGCCATCGCGATCACCGTGGTGCTGCTGCTGATCCTGGGTGGGGTGTTCCTGCTTGGGTTCCGTGAGGCGGTCGTCGTGGCAATCCCGCTGGTCGCGGTGTTCCTGCTGCTCAACGCGGTGGTAGTGGTCGTCGGGCTGTATCACGTGTTCACCGCGGCGGGCGTGCTGACCGGCTGGACCGATGCTCTCACTTCCCGGGGCGGCGTCCTCGGCCCGGCCGTGCTCGCGTTCCCGCTACTGGTGTTGGGACTGTCGGGTTTCGAGACCGGCGTCAGCATGATGCCGCTGGTGTCCGCCGACGGAGCGACCGCCGAGCAATGCTTGCAGTCGCGGATCCGCAACACCCGCAAGCTCTTGATGGTCGCCGCACTGATCATGAGCGGGTACCTGGTCGCCACCAGCTTCGTCACGACGGTGCTGATTCCCGCGGAAAAGTTCAAGGTCGGCGGCCAGGCGAACGGCCGGGCGCTGGCTTACCTGGCACACGAGCTGCTCGGCCACGGCTTCGGGACCCTCTACGACATCAGCACCATCCTGATCCTGTGGTTCGCCGGCGCGTCCGCGATGGCCGGGCTGATCAACATCGTGCCGCGCTACCTGCCGAGCTACGGCATGGCGCCCGAGTGGGGTCGGGCCGTGCGCCCGGTCGTGCTGGTCTACACCGCAGTCAGCATCGCGATCACGATCGTCTTCGGCGCCAACGTCGATGCCCAGGCCGGGGCGTACGCCACCGGCATCCTGGCGATGATGGTCTCCGGGGCGGTCGCCGTGACGATCTCCACGGCCCGGCGCCGGCAACGCCGCGCGACGGTAGCCTTCACGATCCTGACGGTTGTGCTGCTCTACGCGCTGGGCGCCAACGTGATCGAGAAACCCGATGGCATTGCGATTTCCGCGGTGTTCATCGCCGGGATCATCGTCATCTCCTTGGTCTCTCGGGTGTCGCGCAGCACCGAGTTGCGGGCCGACCGGATCGAGTTCAACGAGGCCGCCCGCAGGTTCATCACAGATTCGCTGGCCTTCGACGGCAGGCTGCACTTGGTCGCCAATCAGCGCCAAGCCGGGGACCGGGCCGAGTACGCCGACAAGGAGACCGCGCAACGCCGCATGAATCCGGTACCCGGCGCCGCCGACGTGCTATTCCTCGAGATCGACGTCGTCGATCCTTCCTGCTTCAGCGACGTGCTGGCCGTCCACGGCGTCGAAGTCGACGGGTACCGCGTGCTGCGAGCCCAGAGCCCCGCCGTCCCGAACGCGATCGCGGCGATCCTGCTCGCGCTGCGCGACGTCACCGGCGTCCGTCCGCACTGCCACTTCGAATGGGCCGAGGGCAACCCCATCGGGCACCTGCTCCGCTACCTGATCCTCGGCCGAGGCGACACCGCACCCGTCGTCCGCGAGATCCTGCGCGAGGTCGAGAAGGACCCGACCCGCCGCCCCGGCATCCACGTCGGCGGCTGAGCCCCTGACCTCCGTGTCACCCGGAATGGCCGACTGAGCGCTGTTGACCCGGCCACGTTTGAAGGCCGGCACTGGACGCCACGCCGATCATGTTCGATGCTCTGCGGGTGACCTCATCGCAGGATCAGCAAGGCACCCGGGTCGGCGTTCCCCGGGAATCGCGAGACGGCGAGCGCCGGGTTGCGCTGGTGCCCAAGATGGTGGAGAAGCTGAGCGGGCGGGGATTGCAGGTCGTTGTCGAGTCCAGCGCCGGCGTAGGCGCGCTGATGCCCGACGAGCTGTTCATCGAGGCCGGCGCCACCATCGACGACCCGTGGGACGCCGACGTCGTGGTCAAAGTCGCGCCACCGACCGACGAGGAGATCGGCCGGCTGCGTCGCGGGTCGGTGCTGATCGGGTTCCTGGCGCCGCGATCCGACCCGGAAATCGCCAGCAAGCTCCGCCACGCAGGCGTGGCCGGTTTCGCCATGGAATCGATCCCCCGGATCTCCCGCGCGCAGTCAATGGACGCGCTGTCCTCGCAGGCCAACGTGGCCGGCTATAAGGCCGTGCTGCTGGCCGCTGAGCTGTCCACCCGGTTCTTCCCCATGCTCACCACGGCCGCGGGCACCGTCAAGCCGGCGAACGCGCTGATCCTCGGTGTCGGGGTCGCCGGGCTGCAGGCACTGGCCACCGCCAAACGCCTGGGGGCCAGGACCACCGGCTACGACGTGCGGCCGGAAGTCGCCGACCAGGTGCGATCGCTGGGGGCCAAATGGCTCGACCTGGGCATCGAGGCGGCCGGTGAGGGTGGCTACGCCCGCGAGCTCACCGAAGACGAGCGGGCCGAGCAAAAGCAGCGGCTGACCGAGGCGACCAGTGGTTTCGACGTCGTGATCACCACCGCGCTGGTACCCGGACGCAAGGCCCCTATCCTGGTCACCGCGGAGGCGGTGAAGGGGATGCGACCGGGCAGCGTGATCGTGGATCTGGCCGGGGAGACCGGAGGCAACTGCGAGCTCACCGTGCCAGGGAAGGTCGCGGTCCGTGAGGATGTGACGATCGCGTCACCGCTGAACCTGCCAGCGACGATGCCCGAGCATGCGAGCGAGCTGTACGCCCGTAACGTGCAGTCACTGCTGGAGCTGATGCTGGACAAGGAAGGCCGGCTGACGCCGGACTCCGACGATGAGGTGCTGGTCCGCTCCTGCATCACGCGGGAGCCGGAAGGGGACAACCGCTGATGCTGCTCGCCAACCTGGCGATCCTCGTGCTAGCCGGTTTCGTCGGCTTCGCGGTGATCTCCAAGGTGCCCAACACCCTGCACACGCCGCTGATGTCCGGCACGAACGCCATCCACGGCATCGTGCTGCTCGGCGGGATCGTGGTGCTCGGTGTAGGCCACGACCTCACGATCTTCGACAAGCTGCTGCTGGTGGTGGCGATCGCCTTCGGCACCATCAACGTGGTTGGTGGGTTCCTGGTCACCGACCGGATGCTGGGCATGTTCAAGGGCAAACAACCGGCCAGGGCCGCCGCCCAGAAGGGCGCGCAAGAGCAATGACGACTGTGGTCGTTTCTTTGTACATCGTCGCCTTCGCGCTGTTCATCTACGGCTTGATGGGCCTGACCGGCCCGCGAACCGCGGTGCGCGGCAACCTCATCGCGGCGGTCGGGATGGGCATCGCGGTGCTCGCGACCCTGCTTATTCCGGGGGTGGGCAACTGGGCACTGATCGTCCTAGGCGTGGCGCTCGGCACCGCGCTCGGGGTGCCGGCCGCCAAGCAGGTGAAGATGACCGCGATGCCGCAGATGGTGGCGCTGTTCAACGGCGTCGGCGGCGGCGCGGTCGCGCTGATCGCCTGGGTGGAGTTCAACAGCACCGCCGGGTTCACCGGTGAGCCCACCTACGTGATGGTCGCCTCGCTCTTCGGTGCCATCGTCGGCTCGGTGTCGTTTTGGGGTTCCCTGGTGGCCTTCGGCAAGCTGCAGGAACTCCTTCCTGGCCGGCCGATCAGCCTGGGCAAACCACAGCAACTGCTCAACGCCCTGGCGCTGCTGGCGGCAGTGGCCTGCGCGGTCGCGATTGGCTTCGGCAGCGACACCGAGTTGTTGATCATCGGAACGCTGGTATTCGCCGCGTTGGTGGGGCTGCTGGTGGTGCTGCCGATCGGCGGCGCCGACATGCCAGTGGTGATCTCGCTGCTCAACGCCCTGACCGGACTGTCGGCCGCGGCCGCCGGGCTGGCGCTGAACAATACCGCGATGATCGTCGCCGGCATGATCGTCGGCGCCTCCGGTTCGATCCTCACTAATCTGATGGCCAAGGCGATGAACCGGTCCATCCCGGCGATCGTCGCCGGTGGGTTCGGTGGCGGTGGCGCGGCACCCGGCCGCGAGCTCGGCGACCGGACCGTCCGGGAGACCAACGCGGCTGACGCGGCAGTCCAGATGGCCTATGCCAACCAGGTCGTCGTGGTGCCTGGGTACGGCATGGCCGTGGCGCAGGCCCAGCACACCGTGCGGGACATGGCCAAGCTCCTCGAGGACAAGGGCGTCGAAGTCAAGTACGCCATACACCCGGTGGCCGGCCGGATGCCTGGGCACATGAACGTGTTGCTCGCCGAGGCCGATGTCCCCTACGAGCAGCTCAAGGAGATGGACGAGATCAACGGCGAGTTCAACCGCACCGATGTCGCCGTGGTGATCGGCGCCAACGACGTCACCAACCCGGCCGCCCGCAACGACCCGAACTCGCCAATCCACGGCATGCCGATCCTCAACGTCGACGAGAGCAAATCGGTCATCGTGCTCAAACGTTCGATGAGTCCCGGTTTCGCGGGCATCGAGAACGAGCTGTACTACTCCCCCAGCACCGCGATGCTCTTCGGCGACGCCAAATCCTCCGTCGCCGCAGTGATCGAAGAGCTCAAAGCCCTCTAAGGTGCGCTAGGGCACCCCGGCGGCACCGCAGCGACGCCACCGAATAACCTGTCCTGGACGCAACGCAGCGCAGCCATTCCGGCACTGTCAGTCGACAGCCCGGGCGGAAATCGGGTACAACGGCAGCTGCGGTGCGGTGACTGCGTTTGGGTGGTTGGGCTTGAGAGTGGCTGGGCCCCGGAGGGAGTCTGCGGTGGATAACGGCTTAGGTACCAGCGTGCGTAGTCTCAACGTCCGCGATGGTCTCGCCCTGCTCATCGCTCTCACGCTCGTTGGGGTGGGCTTTTTCATCGGCACTGCCGGTAGTGGTGAGGCTGGGGGTAGCACCTCTGCTGATCTCACCGTCACTCCAGACGACCAAAGCCGCCCGCTGGCCCCCGGCACGACCGGGACATTCCCCGTCTACGTCAAAAACTCCCAGGACTACGGCGTTCGGGTCATGTCGATCAGCGCGGGGAGTTCGACTGCAACCGTCAGCGGCTGCCCCGCCGGTACCCTCACCAGCGCTCCAGTCGACAGTCCGGTGGGCTTCATCCGAGCGAACAGCTTCCACGCCTACGAGGTCTCCGTGACGATGGCCGCCACTGCGGACGCCAAGTGCAAGGGCCAGTCCTTCACGCTGCCGCTGACCGTCACTTTCAGTTCTGCCGCCGCGGACCGGCACTTCTCGTTCGGGAGCTCCTAACTCACGTCGTTGGGTCGGCACCCAGTTGCCGTGGAACCCGAAGGGCACGCGGACCGGCAGGTGGACCACAGCGATCGTCGCTAAGCTCGCTGCGTCCAGGATGGTCAGGTCGCTACGGTCGGTGCTGGCGTCGCCGACCGAACCCCATGAGCACCCCGTCGTCCTCGGCCGGGATGGTGCCGGTGACCGCCAACTGGGTGATCGTCTGTTCTCGCGGCAGCGGAGCGTAGTTGCACTCCAGGTACTCGTTACCCATCGTCGTGCCTCCCAGCACCGGCGAACCGTTCTGTAACGTCGTTAGTAGCAGTCGAGCGGACACTGTGCGCGATAACGCCCTGGCCAGCACGGGATCGCCGCCCCTTGACCCTCCGCGCAGCGGCGACCTACCCTGACAGGTGGTCGGGGGCCGGTGCTACTGAAAGGGGTCAGTACACGTATCGCGCAGCGTCGATCTCCGCCATCTCGCTGATGTAGATCTGGTTTGATTCCTGGGGCGGAGTCGAGCCGAATGGGGGCCTTCGATGAACGTTCGCTGGGCGCACGCTAATAGCATTTTGCTGACCTTACTAGTGATGGCCATGGTGGCTGTCGGCGGATTGAGCGCCCTGGTCGTACGGCAACAGCATCAGACCACCACCCGTGGACAGGCCTCCCTCGAAGCAGCTCCCGTGGGAAGTGCTCCGCAAAATGCGACCACAGCGGATGCTGCCAACAAGGTGGCCGTCCCAAGCATTCCAGCACCCCAGCTGGTTCCAGCACATCCGGTCATTCCGGCACCTCAGGTGATTCCCGCACCCCAAACGGCCCCCGCACCCCATTCGGTCCCCGCTCCACAGGCAGCAACGGTACCCCAAATACCGGTGCCGCGAATAGTTCGGACGGGCCCGGTAATCCAGGCGCCGCGTGTAATCCCGATACCTCAAAAGCAGCTGCGTACGCAGCCGCGTCCGCAACGACAAGCGCCAGCCGTCCCTCCGATACACCGACAGAATTCGGTCGACCAAGCTGCCCCAGCCGCGCACAAACCTACGAAGGCGGTCAACCCGGATCCTGCTAACGCTTCGGGCACACAGGCGCGACCCGTCGCACCGGCCAAGCCAGATGCGCCAGCTCAATCAGATATCCCGGCCGAATCGGACACACCTAATAAGCCCGATGTGCCGATTAAGCCAAATGCACCGGCTCAATCAGACCGGCCGGCTGATTCAGATACACCGGCTGGATCAGGCAAATCAACCCAGCCGGACACGTCGAACAGCACAGCGATTCCGGTCAGCCCCAAGACTCCGGAGAGGGTCCCCGCGCGGCACTCACCTGCGAAGCCGGGCGCACCTAACTCATCAAAGAAGCCGGCCAGCCCCGACACTATCGGCAAGCCCGACGCCAACTCAGGCGCCCAACAAAACATCGCGGCGACTCCGTCCACGGCGCCCACACCCACCAAGACTCGCCGTCCTGATTACGCCGTCGACAC